>JAPPED010000003.1:0-300000 GCA_028824295.1 Rhodospirillales bacterium | reverse complement strand
CGAGAGGCCGGCGACAGCACATCCAAAACGCACCGTCCATTCCGGCGCCCGGCCTTACCACCATCCTCCGGCATCGTGGGCCGTTTACGCTCCGCGTTCCTCCAGCAGTGCTTCCAGTTCGGCGAGCGCGTCCAGATCCTTCGGCCGGCCGGTGGCGCGCTTGGCGCCGATGAGCTGCGGCAGGTCCAGGCAGCGGCATTGGAACCCGAAAATATCCACTTCCACAGTGTCGGGAACGAGGGCATCGTAGTCGCCGGCACCAGTGATCTCCCCGAGCAGATCAATATCTCCAACCGCCGTCGTGAGCGTAAAGTTGAGCCCACGCTCGACGGTCGCAGCACTCCACTCGAACGGCAGGCCGGGTGGCGCCCCCCTCAGGTACGGCGCATGGGGACCAAGTGCCGCGACGAGGCGTACGATATTGGCGCTGGACCTCGAATAGACGACGTCGATGTCCTGGGTGAGTCGTGCCGACCCGTGAATGACGGCGGCAAGCCCGCCAACGACGACGAATTCGACTCCCGCTTCGCAGAGGGACCGAAGGGCTGCCTCGAAGTCGGTCAGGTGTCACCTCGCAGAGACTGTCCAGCCCGGCGTGCTTCCGCCGCCAAGCGCTGCAGGGCCATCAGGTTCTCTACCCGCTCCGTCACGGTTCGCAGCAGGTTCTGTCGAAGAAGCGTGCGGTCTATGTCGCACTTGTACGCATCAATCACCGGATCGGGTTCCGGCGCGTGCCCGACTGCGGTGAATTCAGAGTTGCGATCCTGCATCGGACACGTCCTCGCTAGCCGAATCGAACGATCTGGCCAGTCTACCCCGATTGTCGTCAAGCACGGTGCTGGTTTAGGCGCTTCGCTCAAGCGCCACGAGGACTCCAAGCCCGTCGTACCGAACTCGCAAACAGGCAACAGTGTGCGACGGTCAAGGTCATTCCCACTTCCTACGGTAGAGGATTGGTCACACCCCATCCAACAACGTCTCCACCTCGGCACGATGCGGCATGGAGAGCGCCGTTCCTGGTCGCGTAACCGAGAGGCCGGCGGCCGCACATCCAAAGCGCACTGCCTGAACTGGCTCTCGGCCTTCGGCAAGCGCCACCGCGAATGCCCCGTTGAAGGCATCCCCGGCCCCCGTGGTTTCCACAACCGGGCCCGCCTGAAACGCCGGCACGAGGTACCCGCCCCCGGGACCGTCGAAGAGCGCCCCCTCGGCGCCCAGCGTGATCACGGCCGCCCCGGCCCCGCGCTCCCTGAGCGCGCGCGCAGCGGCGCGGGCCTCGTCTTCGCTCCCCACCGCAAGACCGGTCATGGCCGAAGCCTCTGTCTCGTTCGGCGTCACGTAGTCACAAAGCCCGAGCATGCGCTCCGGAACCGTCGCGGCGGGAGCCGGGTTGAGGACGGTCGTCACCCCCGCCTCCCTCGCGATCGCAAGTCCCCGCATCGCGGCCGGGACCGGCTGCTCGAGCTGGGTGACGAAGACGGCGGCCGTGCGGATGGCGTCCGCCACCGCATCGACATCCGCATCCGAGAGCTCGAAGGCCGCGCCCGGACACACGACGATCGCGTTCTCGCCCGTCGCCGCGTTCACCACCACCGAGGCGGCCCCCGTCGCCAGGCGCTCCGACCGGGCCACCAGGGGCTCCACGCCCGCGTCGGCCCAGGCTGCATACGCCATGTCCGCAAAGGCGTCACGGCCAACCATGGAGATGAACCGGACTTCGGCGCCAAGCCTGGCCGCGGCGACCGACTGGTTCGATCCCTTGCCCCCCGGGCTCAGCGCCACGCTCTCGCCGATGACGGTCTCGCCCATCTGCGGCAGGCGGTCGGTCCGGAACGTGACATCGGCAACGAAGATGCCGAGGATCGCGATGTGTCCTGCCATGGCGTGGCCTCAGCCCAGGTGATCGCGCGCCTGCCAACCGGGGTAGACGCAGGGTGCAATACGGTTTTGCAGCTGCCGGATCGGCGGGGACTCCATTCCCGGCCAGGCCGGCTGCCAAACCAGGTGCAGAAGATACCTTCGCGGCGCCGTGCCCTGTGCGCCGGCCCGCGATCTGCGAGCAATCCGTGGCCCCCCGACCAGCCAGTACCTGACATCGACGCGGCAGCCGGCTGGCAGGACGGCCAGCGGGTAACCAAATCATCCGCTGTTGTGCCCGTGCGGTCAGACCCCGCCGGCCGGCGGACGTCCGGCACACCGGGACCACCGCGGACGTGTATAACGACCGGCGCACGCGAAGCGTCACGCCCGCCCCTCCAGGAGCAATCCATGCCTCTCGAATCCGAACTGCTCGCTGTTTTCGACCTGACCGTCGACAAGCCCATCGTGCTCGACAACACGCCGTCCGGGCGACGTCTCAACGTCAATGTCACCGGCGGAACGTTCGAGGGCCCCAACTTCCGGGGCGAGGTTCTCCAGGGCGGCGGCGACTGGCTGGTGCTCCGTGCTGACGGATCGCTTCGGCTGGATGTCCGGGCGACCCTCCGCACCCACGACGGGGCCCTCGTCTACATGACCTACTTCGGCGTCCGGCACGGACCCGAGGACGTGATGCGCCGGCTCAACGCGGGAGAAACCGTCGACCCTTCGGAGTACTACTTCCGGATCGCCCCGTTCTTCGAGACCGGCGCACCGGAATACGCCTGGCTCAACGGCCTCGTGTGCGTGGGCAAGGGTGACCGGAAACCGACCGGCCCGACGTACGAGGTGTACCGGATCCTGTAACGATTCAGAGCCGGTCCGCTCTGGCTGGCGCCATCGTGGCGTAACGCTGCCTGTCGCGGATTTTCGACGCGCCGACTTTTCTTCTCGCTGCCTTCTTCACGGTCCTCAGCCTCCCGCCTGCGTGGACCGCCGCCCACCGGCGTTTCGCTTGCCGCCGTGCCGCCTGGGGCCCATGCTTCCGCGTCCTCACAAAGGGGGCGGTGCGCGCTCGCCCGCCGGAACACGGTCGGAGAGCACCATCTCGGAAAAAGCCTGTGATTCCGCGCTCAAATTGTTGTGTTCCCGAGTTCCGCAGCCCGCTTCTCAAATTCCTTGTGTCCAATTTATCATTGCATTTCTGGAATACTATGCCATATATGCTAGGATGATATCGCGTCAGAAATCGCAACTTGTCTGCGCTCGACTGGACCAGTTCCCAGCCGCGGCCCTCCTAGGCCCGCGCCAAACAGGCAAGACCACGCTGGCTGGGCTTATCGCTGAAGAACGAGCGAGCACCTATCTCGACCTTGAGAACACAGCGGACCGCGAGAAGCTAAGCGATGCCGCACTTTACCTGTCCGGGCACGAAAAAGAGCTGGTGATCCTCGACGAGGTCCAGCGAGTGCCGGAGCTGTTCCAGACACTTCGGGGCCTCATCGACAGGGAGCGCCGCCGAAACATCCGCGCGGGCCGGTTTCTGCTTCTGGGTTCGGCGTCGATCGACCTCCTCAAGCAGTCGGGAGAATCCCTTGCCGGCCGCATCGCCTATATCGAGCTCGGGCCTTTCAATGTTCTCGAAGTCGACGCCGTTACGCACGAGAAGCTCTGGATCCGGGGCGGCTTCCCGGACAGTTTTCTGGCCGATAGCGATGAAGCCAGCCTGGTCTGGCGGGACAACTTTGTCCGCACGTACCTGGAGCGTGACGTTCCGCAGCTAGGCCCGCGCGTGCCGGCGGAAACGCTGCGACGCTTCTGGACCATGCTGGCCCATATGCAGGGCGGCTTGCTCAACGCGGCCCAGTTCGCTCGTGCCCTTGCCGTCGATGGCAAGACAATCGCCCGCTATCTCGACCTGCTTGTCGACCTCCTGCTGGTCCGACGCCTGCCCCCCTTTCACGCCAACGTCGGCAAGCGCCTGGTGAAATCCCCGAAGGTCTACGTACGCGACAGCGGTATCGTCCACGCGCTGCTCGGCCTCGACGACCGGGATGCCGTACTGGGTCATCCGGTCGCCGGTGGGAGCTGGGAAGGGTTCGTGCTGGAAAACCTCCTCAGCGCCGCCCCGGAGCGTGTGAGGCCATGGTTTTACCGGACAGCTGCTGGCGCCGAAATCGACCTGGTGCTCCAGATGCCAGGTGGAGACTTGTGGGCGGTGGAAATCAAGCGCGGCCTCGCCCCGCGGCTCGACAAGGGATTTCACCACGCGCGTCAGGACCTCAATCCCACGCGCTCATTCGTCGTGTATTCGGGCATCGAACGATACCCTAGGAGCGAGGCCGTCGAAGTGATCGGTCTGGGCGAACTGGCGTCGCTCCTTGCAACGGTATGAGTGGTGCTCAAACTGCGCGCGCCTGCGTCTGCAGATTCACACTTCCTTCCCGGTACAGCATCATTGGCGCGAGCGGTAATCTCGCCGCCTCACTCTTCCAACCGCTCTATTGAAACCGAAACCGGACAGATGGCCGCGCGCTCGATCCGCGGTCGTTCGACGAGAACGTCGTGCGGCACTCCGGCGCAGCCATCGGGTTCAACGCGCGCGTGGGTGATCTCTGCGTGCATTCGCGCTACGCCACCGCGACGATCACCGCCCTCCAGCACAACGCCAACATCAACCGTGTCCAGAAGTGGCCCGGGCACGCCCGCATCGCCACCACCCACCTTTACGATCGGCGTGGCGCCCGACCCGAGGAAGGCCCGACGTTCCGGGGCAAGTACTTGTCGGCACGTCCGGTCACGCGGGAATGCCCGCATGCCCCAGCGCGTGGGAAAGTCCACCACCGAGCAGCGGGAATGGAACTGCGAACTTGTTGCCAGTCCGCCGAGCAGGACATGGGAGAGCCGAGGTTCCGGCGGTAGACTGGCTCCAGACGAACTCCAGAATGATCATGCATGACCATGCAGAGTGAGCAGCGCAACCGGACCGGCGCCCACCAGCGCAAGGAACGCGAGGCCAAAGCGACAGCCGGAACACCGACACCATCCCGCTCTAGCATGACGGACGCCAACCTTGAACGCATTGACGAGATGGGACGCACACCAAAGAGCGGCGTCGCGATGTGCCACAAGCAGGGAAAAACGGCCATCTACGTTTCGAAGGACCGGAAGTACCTCATCGAGCATCCGCCGCACGGCCCCGTCAAACGCACGCATCGCGCTCCCGTATCACAAGGCCGGTGACCACAGCAGCTACGGCGCCCGGACTCGTCATCGTGATTGGAGCCAACGTGCGGTCACCGACAGTGGCCGCGGCCTTTCGCCAGCCGACTTCTGCTCGTGTTCAGCGACGGTCGTCGGCGAACTCTTCCCGGTAGATGGCCTCGACACGTTGAACCTCGTCATCGGTCAGGGCAGCGAATTCCCTTTCCCGCCTGCGGCGAGCAAGCGTGCCGCCGTTCTGGTGAAGGAACCGGAACAGGAGATCCGACAGCCGATTCGGCATGTCGACGATCAGGTTCAGACGCCTCCGAAACGCGTCGTACCGTCCCAGGAATGCCGCTTCCCGCGGCAAGTCCAGTTCGATCGTCCGCTGCACGCTGCCGTACAGGAACTCGGCCTGCCGTGTGGCATCGAAATACCGGTAGAAGTCTCCGGTATCGTTCAGCACCCGGACGTTGCCGTATTCCGTTGGTTCCCACTGCACTACCGGCAGCAGGCGTTCCGAGTAATCCTCGAGCGCTGCGCGGTAGTCGTCCACTTGATCCAGAATTGCCGCTGATACCGGAAATGCGACCCCCGGCGGGTTGAAACCGCGCCGGGCCAGGACGTGGTGAATTAGGTAGCGGTGCATTCGGCCGTTTCCGTCGTCGAACGGATGGATGTAGACAAAGCCGAAGGCCAGAACTGATGCGGCCACGATGGGATCGAGCTGCTGGGCAACTCCCCGGTCAAAAGCGATGATGCCGTCGATCAGCTGTCCCAGATCATCCGGCCGTGCGCTGATGTGGTCGGGGATCGGCGAACGCGACTCGCGGTCATGCTGACCGACGAAGCCGCCCTCGGTTCGGAGGCCCAGACGGACGAATCGGGAATCTCCGATCACGATGCGCTGCAGACGTATCAGTTCGTCATGATCGATCGGTAGCTGGCCAGCCTGTCCGATCGCGCGTGCCCATCGCTGGATGCGATCCTGCGGGGGATGTTCGCCCTCAATGGCGAAGCTCGACCTCGAGTCGTTAAGAAGCAGGAATGCAGCGGTGCGCGCCAGCAGATCATGCCGCACGGCGGCCACCGCTTGCTGCGCCCGGGTCTGAAGGTCCATGGCGATGAAACGCTCTAGCGTATTGGTGCGGAACACCAGCGGACAGAAGGCCGGCGTGCCTGGCAGATTGTTCTTGACACGGTGCCGTGAAGACGTTGCGGCGGAGATGGCATATTGCCGGTCCGCATCCACGATCGGCGCATAGGCCCCGCGCTCAGCATTCGGGAGATCGAGCCGCCTTCCGGTCAGCCATTCGTAGAGGAACCAGACACGCCGGGCATAGGCGCCCGTGGGCCTGGCCCTGACCAGATCGGCAACGGCGTCGGGGCCTGTCGCCGCAAACAGGCGCTTGAAGACGGCCAAGTCCAACCCTTCGTGCTTCAGGGCGAAGGTGAGATGACCTTGCAGGCTTGCGTCCGGCGTGTAGCGCGGTGAGTAAATCCGCCAGCCGTCTTGCTCCACGAGCCTGTGCCGTGATCCGATGGCGCTGAGGTTCCGCGGAAGCGGCACCGCCAGATCGTACGCCCCAATCAGTGCGGCGTAACCCGCCGGCATCGCCGTTACAGGAAGGCGCCGATCCCGAAAAACGGCAACCGGTTCTGAAAAACGATTCTGTATGGCGGTGTCCATGATGTGACCGGTTCCTTTGCGGAGACCGGGAAAATTCTCCACTCATTCATTGAACAACGGTAACTGATTGTGAAAAGCAATAACGTATACTGGTATAGATCACAAAACAAACATTGTGGGCATTCAAGCGTGAGGAATAAAACTAGCGCAGCAGCTCTCGGTGAGGCCATCTTTGCGCGGCGTTCCCTCCGGCAGGTTCTCGATAGGCCGCGACCCAAACCGACGTGTCGCGACTGACCAACTCTTCTGCCTACGCATTCCGGAAACGCCCGCCAAGCACAAAGGGAAACTTCTAGACCGGAGTGTCAGCTTCGTGCACCCAATCCGTTCCCGACTTCGCATTTTCCGTCTGCCGATGACGCGCCTACTTCTCTTGCTCACGTTTTTCGCAGTCTTCTGCCTCCTACCTACGCCGGCCGACGCCGACGCTCGTTTCGCCCGCCTGTCCGAACCCGGCATCGTCGCCATCGTGCGCCACGCCCTTGCGCCCGGGAGCGGAGATCCCGCATCGTTCACGCTCGACGACTGTGCCACCCAACGCAATCTCGACGCACGGGGCCGGGAACAGGCGCGAGCGATTGGCGCGGCGATCAGGGCTGCGGATGCGATCGTCGACCGGGTTCTCACAAGCCAATGGTGCCGTTGCCGCGACACGGCCCAGCTTCTCGGTCTCGGGCCGGTCGAAGAGCTGCCCGCGCTCAACTCGTTCTTCCGGAACCCAGCCCGCGCCAATGCGCAGACCGCCGAATTGCGGGACTTCCTAGCGAGCCTCCCGCCAGGAGAGATTGTCATCCTGGTCACCCACTACGTGAACATCAGGGCGCTGCTCGGCCGGGGTGTCGCCTCCGGCGAGGTCGTCCTGCTCGAGATCGGGCGTGACCGCACGATCTCTGTGGTCGATGAGATCCTCATTGAACCGCCGCGCTGACATCCTCCGCACCGCGTCGAAGAGTTGCCCTTCACCGAAATGGTCGTCCCCGGACAGGCTGGAGGGGGCGAGCCATGCTGCAGCGCGATGTCCCCTGGCGTGGGCGTAGTCCGTTCCCGCAAGACGGCTGACCGGGAGATCGGCAATGCAGCGGGCGACAACGTAATCGAACTCGCTTAGCTGTTCGCGGGCTCGCCCGGTGAGCTCAATCCTCCAAGCCGAGGTCGCGCACCACTTCCTCGAGCGTGTAGGTGCGCGACCGGCCTTCCCGCAGTTCAGCCAGGCTCTGCTCGGCCAGGTACAGATCCTCAAGGTCCTCCAGATGACGGAGGATGGCCTCGCGCGCGTAGAACGTCTTGGTGCGACCGGTCGCCTTCGCGAGTTGCTCCAGGCGCTCCTCAATGTCTGCCGGCAGGCGGATCGTCAACACAGATCGATGCTCCAGGCGTGCTGTACTCGTCAATCCGACGAGATGTCGGCAGCCGGCCGCTTTTCGTGCAGCCCCTGTCCGCTCACCCGTAGAGGCTTCGTGCGTGCCCAACGGAGTTCGTGAAGCGGCATGGCTGCGCGAAGGCCGGCTTTTCTTGCCTCCACGCGTTGGCGGCGTTCTGGCGTGAAATCCCCGGTCAGGTCGCGAAAGCTATTCCGTCCGGTCAACGCGCTCATGCATGCCTCCTTGGAAGGCGCAATCCCTCAGGGGTAGGCACTTGAATGACCTACATGAAGCAATCGAAGCAAAAGTCAATTGTGCGATGCATTGAAGTGTGCGGGCCCGAGAATTGGTTAGGCTCACTCGGAAGGAACAGCCGATTCCCGGTGTTCGAGACGAACGGTGCACCGAGAGGCGGGAGGCGCCATGTTTCTGATCGAAGAGCCGAACGCTTCGGATATCCGACGCTTTCACCGGGATGGCTTCCTCGTTGTCGAACGGCTCATCGAACCCGACGCCGCAGCCCGCCTGGCCGCGCGATTTGAACCGCTCTTCCGCGGCGAATTCGAGACCGGCCTCCATCCCGACGAGTGGAACTGGCGCGACGGAAGGGACGCGGGGGACCTGACCCGCCAGATCTGCAACGCCTGGAAGTCGGACCGTGAGGTGGCGCACGCGGTCCTCCACCCCCGGGTCGGCCTGTGGTGCGCGCGGCTCAGCGGCTGGCCGGGCGCGCGCATCAACCAGGACAACGTGTTGTGGAAGCCGCCGGGGGCCCGCCCGCTCGCCTTTCACCAGGACGACAGCTATCAGCAGTGGGTGGTGCCGCCCGAACTGTGCACCTGCTGGATGGCACTCGACCCGACCACCGGGGCTGGCGGCACCATCGAATACGTCGCGGGTTCGCACCGCTGGGACCTCGGTCAGCCGGCCTCCCGGTTCCACGCTCCTGACGACTACGAACGCGAGATGCGCGAGGCCGCCGCACGGGCGGGTGCCGTCCCCAACGTGGTGCGGGTCGAGGTTCCGGCGGGAGGGGGAGTCTTTCACCACGGACGGATATTCCACGGCTCGGGCACCAACCGCACCGAAGCGCCTCGACGGGCGCTCGTGTCCCACTGCATGTCTTCCGAAGCCCGGTACCACCCGACCCGCGTCGGAAGCATCTACGGCCGCTACAAGCGCGCCGGCAGCACGGAGATGGACGAGTCCTTCTTCCCCGTGCTGTGGACCGAGGACGGTTACCGAAGCGCCTGTCTCAACAGTTACCTCGGCGCAGTTCCTGACGCTGCAGGCTGATCTGCGCGGGCGGCCGGTGCCTGACTGCCCGCGGCCTTGATAGTCGGAACCGCGCCGCTGACCGTAGAGCGGTACCAGATCGCCTGAGAACTACGTGTCCGCGTAGCAGTGGGTTTCGGCCTGCCCGCCCGGGTGCGTCACCGCGCCTCCGACGGCCGGGCCCACGAGCTGCGAGTACTTCCAGAGTTCTCCGGACGTGTACTCGTGCGTGCGTGGCGTCCAGCGCTCGCGGCGCGAGGCGAGTTCCTCGTCGCTGAGCGCAACGGACAGCTCGCCGGTCTCCGCATCGATGGTGATCTGGTCGCCTTCCTCGACGAGGCCGATCGGTCCCCCGACCGCGGCCTCCGGCCCGACGTGTCCGATGCAGAAGCCGCGCGTCGCACCCGAGAACCGTCCGTCGGTGATCAGTGCGACCTTTTCGCCGAGGCCCTGGCCGTAGATCGCGGACGTCGTGGCGAGCATCTCCCGCATGCCGGGCCCGCCCTTCGGCCCCTCGTAGCGGATGACGAGCACGTCGCCGTCGCGGATCTGCTGCTCCTTCACCGCCTTGAACGCCTCCTCCTCTGTGTCGAATACGCGGGCCTGCCCCACGTGGCGCAGCCGCTGCATGCCCGCGACCTTCACGATGGCGCCCTCCGGCGCGAGGTTCCCCCGAAGCCCCACCACGCCGCCTGTCGGCGTGATCGCGTTCGACACCGGGCGAATGACGTCCTGGTCCTCGGGAAACGCGACGTCCGCGAGGTTCTCGGCCACCGTGCGTCCGGTCACCGTCACGCAGTCGCCGTGGATGTAGCCGCCATCGTAGAGCGCCTTCATCAGCACCGGCAGTCCGCCCGCCTCGTACAGGTCCTTCGCCACGTACTTGCCGCCTGGCTTGAGGTCGCCGATGTACGGCGTCGAGCGGAACAGCTCGGCGACGTCGTTCAGGTCGAACTTGATGCCGCACTCGTGCGCAATCGCCGGCAGGTGCAGCCCGGCATTGGTCGAGCCGCCGCTCGCGGCCACGACGCGCGCCGCGTTCTCGAGCGCCTCGCGCGTGATGATGTCGCGCGGCCGGAGATTTTGCTCGATCAGCTTCATGACCGCCTGGCCGGACGCGAAGGCGTATTCGTCCCGCGACTGGTACGGCGCCGGCGCCATGGCGGAATGCGGCAGCGCGATGCCCAGCGCCTCGGACACGCAGGCCATCGTGTTCGCCGTGAACTGCCCGCCGCATGAGCCCGCCGACGGGCAGGCAACCCGCTCGATCTCGTCGAGGTCGTCCGCGTTCATGTTGCCGCCCTGGTACTGCCCCACCGCCTCGAAGACGTCCTGCACGGTCACGTCGCGGCCGCGGAACCGCCCCGGCATGATCGAGCCGCCGTAGAGGAACACGCTCGGCACGTTGAGGCGCGCCATCGCCATCATTACGCCCGGCAGCGACTTGTCGCAGCCGGCGAGGCCCACGAGGCCGTCATACGCGTGCCCCCGCACGGTGAGCTCGATCGTGTCGGCGATCGCCTCCCGGCTCGCGAGCGACGCCTTCATGCCCTGGTGCCCCATGGCGATCCCGTCGGTCACGGTGATCGTCGTGAACTCCCGCGGGGTCCCGTCGGCCTGATCGACTCCCGCCTTGGCCGCCTGAGCCTGGCGGCGCAACGTGATGTTGCATGGCGCCGCCTCGTTCCAAGTCGTGGCCACCCCGATCAACGGCTGGTGAATCTGCTTCTCGGTGAGCCCCATCGCGTAGTAGAAGGATCGGTGCGGGGCGCGCTCGGGGCCCTCAGTCGTGTGTCGGCTGGGAAGTCTGCTCTTGTCGATCGTCATGACGTGAAGTCCGTGGATGTGGGGGGCTGGCCGGGGGCAGGATACGACTGGCGCTACGCGGCTTCCATCCCGGTTCCGAGCCGGGCCAGTGCCCGTTCGATTCGTTCGGAACGGACCTCCGCATCAGTCTTCCGGTCGCGCTGCTCCTGCACGACGGCCGGCGGAGCCCGGTCCACGAACGACGGGTTGGCGAGCTTCGCCTCGAACCGCGCGATCTCCTTGCGCAGCGTCTCCATCTCCTTCGCGAGCCGGGTCCGTTCCGCTGCGACATCAATGGTGCCGGCGAGCGGCATGAGCGCGACCGTCCCGGCTGCCTCGAGCTCGGCGGCCTGGCTGTCCTGACCGTCGTCAGCTGCAAACGATTCGATCCGGGCGAGCCGCCGCATGGCCTCGCCATGCACGGCGAGCGCGCGATCCGCCGACGGCGTCGTGATCCGGAACCGGATTCCGACCATCGCCGCCTGCGGCACCCGGAGTTCCGAGCGCACGGAGCGGACCTCGTTCACGAACGCCATCAGCCACTCGATCTCGCCCTTCGCTTCCAGATCGGTTGAGCGGGGCGCATCCGGCCATGGCGTGAGGGCCAGCAGGCGCTCCGATTCCCGGCGGAGCGACCAGAGCTCCTCCGTCACGAAGGGCATCAGCGGATGCAGCATCCGCAGGGTCACGGCGAACGCGGCGGCGGCGCTTCCCTGCGTTTCCGCCCGGGTGGCTGCGTCATCGCCGCCCAGCAGCGGCTTGGCGAGCTCCAGGTACCAGTCGCAGTAGGTGTGCCACAGGAACTGGTAGGCCACTGCGGCGGCCTCGTCGAAGCGGTAGGCGGTAATCGCCGCGGCGACCGACTGTGCCGCCTCGGCAGCCGCCGCCTCGATCCACCGGTTGAGGCTCAGGACCGGGGCCGGTCTTGCGGCCGGGGCGGCCTGGCCGGCGCCCTGCAGTTCCAGGAACCTGGCGGCGTTCCAGAGCTTGGTGACGAAGTTCCGGTAGCCCTTGACGCGGTCCTCGGCCAGCCGGATGTCCCGGCCCTGCGCGGCCATGGCGACCAGCGTGAACCGGACGGCGTCCGTTCCGTACCGGTCCATCAGCTCGAGCGGATCGATCACGTTCCCCTCGGACTTGGACATCTTCCGGCCCTTCGCGTCGCGCACGAGGGCGTGGATGTAGACGTCCCGGAACGGCACCTGCTTCTGCAAGTGCAGCCCCATCATCATCATCCTGGCCACCCAGAAGAAGATGATGTCGAACCCGGTCACTAGGACGGTCCCGGGGTAGTAGCGCTCGACCAGGTCCGTCCGGGCGGGCCAGTCCAGCGTGGAGAACGGCCAGAGCCCCGACGAGAACCAGGTGTCCAGGACATCCTCGTCCTGCACCAGCTCCACCGGCTTGCCGAACGCCTCCTCGGCCGCCGCCCGGGCTTCCGCCTCCGACTCGGCGACAAACACCTTGCCGTCGGGGCCGTACCACGCCGGGATCCGGTGTCCCCACCAGAGCTGCCGCGAGACGCACCATGGCTGGATGTTGCGCATCCATTCGAAGTACGTATTGGCCCAGTTCGCCGGCACGAACCGGGTCGCACCCTCCTCAACGGCGCGGATCGCCGGCCCGGCCAGCGTCTTCGCGTCGACGAACCACTGGTCGGTGAGCCAGGGCTCGATCACCGTCTGCGAGCGGTCGCCAAACGGGACCGTGTGCACGATCTCCTCCTCGCGCTCGAGCAGACCCTGTGCCTCGAGGTCGGCGATCACGCGCTGTCGGGCCTCGAAGCGGTCGAGGCCGCGATAGGCCGCGGGCACATTGCCGTTGAGCGAGCCATCGGCGTTCAGGATGTTGATCGGCGTCTGACCGTGCCGGCGCCCCACCTCGAAATCGTTGAAGTCGTGGGCCGGCGTGATCTTGACTGCTCCCGTCCCCTTCTCCGGATCCACGTACTCGTCGGCGACCACCGGGATCACCCGGTCAGTGAGCGGCAGCCGGGCCTCGCGTCCTACGAAGCCTGCGGTGCGCGGGTCCTCCGGGTGCACGGCGACGCTGGTGTCCCCCAGCATGGTCTCCGGGCGAGTCGTCGCCACGGTGACGTGGCCATCACCGTCGGCGAACGGGTAGCGGATGTACCAGAAGCCTCCCTTGACCTCGCGCGTGTCGACCTCGAGGTCCGAAATGGCGGTCCGGAGCTGGGTGTCCCAGTTGACCAGCCGCTTGTCGCGGTAGACCAGCCCCTCCCGGTGCAATTGCACGAACACCTTCCGGACCGCCGCCGACAGGCCCTCGTCCAGCGTGAAGCGTTCGCGGGACCAGTCGGCGGACGCGCCCAGCCGGCGCAACTGCCGGTTGATCGTGCCGCCGGAATCCCGCTTCCACGCCCAGACCCGCTCGACGAACGCCTCGCGGCCCAGTGCCTTCCGGTCTGGCCCGCCCTCCTCTGCCAGCTGCCGCTCCACCACCATCTGGGTCGCGATCCCGGCGTGGTCCGAACCCGGCTGCCACAGCGTGTCCCGGCCGCACATCCGCCAGTAACGGCTGAGGACGTCCTGCAGCGTCATGTTCAGCGCATGCCCGATGTGCAGGCTCCCCGTGACGTTGGGAGGCGGCATCATCACGACGAACGGCGCTTCGGCCGATCCTGGATCGCAGGTGAAGGCGCCGGCGTCCTCCCAGGCCTGATAGATGCGTGATTCCACGCTGGCCGCCTCGTACGTGCGGCCGATCTGCTGCTCGGACATAGCTATGCCGGTTCGTCGGAACGGGGACCCGCGGGCCGGGATGCCAGCTCCGCCCGGAGCATCTCGCGGACCGTCGCGTGGAGATTCTCGCGGAGCCACGCCCGAATCAACTCGTCGACGCGGCGCCGCACGTACTCGTCGAGCGGATCATCCGCCCGCGCCTCGAGGCCGGCGGACACCGGGCCTTCGGGACGCGGGCCGACCCTCTCTAGGTCGGCCCGGATCGCCGCCAGTGTGGCCTCGATCCTGTCCTGCGACGGCGCGGTCACGAACCGCTCAGAGACCCCATTGCTCGGCCGTCATCCGGCCAGTGGCATGGAGCAGCCCGTAGGCCGCTACCTGCAGGACGTGGCGCGCCTCGTCGAGGCGGTCCTCGGCCACCAGCAGTTCCTGGTTGGCGTTCAGCACATCGAGGGTCGTGCGGTTTCCGACCTCGGCCTCCCGGCGGACCCCATCGGAGGCGATGCGGTTCGCACGGGCCGAGGATTCGAGGGCCGTGATCGTCTCCGACGCGCTGCGGTATCGGTGCCAAGCGCTCAGCGCCTGCAGCCGAACGCCCCGCATCTCGGCGTCGAGCTCGCGCCGCGTCTGGCCCAGCAGCTCCTCGCTGCTGCGCACCGCGGCATCGACGCGCCCGCCCGACCACAGCGGGACCGTCGCACCGATCCCGATCGACAGGTCCGTCGACGACTCGAAGAACGTGTTCGGGTTGCGCGCGTAGGTGGCGGTCCCGGTCACGTCGAACGTCGGCAGGATCTCGAGCACCATCGTGTCCTTGCCCCGAGTCGCCGCGTCCACCCGGGCCCGGCGCATCAGCACCGAGGGGTGCATGTTGACGGCACTGTCCTCGACCTCGATCTCGCTGGCCGGTACCGCCGGCAGCTCGGTCGGATAGGCCGCGTTCTCGGAGAAGTCGGAGCCGGTCGCCAGTCGGTACTCCCGGAGCGCCTGGTCCAAGTCCTGCTCGCGGTTGAGCCGGTCGGCCCGCCGGTCGGCCAGGCGCGCTTCGGCCTGGGCAACGTCGGTCGGGGTCACGTCGCCGACCTCGAAGCGTTCCTGCGTCGCCTTGAGATCGCTCTGCACCAGCTCCTCACCCTTGATGGCCAACTCCAGCCGGGCCCGGGCCCGGAACACGTTCAGGTAGGCGATCACCGCGTCGTGCAGGACCTGCTGCTCGACCACCTGCAGCTGGTAGCGGGCGGCATCGAGCAGCGACTCCTCCACCCCCACGCGGCCGCGGACCCGGCCAAAGTCAAAAACCCGCTTGGAGAGCGACAACCGCGCAGACGTGAACACTGGCTTGGCCTCGCTCTGGCTGGACCCGTCACTGAGCTCCGCGGTCCGTTCGGTCATGGAGGCGCCGAAGTCCCCGGTCGCGGTCAGGCTGTTCCCCAGCCCGACCTCGTTCACGCTGGCCGCCGCGATGCGGACCTGCGCGCGTGCGGTCTGGATGGCAGGATGCCAGGCGTGTGCGTCGGCAATCGCCGTCTGGAGGGTGTCCGCGGCCGCGACGGGCGCGGCCAGCAGGCCCCAGACACACGCGAACGGAAGCAGTCGGCGCACAGTGGCGGACCCCGACAGGCCCGGTTCAGAACTCGAGTAGGTCAGTCGCATTGGGCACCCGGCATGCCGTCCCTGATCCATTCGACGGACAGCACTCCTTCTGGTGGGTTCACACATCGGGCAGCGTACCGCTTGATGTCCACCAATTCGACACGTTGCTCGTCATCATTCCAGCGGGTGACGCCGATCGCCGAGGCCTGGATGGCCTGATGCCCCTTGCCGAGCGCCAGTTCGACCGGACCCGACGGCGTGTCCCATTGCAGATATTGGAACGCGTCGATCACTTCTTCGTTGGTCGGGAACCGTCCGACTGCCGCGGCGGCCTTCTCGAACGCGGTCTTCACGCCGAGGATCGCCATGGCCGACTTGTGCGGCGGCTGCGTGGTCAGCTTGCCGTAACGCTCCTTGAAGCCCTCACGGAACCAGTTCGCAAGTTCGGTGTCCGGCGCGAAATCGCCGTGCGGGCCGCGGGCGCCGACGATCACGCCGTCCGGGACGTTGCGCCCCAGGACCGGGAGCACGTGGTCCGCCGCGACCATCACGATGTGGCGGTTCATGAACAGGCCGCGCTGGGCGCCCTGCAGCACGAAGGCTTCAAGGTCGGAGCCCCAGAGCGACGTGTGAATGGCCTCCGGCGCCCGGACCGTCAGCGCCGAGATTTCTGTGCTGTATTGGCCTGCGAATAGCTTGGGAAACTGCTCGGTGACGGTTTCCACGCCCGGGTACAGGACGGCCATCGCACTGGTGAAGTCGGCCCAGGCGTCAAGGCCCCATGCGTAGTTCTGGTTGATTCCGGCGATCGTGGCGACTTCCGAATCGATGTCGTGCAGGTAGCGGACCGCCGCGATGTTGTCCATCGCCGCGTGCGGGCCGGTCCGGAACACGTAGCGGTAGTCGGCTTCCTCGAAGACGCGCGGCGTGCCGCAGTCCACCAGGACCGTGAGCTGCCGGAGTTCCTCGGCCACCGGCGGAATCGCGAGGCAGTCACCGGAGGAGATGTATCCCATGACCAGGTCGACGTTCCGGCGCTCGACCATGTTCCGGAATTCGGTCACCTGCTTGGTTGGCCCCCCGGATTCGTCGACCACGAAATACTCGATCTGCGCACCTGCGATGCCCGGCGTGTCATACGGGGGCGGCACCGCGCCCGCGTTGATGGCATCCACCATGAACTCGAAGCCCTCGAAGTTCGGAATGCCGAAGCTTCCCGCCGCCGGTCCCGACAGGAACGCCACAAACCCGATGCGGAGCGTGCGGCCCTCGTCGGAGTCCTGCGCCTGCGCGGCCGCCGGCGCCAGACCCAACGCGGCCAGTGCAGCCAGGGCGCTCAGGAATCGCCAAAGAGATGATCTCATGGGGTACGGTCTCCCGGAGCTCGCGCGAGTTCGCTTCTCGCGCACGGACAGGGTACCCGATGTTGGGGGCAACTTCCTGCGCCGGTGAATTCCCGCGGGCGGCCCGCGCCCATGCCCGGGCTACCGATTTGCGCATCCGTTCGACGGGCCTGGGCTGGTGTCCTCGGCGCCCGCCGGCGCCGCAAGCACGACCGGTTCCAGCTCCATGGCGCCGTTGATCCCGGCGCGGAGCAGAGTCACCAGCGTTCGCACTGGCCGGGTCGCTAGCCCTTCCCGGAATCCCGGACCCGACCAGCCACGGCTCCACCGAGCCGCGTCAGCGCGTCCCGGAGCGGAGCGTGGCGAACGGTCGCGGTTCGGGCCGCAACCTGCCGCTGTGCGCTGTCCGTGGGCGCCGCCGCGGACGGCGCTTGCGGCGCATGTCGAGACCGACCGTGCACGGGCCCTTGCTTGACGACGATCCGCTTCACGACGGGGGAGCCGTACGTCATGGCAATCCGCTCCATCACCATGGCACTCCGGTGCTGGAACTCGGTCGCGAAGGCGGGTTCGACCCGAACGGTCAGCACCCCTCTCGACAGGCTCACGGGAGCCGTCCGGCGCGCCAGCTGCGGCCCGATGATCTCGCGCCACTCGCGGATCAGCGCCGATTCGCGAAAGCCGCGCTTCCGCAGCAACGGTCGCACGGCCTCCTCGGCGGCGCTCGCCAGCGACCGGCCGCCCCGGCGCGGCGGTTCCTGGCGCCTGTCCCGCTGCCGCCCCGCTGCCCCCGCCGTCGGATGTTCAGGCGGCATCGCGCCGCGAGATCGCGGACAGGCGGGACTGGTACTCGGCCTCAGGCACGAACCGGCCCTCCGGCCAGAACCCCCAATCCCGGATTCGCCGACCGGTCGCAAACAGGGTCGTGGCGGGAACCCACGCGCCGTTTTGGTCCCGGGGGAGGCCCAGGCAGTGGGCGTGCGTCGCCGGGCGGCACACCAGGTTCCCCGGTACCAGCCGATTGCGCGACGGCGGCCCGGCGGTCCCGCCGGCCGTCTTCCACACCTCGCTCTGCTCGCCGAAAAGCAGCCAGGACGCACTCGGCCAGGGGTGGTCGTGCAGCACCGTCTCGTCGGGCTGCAGGAAGCGGTGCAGGTAGAGCGCGAACTGGCTCCGGCCGGTCTGCTTGGGCCGCAGGTGCCAGCGCAGCAGGTACGGCTGGACCCGGCCGTTGACGTCCCGGAGACACGTATCCGGCCGATAGATGGTCTCGTGGGGCGGAATTTCCGTGATGATCTCTTCGCAGAGGTCGAAGAGGCCGGGGATCGGCTCGGTCTCGGCCACCGCGTAGGTCATGGCCGCCTGATCTGACCGGGCGAGGAGATCGAGCGGTTGGGCCGCGCGGCCGACTTCAGCCGCCAGCCGGTCCCAGTTAGCTCCCTGTTGTGCAAGGGATCGTCGTACTGCAGACTGATTCATGGGACTAGATGTATGGCCGGAACCCGCAATCGTCACGCGTCTCTTTACGCATCCTGCCCCCGCCGCGCAAGCAGCGACGACCCGGCCTTCAGCCGTCCCGATCTCCGCCTGTAATGTCAGCGCCGTCAACGCCCTGCGCGGACCAACTGCTCGCGTGGTTCAAGCGGCACAGGCGCGCCCTTCCGTGGCGGGGGCCATGGGGCAGCAAGCGTGACCCCTACCGGGTCTGGCTCAGCGAGATCATGCTGCAGCAGACCCAGGCGGCAACGGTCGTTCCCCGCTACGAAGCCTTCCTGGACCGATGGCCGACCGTGGATGCGTTGGCCCGGGCGCAGGAGCGGGAAGTTCTGGATGCCTGGGCCGGCCTCGGCTACTACCGCCGGGCGCGGAACCTCCACCGTGCCGCGCAGGTCATCGTCACCGTCTGGGGCGGTCGCTTCCCGGGTTCCGTCAACGATCTCGAATCACTCCCCGGGGTCGGGGCGTATACCGCCGCGGCCATCGCCGCCCTGGCGTTCGGCGTGCGAACCGTGGCCGTGGACGGCAACGTCGCCCGGGTCCTCGCGCGGGTGTTCGCCATCCCCACGCCGGCCGGCCGGTCGTCGCGGCGGCTGCAGGCAATCGGGGCCACCCTGGCGCCCGAGGCCCTGCCCGGAGAGTTCGCCGAGGCGCTGATCGAACTGGGGGCGCTGGTCTGCCGGCCGCGCGAGCCCCGGTGCGACATCTGTCCGTGGCAGAGCACCTGCGAGGCCTTCCGGACAGACCGAACGGCGGACTTCCCGGTGTCCGCGCCGAGGAAGCGCCCGGCCGTCCGGTACAGCGTCGCCTTTCGGTTGACCAACCGCCGCGGTGAGGTGCTGCTCCGGCGACAGTCGGATCCGGGCCCGTTCCAGGGGATGCTCGTGCTCCCCGCGACACCCTGGGCCGCCACCCGCCCCTCGACGGCCGCCGTGCAGGCGGCCCAGCCACCGGCCCCCGCCTGGCACCGCGTGGCGGGGCTGGTCGAGCACGGCCTCACGCACCTGACGCTCCGGACCGAGATCCGCGCCGGCGCAACGACGCGCGACCCCGCCCCGGACGAAATCTGGCACCCCGGCCGAAACGACGATCAGCGCCTCCCCGCCTACACGCGCAAGCTGCTCGCGCACGGAGCGGCCCCGGAACCCGCCGCGTCCGCACGCTGAAGGACTGGCCGCGTCACATCGGCCGGCGCGGGATCCACGCCAGTCCCGCGCTGCGACCAGTCGGCTGCCGCGAAATTGACCCGCCTGCGGGCACGGCTACAGTCCGCGTTGTCGCCGGCTCGCCGGGCGGAGTCCGGAATCTGCCCCCAAGCTCCTGCCGCCGCCGGGGCCCGTGGGCGTCCAGATGGCCCGGTGCCGGGCGGGCCTGCCGAAACCGCAACCGTGAGCTCTGTCATGCAGGTGAATCGCACGATCGTCGGGACCGCCGGGGCCACGTTGCTGGCCCTCGCGGTGGCGCTTCCGACTGCCGACGCGGCCGCCCAGCGCATGGTGTTCGGCGGCGGACCGGCCGGTGGCACGTTCCAGATCGTCGCCAACGCCATCCAGACCTACGGGCCGGTCAAGGAGTCCGAGGACTACACGGTCAAGGCACAGTCGTCGGCGGGCTCGCTCGAGAACCTCCGCCGGATCAACCGCGGCAAGATGCAATTCGGGGTGGTCTATTCAGGCCACGTGTACCTGGGCCGGGAAGGCCAGCTGAAGAACGACGACCGCACGTACGAGAACGTGCTTGCGGTTGCCTACCTGTACGGCGCGCCAGCCCAGCTGATCGTCCGCCAGGGGTCGGGAATCAAGAGCGTGAAGGACCTCGTCGGCAAGAAGGTCGGGGTCGGAAATGCCGGCTCCGGCGCCTTCGCGAACTGTGAATTGTTCTTCACGCACATGGGTATCTGGGACGCCGTCGAACGGAACGCGATGGGCTACAACGACGCGGCCGCCGCGTTCGGCAACCGCCAGCTCGATGCCTTCTGGCTGTTCACGGCCTTCCCGAGCGGGGCCGTGATCATGGCCGCCCAGACCAACGACATCGATCTCGTCGACCTGGCGGCGGACGCGGAGGCGACCGGCTTCTTCGAGCGGTACCCCTACTTTTCCGGTCTTGCGGTCCCCGCCGGTACCTACCGGGGCGTCGATCATGCGACTCCCTCGTTCCAGGACTCGGCGCTGTGGGTCGCCAACGCGGACGTCGCTGACGACGTGGTCTACGACCTGCTCGCCAAGATCTACACCGACGCCGGGCTCGCGTACATGCGGAAGCAGAAGGAGACGTTCAAGGAAATGGGTGTCGAGAACGCGCTCAAGGGAATCGTCACGCCGTTGCATCCGGGCGCCAGGCGGTTCTGGGCCGAGCAGGGCCTGCTCTAGTCCGCCGAGGCACGGCCGGAACCGCTTGCAGGGAGGCGCTTGTGGGCAGGATCGAGAGCCCGACCCGCGACCTGCGGGGCACCCGCATCTCCACGACATGCCGGCGCGGCCGAGCGAACTGGAGGCTTCGCTCTGACGGCTTCCGGCGGCCCGACCTTCGCGCGGAGTCCGCGTGTTCCGAGCCACCAAGGGCTTCACACGGACGACGCCACCTCGACCAGCGCCAGCAACGCGAGGCCAGGGAATAACCGGGAGGGAGGGAGGGAGCTTCTCTATTTCACCGTCGCGGCCATTGCGCTCTACTTCGTCGCCGACTGGATCGTGGATCGAATCGAGCATGCGGCGGGACGCCGCTTCGAACACCGCACGCTGCTCTTTTTTGCCGTCATCCTCGCTCTCGGGATGGTCTTCTTCTGGCTGATTCGAACGCTTACGGATGGATCGTAGTGAATTGAATGAAGGTGGGTTTTCGGGTATCCTTCCGTGACTACTGCCTCACCCTGACTCGAGCGCACCGCGGCGAGGCAGTGAGAAGGGGCACATCATGACAGATACAGGTCACGACGCTGGGGCACCGGAGCAGCCGGTCGAGCGCGTACCCTTCATGCAGCGCTTGCTGGACAATCCATTCCTGCTGCTCTTCCTAGGTGTCGCCGTGCCGGCGGTTCTCTATCTCATGTGGGGCATCATGGAGGTCGCCCAAATTCCCATCGCGCAATAGTCCGGAGGTCCCGACATGGCTATTCACCCGCCTGAAAAACGGATTTGGTGGAACGAGCCGCTCGAAAAATCGGAAATCACCTGGATCACGATCGCGTTTGTCTGGGGCCTGGTGATGTTCTTCACCATGGTCTTCTGGCATTTCACTGGCGAGCAGAACCTCTCCAACGAGGCCTACCGAATTCATCCAGAAACGTTCGCCGAGCGCACCGAGGCGATGGT
The DNA here is from genome assembly GCA_028824295.1 of Rhodospirillales bacterium. NCBI lineage: Bacteria > Pseudomonadati > Pseudomonadota > Alphaproteobacteria > Rhodospirillales > Rhodospirillales bacterium. Next base: position 278,358 of record JAPPED010000003.1, on the reverse strand, counting down.
GGACCAGTACACGGTGCGCGAGGAGGGGGAGTCGGGTCTACCGGTCGTGCGGCCGCCCCCGGGAAGCGACGTGTACATGCTGGCGCGCCTCTGGGAATGGTGGCCGATCCTCGAGTTGGAGGAAGGCAAGGACTATCGCCTGCACCTCTCCTCGATGGATTGGCAGCACGGTTTCTCGCTGCAGCCCGAGAACATCAACATCCAGGTCCATCCGGGCTATGAGCTGGTGCTGACGCTCACGCCCGAGGGCGTCGGCGAGTACGGGGTCGTTTGCAACGAGTACTGCGGGATCGGTCACCACCAGATGGTGGGCAAGATCCACGTGGTCGCAGCAGAATAGGAGCTAGCCATGGCGAGCATCGCTCATGCCGGTACGCTGCCGAGAGCTGCCGAATTCCGGACCTGTCCCGACACCGGCCTCAGGGTCGATCTTGCGGCCGAAAAGCTGATCCGGTGGAACGCGGTCGTGGCTGTCGTGTTTCTTGCCATCGGGGGCCTGTTCGGCCTGCTGGTGGCGCTGACCCGCTGGCCGGCGGTCCACCTGCTGCCCGCGGAGTGGTTCTACCTGGCCCTGACGGCGCACGGCGCCGACGTGCTGCTGTTCTGGGTCATCTTCTTCGAAATTGCCATCCTCTACTTCGCCTCGGCGATCCTGCTCAACTGCCGCCTCGCGACCCCGCGGCTGGCGTGGCTCGGGTTCTGGCTGATGCTGGCCGGCGCCCTGCTCGCCAACGTGGCAGTGCTGCAGGGCGAATCGAGCGTCATGTTCACGTCCTACGTGCCCATGCAGGCGGCGCCCCACTTCTATCTCGGCCTGATCCTCTTCGCGGTTGGCGCCCTGGTTGCCGTCGCCGTGTTCTTCGGCACGTTGGTGATCGCGAAGGACGAAGGCACCTACGAGGGCTCGGTACCGCTGGTCACGTTCGGCGCCATCGCCGCGGCGATTATCGCGGTGTTCACCATTACGTCGGGCGCCATCATTCTCATTCCCACCTTCCTCTGGTCGATCGGCCTGATCAGCCACATCGACCCCGTGATATACAAGGTCGTGTGGTGGGGCATGGGCCACTCATCGCAGCAGATCAACGTCTCGGCCCATGTCGCCGTGTGGTATGCGATCGCTGCCATGGTGCTGGGCGCCAAGCCCTTGTCAGAGAAGGTGAGTCGCTTCGCCTTTCTCATGTACATCCTGTTCCTGCAGATCGCCGCGGCGCACCACCTGCTGGTGGAGCCGGGCATCAGCTCGGAATGGAAGATCTTCAATACGAGCTACGCGCTCTACCTCGCGGTGCTTGGCAGCCTCATCCACGGCCTCAGCGTCCCGGGCGCCATCGAGGCGGCCCAGCGCCGACGGGGCTATACCAAGGGCGTGTTCGAATGGTTGCGGAAGGCTCCGTGGGGCAATCCGGCCTTCGCGGGGATGTTCCTGTCGCTCGTCATGTTCGGCTTCATCGGCGGCATCTCCGGCGTGGTACTGGGTTCGGAGCAGATCAACCTGATCATGCACAACACCATGTACGTGCCCGGCCATTTCCACGGCACCGTGGTGGCCGGCACAACGCTCGCCTTCATGGCGATCACCTACCTCGTGGTGCCGTTGATTTTCCGCCGCGAGATCATGTTCAAGAAGCTGGCGCAATGGCAGCCGTACGTCTTTGGTGTGGGCGTCGCGGGGATCTCCCTGTTCATGATGGGGGCAGGGACGCTCGGCGTCAGTCGACGCCACTGGGACATCACCTTCTCCGATGCGCCCGTGGCTTTCGACTACCCGGGCACGGCTTTCCTGATGATGGGGCTGAACGGCGTGTTCGGCGTCCTCTCGGCCCTCGGCGGCCTGATGTACATCGTGGTCGTGGTCAGCTCGGTCTTCTTCGGGGAACGACGGACCGAGGAGAAGGCAAAGGCCGAGCCGCTGCTGCCCCAGGGCGGCGCCGCGGCGGTGGCGAGCTATGGCAGCGAAGGCACGCTCAAGCTGCCGGGTACGATCACGCTCGTGGCGATCTTCTTCGTGGCGTTCGTGCTGTACTACTTCGTCAACTGGAAGTTCCTCTCGGAGGTCTGGCCTTTGAGTTGAGCGGAGGCGTCCGGCATGGCCGCAGACATCCGGCAGCTGTGCGGTGTCTTCAAGCTGCGGATCGGCGTCGCAATCGCCCTGAGCGCATTGGCGGGCCTCGCGGTGACGCCCGGTCCGCCCGTCCCGTTCTGGAACGCGGCGGCCCTCGCCCTGGCCGTGCTCCTCGGCGCGGCGAGCGCCGGCGCCTTCAACCAGTTCGCTGAGCGCGATCTCGATGCGCGCATGATCCGCACCCGCGACCGGCCCTTCGTCTCAGGCCGCTATACCGCCGGTCCCGCCTGGCTCGCGGTCATGGGCGCGCTGCTGGTCGTGTCCGTGACGCTGGCCGCCTGGGCCGCCAACCCGATGGCCGCCACACACGTGTTCCTTGGCGCCTTCGTCTACGGGATCGTCTACACCGTGTGGCTCAAGCGCCGCACCTGGCTCAACATCGTCATCGGCGGCCTGTCCGGCAGTTTCGCCGTGCTGGCGGGCGCGGCCGCCGTCGACCCGGCGCCTACCGCCCTGCCGATCTGCCTCGCCGTCGTGCTGTTTCTCTGGACGCCGCCGCATTTCTGGAGCCTGGCGATGGCGACGCGCGATGACTATGTCCGGGCCGGGGTCCCGATGCTGCCTGTCGTTATTGGCGACGGAAGGGCGGCCAGGGTCATTCTGGCCCATACCGTGGCGCTCGTCGCCGCATCCCTGCTGCCTGTCTTCTTCGGGCTCGGCCTTGTCTATCTCGCGTTGGCGGCGATCGGCGGCTGGGTATTCGTCGGGAAGAGCATCGCACTCGTACGTGCACCCGGGCCGGCAGCGGCGCGAGCGAACTTCAACGCCTCCCTGCTGCAGCTCTCGTTGGTTTTGATCGGGGCCATGGCGGACGCATGGGTGCCCTTGTAGGGCAGGTTGGAGCGTGGGCCCTGACGGCATGTTGCCTGCTCCTGGCCGTTCCGGGACTGGCGGCGCCGGCGGCCACCACTGCCTTCGATCCTGAACAAGCACTCGCGGACAGCCAGGCGGCTCTGGGACGGACGCTCTCCGGCTACGAGTTTCGCGATGCGTCGTTGCGACGGCTCACGCTCTCGGAGTTTCGCGGCCGTCCGTTGCTGATCAATCTGGTCTATACCAGTTGCGCCTTCGGCTGCCCGCTCGTTATCGAAACGCTGGCGGACGCCATCGACGTCGCGCGCGAAGCGGTCGGCCGGGAAAGTTTCCAGGTGTTGACCGTCGGATTCGACACGCGGATGGACACGCCGGAGCGGATGCGGGAGTTTGCCGCAAACCATGGTATCCGCGACGACGGCTGGCGGTTCGCCAGCGCCGATTCCGAAACCATCGCCCGGCTGTCGAAGGATCTCGGCTTCCTGTTCTTCCCGTCGGCAAAGGGCTTTGACCATCTCACCCAAACGACGGTCGTCGACGCAGACGGCGTCATCTACCGGCAGGTGTACGGGGCGATGTTCGATGCGCCGTTCCTGGTGGAGCCGCTGAAGGATCTGGTCTTCGGGCGTCAGAGCGTGCCCACATCGTATGAGGGTCTCCTCAATCGTATCCGCCTGTTCTGCACGATCTACGACCCGTGGAGCGGCCGCTACCGGTTCGACTACTCCCCCTTCATCGGCATCGCCGTCGGCGTCGCCTTGCTCGGCACCCTGGGCTTCTTCGTCGCCCGCGGCTGGCTCCGGCATCGTCGCCCCCGCACGCGGACCTGACCGGGACAGATCGGCGCGTGACGGCGCTCCAACGCATCCTGCGACCGGCGTTCTGGCGCCTCGACGACTGGACGTCGCGAGTGTTCGGGTCCGCCTGGAACCCCCTCTATAACCTCGGCGCGCTGGGGTTCTTCTTCTACTGGATCGTCGCCGTCAGCGGCATCTACGTCTACGTCTTCTTTGATACCGGTGTCACCGAAGCCTACGACTCCGTTGCCTACATGACGGAAGACCAATGGTACCTCGCCGGCGTGATGCGGAGCCTGCACCGGTACGCCGGGGACGCCATGGTGGTCGTCATGGTACTGCACCTGATCCGCGAGTTCGCCTACGACCGTCTTCGCGGCGCACGCTGGTTCAGCTGGCTCACCGGCATCCCGATCGTCTTGCTGGTCCTCGCGTCCGGCATCACCGGCTACTGGCTGGTGTGGGACCAGCTGGCGCAGTACATCGCCATCGCCACCACGGAGTGGCTCGACTGGTTGCCGATCTTCGGCGAACCCATCGCCCGCAACTTCTTGGCGCCCAACGCGCTCGACGACCGGTTCTTCACCTGGCTCGTATTCCTGCACATCGCCGTGCCGCTGCTGCTGCTGCTGGCCCTGTGGTTGCACCTGCAACGTGTGAGTCGACCGCGCATCAACCCGCCACGCGGCCTGGCTGCCGCCAGCTTCTTGGCGCTGCTCGCCCTGTCGTTGGTCGTGCCGGCGACGAGCCACGCGCCGGCTGATCTCGCGAAGGTGCCGACGGTCCTCAACCTCGACTGGTTCTACCTCGGGTTCTACCCCTTGCTGGATCTCTGGTCCCACGGCACGGTGTGGGTCACGGCGGCGATACTGACGCTCACGCTTGCCGCCATGCCATGGCTGCCGCCGTTTCGCCGTCCCGCCGTCGCGCAGGTCAATCTCGACAACTGCAATGGATGCGCCCGCTGCGCCGAGGACTGTCCCTTCAACGCGATCTCGATGGAGCGCCGCACCGACGGCAAGCCGTTCGACCGGGAGGCAGTCGTGAAAGGCTCCCTATGCGTGAGCTGCGGCATTTGCGCAGGGTCCTGCCCGACAGCGACTCCCTTCCGCCGCGCCGGCGCTCTGGTCCCGGGGATCGAGCTGCCCGACGCCACGCTGGCGGCGTTGCGGGATCGCCTCGACCGAACGGCGGATCCGGCCGACCAGCAGGTCTACCTCATAGCCTGTGAGCACGGGGTCAGGCCGGAGACGCTCAGGCGCCCTGGCCTTGCTGTGGCCGCGCTGCCCTGCGTCGGTGCCCTGCCCCCCTCGTTCATCGACTACCTCCTGAGCCGTTGCGGCGCCGCAGGGGTCTACCTGGCCGGCTGTGCGGAGGGAAATTGTCACTTCCGTCTCGGTGACACGTGGACCGAGGCCCGCCTGGACCGCCGGCGGGATCCGGGTCTGCGCAAACGGGTGCCACGTGAACGCGTGCGCTGCGACGGGTTCGCGCCGCACCAGTCGGTGCCGCTGCGGCGGTCCGTCGAGACATTCCTCCACGACGTCCGCGAACTGCCGCCGCAGGAGATCCCGTCCGCCCGGCAACTCGGCGCGCGCTTCGGTCGCGCACACGGGGATGGAGGCGTCGGCAGCTCATGATCAGGGTGCTCCGGTATGTGGGCCAAGCCGCCGTGCTCGCCGCCTTCGTCGCGGCGGTCGGGTTCTTTTCGGGCAATCCGTCCTTCCGCCATTTCCCCGAGGGGGAGGCATTGCTCAAGGTGAGCTTTTCGCACGGCGGGGCCCGGAAGGTCGAATGCCGGAAACGGACGCGGGAGGAGCTTGCGGAATTGGCGGCCAACATGCGGAGTCCGCTGGACTGCCCGCGTGAGCGAGTGGAGCTGCGCTTCGAGATCGACCTCGACGGGGAGCCGCTGTACCAGGCGCTGCTGCCGCCGACGGGGCTTGCCGGGGACGGCCCTTCGCGCGTCTACGAACGATTTGCCCTCCCCGCCGGCCGTCACGTCCTCGATCTGCGCCTGCGCGATTCCCGGCGTAGCGAAGGGTTCGATCATGTTGCCCGGAAGGCCGTCGAGTTTGCCGCCGGGCAGAGCGTTGCCGTGGATTTCCGCGGCGGCGAGGGATTCATCATCCGATGACAGGCGACGTGCACGGGACAGTCTCCGGGAGGACGCCATGGCGCTGATCGCCTGGCGCAAGGCCTTCGAAATCGGGATCGAGGCGGTCGATCACGAGCACCGCGAGCTGATCGAACTCATCAACCAGCTCCATGAGCGGCTCGGCGAAGGTGCCACGCGCGAGACGGTGGCCGAATTTCTCGGTGAGATCCACGCGCGCATTTCCGCGCATTTCGCCCTCGAGGAGCGGGTGATGCGCGAACTGGAATATGACGAGTACGCGGACCACAAGGATGACCACGAAACGCTGCTGGACGACATCAGGGACATCATGGACGCCTTCGAGGAAGGCAGCTATGCCGATTTCGAGGCGGATCTGGGCGCGCAGCTGGAAACATGGTTCGGCGGGCACTTCCGCACGAAGGATGCCCGCCTGCACACCTTCCTCCATGACCGAGGCATGTGATCGGGATCACGAGCGGCCGTGAGCGCCGGAGGCGGGAACAACGCGTCCAGCAGCACGGCAGTGCTGAAACACCGCCCGTCGAGGATGCTCGAGCACCAAGGGGAACATGCTGTTGGCCGCAGCCCCCACACGTCGCTCTTGACCGTCAGGTCCTCCATCAATTGGCCCCATATGTCCCGCAATGTCCTCGTCGGAGGAATTCCGGGCGGCAATCTGGTGGAGTTTCGATCGGCCATCAGCAAGCTGTCACACCGTCAGATCAAGATACCCACCCGCTGAGGCCAGCATCCGAAGATAGAGGCGACACGACCGCACGCCGATAAGGGCGCTGCTGGCTGGCGGTGCGGTGGGAGGGTCATGTATGTGGCACGGAGGTCTATAGCTCACGTCCATAGCGAGCGGGAATATCCCGTGCGTTACTTGGTGCCGCCCGCAACTTTCTGAGCGGCGGTTCGATCCGCGCGCGCTTTGGTGCTTAGCTTCAGTCGAACAAACTCCCCGGACAGGTTCAATGTGCTTCCGGCGCTCCGCTCGGGCTTGAACGCATTCGACTACGTTCGCACGCGCTGCTGATGACATACGTCGTATTTGACTTACGTCTAAACTGACGTATGATTCTGGTCGCGGAGAAAAGCAGCGTGCAGATCAATCCCGGCGGACGCCTCCAAACCGACGACGTAGTCGGTAGAGACAAGGAGATTGCCAGGTACTGGAGCGTTCTTGATCGCCAGGGACTAGTGATCTCGGCCGAACGGCGAATCGGCAAAACGCACATCGTCCTGAAAATGCGGGACGAATGCCGCGACGGCTACCTCGCCCTCTATCAGGACCTCGAGGCCGTCCACTCGATCGCCGACCTGATCCGTTCGATCTACAGCACCGTCGAGCAGTCAGCCGGCACGACACCCCATCTCAAGGCGCTCGTCGCCAAGTGGTCAGGCCTCCTGCCGAAGAAGATTGCCGGCGTCGAAATGCCGTCCGGCGACGACGCATGGCAGGCGCTTCTTCCCGATGCCTTCGACGACCTCATTCGAGCCGCCGAAGGCAAGCGCGTCCTGATGCTGTGGGACGAACTCCCGCTCATGCTGCACAACCTCCAACGTCGGAAGGGGCACGACTCGGCCATCCATCTCCTGGACCACCTCCGCGCCCTGCGCCTCGCCCGCGCCGACCGCCTGCGATTCCTGTTCACCGGCTCAATCGGACTCCACCTGGTACTTCGATCACTGCGCCAGGTAGGAAACGCCAACGAGCCCGTCAACGACATGCTGTCGCTCACGGTGCCACCGATGGCATGGTCCGACACTTGCGACCTCGCCGCGGCACTGCTCGCGGAAACTCCTGCCGCCCCGGCCCAGATTCCCGTCCTAGCTGGGCGCATCGCCGAGCAGGTTGGTGGCTTTCCCTACTACATCCACCATGTGGCGGACCAGCTCGACCAGCTGCGCCGCCCACCGGAACTCGACGACGTCGCGTCCGCCGTGGACCGTCTCGTCTACGACGCGCACGACCCGGCCAACTTCAACTACTACGTGGACCGCCTGTCCTCGTACTATGCCGACGCCGACCGATCGCTCGCCCTGACGGTGCTGGACGTGATTGCGGGCCAGCCGTCGCCGGTCCCTCCGCCGACCATCCTCAACCTGTGCCGGCACAAGGACCCGTCGCTGTCCGATGAGCGGCTTCGCCAGATCCTGACGGTCCTGGCCGAGGACCACTACATCGAACCGAAGAAGGGAACTCAGGGAATCGCATTCGACTTCCGCTGGCAACTCGTCAAGAAGTGGTGGCAGGAGACCCGGTCATGAGAGAGGGATTCCTGCGCGGCTCGCGCTACAGCCCGGGGAACATGGACCGTGAATCGCTCGAAGCCCTGTTTGTCGGGCGTCAGGATGTCATGGAGGACGTCCTGTCCCGCATTACCCGGTCAGTTCAGTCCCCGGAGAAGCACTACATCCTCCTGGTCGGCCCGAGAGGGGCGGGGAAAACCCACCTGCTTGCCCTTGCTTACCATCGCTTGCTGGAGCGACTCCGAGCAGACGACGCCGGTGACCACGTCGTCATCGCCGTCCTCAATGAGGAGGAGTGGGGCGTCGCCTCGTACCTCGACCTCGTCGTCCGCATCCTCCGGGCCATGGCGGACCAGGCTCCCGACCTCGAAGCCGACATCGCGAAGATCTACGACCGGTTCTCGAAGGACCCGGCCGAGGCGGAAGCGCTGGCGCTCGGTCTGCTCCGGCAGTGCACCCGAGGCAAGACGCTCCTGCTTCTCTGCGAGAACCTCGTGGACCTGTTCGACGGTCTGGACGACGAGGGACAGAAACGGTGGCGCGCCACCATCCAGGAGGATGGCAACTGGGCCATCGTGGCCTCCACCCCGTCACTGTTCGCCACCCTCTCGCTGCAGGACCATCCGTTCTACGGGTTCTTCACCGTCCGCGCCCTGGAAAAGATCGATTTTGAGACCGGCCTTGAGGTGCTCGCCAGGAAGGCCCTGCACGACGGCAAGGCGGAGCTTGCCGCCTTTCTCCGCACACCTGTCGGCCGGGCCCGGGCGCGTGCCGTCCACCACCTAGCCGCCGGAAACTACCGGGCTTACGTCGTCCTGTCCGACTTCCTCGACCAGGAGTCGCTCGAGGACCTCGTCGGGCCGTTCATGCAGATGGTCGACGACCTGACGCCCTACTACCAGGACAGGATGCGCCAGCTCCCCCCGGCGCAACGCAAGATCGTCGAGTACCTGTGCCTCGAGGGCGTGCCGACGGCCATCAAGGACATCGCGACGCCCTGCCTGATGTCGCACCAGACCGCCGCCAAGCAGATTGGCGGACTCGAGGCTGCCGGCTTCGTCAGCCGCATGCGTTCGGGACGCAACACGTTCTGTGAACTCTCCGAGCCATTGATGCGCATTTGCATCGAGGTCAAGGACAACAAGACCCAGCACTTTCGTCTGTTCGTCGAGTTCCTTCGCCATTGGTTCTCCACCCGGGAACTGGTACGGCGCCAGGACGCGTTCCGACGCCACGGACCCGGCATTGATCTGGATCGCCTGCATGTAGAGGAGGCCGTCCGATGCTCCCTTGCGGATTGCTACGACCCCTTCGTGAACGCACTGGACGATGAAGCGCGCCGATGTCTGGAGGCCGGCGACTCCCAGGGCCTGGCGGCGATCCAGGAATCCCTGGTGAGGGATCGCGGGGCCGCCACGGACTATGTCTTGTGGGTGAGCGCCCTCCTGGAGCAGCAAGGGACCCAGTCCGCGATCGCCGCCGGCCGGCAAGCAATCGCTGCCCATCCGGACGACGCTCTCGTCCATTTCGCACTGGCTTGCACGTATCGGCTGGAGGAGCAGTTCGCCGAGGCGCTCCTCGCCGTCGATCAGGCCCTCACGCTCAAGGATGACCCCGCCTTTACCTGTCTTCGCGCCGATGTCCTGCGGGGGCTCGACCGATTCGAGGAATCGATCGAGGAGGCTCAAGCCGTGCTCGACCGGGACCCCGACCATTGGCGCGGCCTCGACCAAATGATCCAAACCCTGGCCAGGCTCGGCCGGCTTGAGGAAGCGGAAACCCACGCAAACGAACTGGTGCAACTCGCGCCCGGCGAACCGATCGCGCTTCTTAAGGCATCAAATTTCTTCCGCGCCCGCAACCGTCTGGACCAAGCCCTCGAGCTCGTCAACAAGGCTTTGGATATCGACGACGGCATTCTCGAGGCGCGCCATCTGCGAGGTTTGATTCTCTTCGACATGGAGGATTACGACCGGGCGGTTGCAGACCTTCGTCAGGCTGTATCCCAGGTGCCGAACGCCGTGTTCGCCCATCGCCGACTGGCCGATTCCCTGCTCCTTTCGGGCCGGTGGGAAGAAGCCATCGAAGTGGCGGATCGCCTCATCGAGATCGACCCGGATCATCGCCATCCCTACGTCGTCCGCGGCGAAGCCTTGCTCAGGCTCGGCCGTCCTGCCGCCGAAGCATTTGACCAGCTCCTGCGCTTCGACGACCACAAGGTGCTCCTCGCCGCCGCTTCGCAAGTGCGCGCTACCGGAGATCTCACTTCGGCGAAGCGGTACCTCGCGCGGGTCGCGGAACTGGTACCCGACGACCTGGACCTTTGGGTCGAACGTACCCGACTCCAGATCGACGAGGGCAACCTGGAAGCGGCTGCAGAAAGTGCTTCCGGGATCGAAGCCCTGCCGGGAAGGGCGCTCCTGGGCCGCCTGCTGCGTGCCCAGGCGGTTGCCGCCAGAGAGCCGCTGGACGTGGCGCTGGGCGAGCTCGGAACGACATTAGTTCCTGAAGAATTCGAAACCGACGAAAGGCTGCATCTTGATGCCACCGTGGCGATCCTGTCGGAGTCGGTACGCAATTTCGGTCCACAGCATCTCCCTCAAGGCTTGGCGAAACTTCAGTACCTGTCGCCGCGCTGGACGGACCGCAGCCTAGTCGGCCCCGTCCTGACCGGCTTCCTCAAGGAGTACGTTGCGCACGGCTTTGGCGGATCGCTCGACGACTGGGAGAGCGCCTTGCAGGAAGCCGCCGATGTACTCGTCGACGTCCCCGACTGCCGCATCCCCGTCGCAATGCTCCAGGCGGCGACGCGGTACACCAAGACGGGAGACGAGAAACACTTGCTGAGCGTGCCGCTTGAACAACGGCAACTGCTGGAAGAGCGGCTGCAGCCACGTTCGGAGAACCCACCGCGGGAGCCTGGCAACCTAGCGTAACCCTCAAGAGGGACTTTTCTCATGGTGCCATTCACGGAAGCGTGGACAACGGCCGATCCGCGGACCCGTCAACAGGTATCCGAAGCAGCCTGACTTTCGGGCACTTTCGGATATGAGTCCGAAAGCAAACTATTGCACCTGGTACATGTGCCTCCGAATCCCATGCCATACGTTGATCCGCCAAAGCCCTCCAAAACATGTGATTAAAGTCCTTTCATGTTGTGAGGACTGGTCGGCCATAATGCCCGGAAGATGTTCGATGACCTGAATCGCGGCGAGCGATGGATCTTCGACGGCCTGTCGCTTGGCCTCGTCGGATTCTACTCGTACGCGGCCGTACTCGACCCGGCCGCGACGCAGTTTCACCGCGGCATCTACGTCCTCATCACCTACGTTCTCGTGTTCCTCCTGTACCGGTCCCGGAGCCGGCTCGGCAGGGTCTGCGACTACCTGCTGATCGCCGCGTCCATCATCTGCATCGGGTACTGGATGTGGAACTTCGAAGCCATCAACTACCGGGTCGGCGCCGAGACAGAACTCGATCAGTGGATCGCCATGGCGGGTGTCCTGCTGGGGATCGAGCTGGCGCGCCGGGTCGTCGGCAACGTCTTCGTCGTGCTCAGCGTCATCATGCTGATCTACGGCGTCTACGGGGAGTACGCGCCCGAGCTCATCTCGCACGCGGGAGACACCTTTCCCGAGCTCTGCACTAGCATCTTTTACAAGAGCGACGGTGTGTTCGGGATCATGGCCAACGTGCTGGCGACCTACGTGATCCTGTTCGTCATCTTCGGGGCCTACCTCGAAGCGAGTGGGGCCCAGCGCTTCTTCGTGGACTTCCCGCTGGCGGCCGTCGGACACAGGATCGGCGGACCCGCCAAGGTTTCCGTGATCGCCAGCGGCCTCTTCGGATCCATTTCCGGCAGCGCCATCGCCAACACGGTGTCGACCGGGAACTTCACGATCCCGATGATGAAGAAAGCCGGGTTCAAGCCCCATGTTGCCGGCGGCATCGAGCCCGCGGCATCCATCGGCGGCATGTTCCTGCCGCCCATCATGGGCGCCGGCGGGTTCATCATGGCCGAACTCACCGGCGAGCCCTACTCGACCATCATGCTTATCGCCGTGGGCCCGGCCCTCCTGTACTTCTTCAGTGTTTTCGTGATGGTGCATTACGAGGCCAAGCGCCACGGAATCAGGGGGGAGAAGTCGGAGACGTCGGCCGGACTGATTTTCCGTCGGGGCTGGTACTACTGTCTGCCGCTCGTCGTCATCACCGTCCTGATGTTGATGGGCTTCTCGCCGGGCTATTCCGCCATCCTCGGCCTCTTCACCTGCGTCGCCGTGAGCTGGGTTCGGAGGGACACGCGGATCGGCCCCAGACGCTTCCTTGAGGCCGCCCGAACCGGCGCGCAGAACAGCCTCAAGATCGGCGCCACGGTCGGTGTGATCGGCATCATCATCGGCGTGCTCACGTACAGCGGGCTGGTGCTCACCTTCGCGGATATCGTGATCGCCTTGGCGGACGGCCGGCTCTGGCTGACCATCCTGCTCATTGCCCTCGCGTCACTGATCCTCGGTATGGGCGTGCCCGTGACCGCCGCCTATCTCATCACCGCGGTGGTGGCCGTGCCCCCGCTCACCGAGCTCGGCGTGAACCCCATCGCCGCGCACATGATCGTCTACTGGCTGTCACAGGATTCGAACGTCACGCCCCCGGTCTGCATCGCGGCCTTCACCGGTGCCGCGATCGCCAAGGCGAACATGTGGAAGACGGCCTTCTCCGCCTTCAGGTTTGCCAAGTTCCTCTATCTGGCCCCCTTCGTCTTCGGCTACGTACCCGCCTTTTCGCTCGACGGAAGCACAAGCGACATCGTCGTGGCCTTTGCCCTGATTCTCGTGGGCACCTGGGCATACTCCTGGTTCCTGAGCGGAATTTGGCTCGACGGGCTCAGGGGCAGCCGTTCGAAGGTCTGATGCCCGAATTGGCGGCTAGCGCGATCACGGCTCCCCGGTCCGGGAGCGGCACGCGCTGTCCTGGGATGCGTGGCCCGGGCGCCTCTTCTCCTCGGACCCGCTCCGCGTCAGCGGCCCTTGCGCTCCCTCGGCGGATCGACCGGTGCTTCTGCCTCGATCCACGCCTCCATCCCGCCCTGCATGTGCGCCACCGGCCGGAGGCCCATATCCTGGGCCGTCTTCGCCGCCAGCGCCGAGCGCCATCCACCCGCGCAGTAGAACACGAACGTCTTGTCCTCGGCGAAGACCGGTTTGTGGTACGGGCTCTCGGGATCGATCCAGAATTCCAGCATCCCGCGCGGCACGTGTTGGGCGCCGGCGATGGTCCCCGTCCTCGCCACTTCGCGGATATCCCGCAGGTCGACGAACACGACATCTTCGTTCCCGTGCAGCGCGATGGCCTCGCCGACATCGAGCGTGCGAACCGCCGCATCGGCCTCCGCGACCAGCTCCCGGAATGAACGTGTGATTTTCTGCGGCACGTCGCTGTCTCCCCGGCGTTCGTGGATTCAGCGGAGCAGCCTACCGCATTTGCCGGTTGCTGGATTTGCCGGAGATGGCCAACAGCAGGCCGTGACCGCCACCGCACGAGACAGGACGAAGTTCCAAGTACCTGCCGTTGCGCGAGCATCTCCCATGGGGTTCACGGTGGCAGCGAGATTGATGTGCGAAAGTGCCATAGCTTCGATTGATCCCGGATGCACGCGTTTGGGTCCTCGACGACACGCATCGGCCGGAATGCGGTGGCCATGAAATCATCGACGGCCGGCATCATGTAACCGAGATATTGTACAATGTTTTCCATACGTTGTACGATAGCGATGTGTGGTCATCGTAGCGTATCAATCGAAGCGGACGACCGGATTCGAACCGAGCTCTTCCGATTGATCACCTTGGCGTGCTGCCATTGACACCATGTCTGCTTCTGCGCTCCGTCGCGCGGCAGCGCGCAGGACTATCATCCGATGACAGGATCCCGGGTTCGCAAGTCGTGGGGATAAATAATCGGTTCAATGGGTTATCGGGAATTTGGCACTATCGTAAATAATTCCCGTGGCAATGTGGCATGCTGCATGGCCGCGGTGAGGCCGGGTTGCAGATGCGGCGGGCCCACGTTACAGGGACGTTGCGACGCGTGATAGAGGATTGACGATGGACGGGACAGGGCCTGGCGATTTGACGATGACACCGCAGGAAATGCGGCAACTGGCAGCCAAGGCGACGGAGGCCCTCGTCGAACGCATCTCAGGCCTTGCGAACGAGAAGGCCTGGGACGGGGAATTTCGCAATGTCCTGGAGGAGCAGCTCGGCGGCCTGCCGCCGGAGACCGGCCTGCCCGCCGAGGATGTTCTTGCACTGGCGGTGCAGCAGGTGCTCCCGTATGCGGCACGTCTCGACCATCCGCGCTTCTTCGGTTTCGTCCCATCGTCACCAACCTGGCCAGGTGTGGTTGCAGACTTTCTGGCCGCCGGGTTCAACATCAACTCATGCACCTGGCTGGTATCGAGCGGGACCGGCCAGCTCGAGCTGGTGGTCACGGATTGGATGCGCCGCTGGATCGGCTATCCGGAGTCCGCCGGGGGATTGCTGACGAGCGGCAGCTCGGCTGCGAGCGTCGAGGCCATGGTTGCGGCGCGTGAAGCGGCAGGGCATCCGGACAGGCCCGCCGTGTACATGAGTGATCAGAGCCACGGCGCCTTGAAGCGGGCCACGTTGATTGCCGGTGCGCGGCGGGACCACATACGTGTGGTGCCTTCCGATGAGAACTACCGAATGGACCTGAAGGAGTTAGTACGTCGGGTGGCTCGGGATCGCGACGACGGGCTGCAGCCGCTTGCCGTATGCGCGAATGCGGGAACTTCCGGCACGGGCTCCATCGATCCCTTGCCGGCCATTGCGGATTTCTGCGAACGGGAAGGGATCTGGCTTCACGTCGATGCCGCGTACGGCGGCTTTGCCCTGGTCACCGAGCAGGGCCGGGAACTACTCGACGGCATCGACCGGGCGGATTCCGTGAGCCTGGACGCGCACAAGTGGTTCTTTCAACCGTACGAGGCGGGTGCGCTCATGCTGAAGGACAAGCAGCACCTCGAGGACGCATTCGCCATCGGCAACGATGTCCTGCAGGACACGATCTGGGGCAAGAACCACCCCAATTTCGCCGATCGAGGTCAGCAGTTGAGCCGACAGGCACGTGCACTGAAGATCTGGATGTCCGTCCGGACGTTTGGCATGGCGAGGTTTCGGGCCGCGATCCAGAACGGGCTGGACCTGGCGCGCCGCGCCGCAGACTACGTCGAAGACAGCCCGATACTGGAATTGATGGCTCCGGTATCGCTCGGCATCGTGTGCTTCCGGGTGAATCCCGCCGGCCAGGGCTGCGACGAGGAAACGCTGGAGAAGATCAATCGAACCGTGCTCGCGCGTGTGTTCTGGGACGACCTGGCATTCTTCTCATCCACGTCCCTCAAGGGCGTATTTTCCCTGCGGATTTGCATTTTGAACCACACGACGACCTGGGATGACGTGTGGAGGACGCTGGAGGCCGTCTCGCAGCTTGGAGAGGAGGCGTCGGCGGACCAGCGAAGGGACAACGCGGCTCAGTCGTCATGATCGTTGCCCGGCAACCGGCTTCTGCAGACCGGAATGGCCGACGGAGATGGGTGCGCGCGGGAGAGATGCCGGACAGTCAGTACCGCGAAAACCACGTGAGAACCGGGTCTTGAGACCGAATTCACGCTCCGTCTCGACAAGACGTGCTGCGGAACGCCCGTACGGCTGGATGCGAGTACTGCGCCGCTGATTTCGTCCGCACCTGTCCCACGATCGACGGATGCGAACGACGCGAACCATTCGCTGCTCCAAGCAGTGCG
Organism: Rhodospirillales bacterium; assembly: GCA_028824295.1. Classification (NCBI taxonomy): domain Bacteria; kingdom Pseudomonadati; phylum Pseudomonadota; class Alphaproteobacteria; order Rhodospirillales; species Rhodospirillales bacterium. The sequence goes on along the minus strand of JAPPED010000003.1, from coordinate 262,426 downwards.
GCACGACCGCACCGTGGCCAGTGCCGTCGACCACCGCAGCGGCGCCCGTACTAGAAGTTCCGGAGACAGGGCCTTCGACGCGGCTACCGACCGCCACCGACCGGCAAGCCATTTGCATCGCTTAATCCGAAGCCCGGGAAGCCACCCGGCAATTCGTTCAGATCGAACTACGCTCTAGAATGCGGGGACCGCGCCGATCTCTCGGCGTTGGGGCACGGGATGCTTGATCCGACGGTTTCCGGACGACGCCTGTAGCAGAGGGATCTCATCCATATCTCAGGACCGGCAGCCGACCCCGTGACACGTGACTTCCGAATCGGCTGCGGCGCCGGCTTCTCTGCCGACCGGCTGGATCCGGCCGTTGAACTCGCGCTGCACGGTGCCCTCGACGTCCTAGTGTTCGAATGCGTCGGCGAGCGCACACTGGCCTTCGGACACCGCGACCGGCAGGCCAACCCGTCCGGTGGCTACAACCCCCTGCTACCCCGCCGGATGCGGGCCATGCTGCCGCTGGTCTTTCCGGGCGGTCCGCGCATCGTCACCAATATGGGCGTGGCGAATCCGCTGGCCGCCGCCGAGCACACCGTCGCTGTCGCCCGAGAGCTCGGCCTGACCGGGCTGAGGGTCGCGGCGCTGATCGGTGACGACATCGGGACGCTGCTCCCGGCCGACACGCCGCTCTGGGAAGGCATGACTCTCGCTGAGGTCGGCCGGCCCTACATCGGGGCCAACGCCTACCTCGGCGCCGAGGAAATCCTCGCCGCGCTGGACACGGACGCGCATGTCGTGATCACTGGCCGGGTCGCGGACCCCTCGCTGTTCGTCGCCCCGCTGCGCCGGCATTTCGGCTGGCAGGCCGACGCCTGGGCGTCGCTCGGCCGGGCGACCGCCGTTGGACATCTGCTCGAGTGCGGCGCACAGGTCTCCGGCGGCTACTTCGCGGATCCCGGGTACAAGGACGTGGGATGCCAGGCGAACATCGGTTTCCCGTACGCCGAGGTCGGCGCCGATGGCAGTATCTGCGTGACCAAGCTTCCCCGTACCGGCGGCCTGGTCGACGAACGCACTGTCAAGGAGCAGCTGCTCTACGAGGTCCACGATCCTGCACGCTATCTCACGCCAGACGTCACCGCCGATTTCTCCAACGCTTGCGTGACCGCGACTGGCACCGACCGGGTCACGGTGGGCGACATTTCGGGAAGCGCCCGGCCGAAACAACTCAAGGCGACTGTGGCATTTGACGGCGGCTGGCTGGCGGAGGCAGAGGTGTCCTACGCCGGCGACGGGGCGCAGGCCCGCGCCGCGTTGGCCGGAGAGATCGTCAGCGAACGCATGCGCACGGTGCATGACAGCCGATCGGACCTCCGCACGGACCTGATCGGGGCCGGGTCGCTGCACGCGACCGCCCGCCGGTACGCGGATGCCGCCCGCGACGTGCGCCTGCGCTGCGCCCTGCGTACCGAATCGCGCGACGAGGCCGACCTGCTGCTGTGGGAAGTGGAATCGCTCCTCTGCTGCGGCCCGAGCGGCGGCGGCGGCTATCGGGGCTCGGTCACCCCGTCAGTCGTTACGTACTCCGCATCCGTAGACCGGGACCTGATCACCCCCCGCGTGGAGGTCCTGAGCACGTGACCGGAACGACCCGGCTGCGGGCGGTCGCCCACGCCCGGGCGGGCGACAAGGGCAACCGGTCAAACGTGTCGATCTTCGTCTTCGACCGGCAGCACTATCCGGCCCTGCGCGAGCAGGTGACCGCCGAACGGGTGAAACGCGAATTCGGCGCCTTGGTGCAGGGCCCGGTGACGCGCTACGAGCTCCCGACCCTCGGCGGCCTGAATTTCGTCCTCGACGACGCCCTCGAAGGCGGGGTCAACGGGTCCCTGAACCTCGACGGCCACGGCAAGTCCTGGAGCAGCCTGCTCCTCGGGCTGGAAATCGAGCTGCCATGACCACAGAAGCCCTCAACCTTCGTGAAGTCACCACCGACCTGGCGTTTCCGGAAGGGCCGGTGGCGATGCCGGACGGGAGCGTGATCGTGGTCGAGATCCGCAGGGGATGCCTCACGCGCGTGTGGCCGGACGGCGGCAAGGAAGTCGTCGCAACCCCCGGGGGCGGGCCCAACGGCGCCGCTATCGGGCCCGACGGTCGCTGCTACGTGTGCAACAACGGCGGGTTCGAGTGGGCCGACACGCCGTTGGGAGCCCGACCAGTCATGCAGGCGCGCGACTACAGCGGCGGGCGGATTGAGGCCATCGACCTCGACTCCGGAGAGATCGAGGTCCTCTACACCGAATCGGACGACCATCCCCTGAAGGGGCCGAACGACATCGTGTTCGATGCCCACGGCGGCTTCTGGTTCACGGACCTCGGGAAGCTCCGTGAACGCGACATGGACCGCGGCCGCGTGCTCTACGCCCAGGCCGACGGCACCGCGATCCACGAGGTCTGCCATCCGATGGTGACCCCCAACGGCGTCGGGCTCTCGCCGGACGGGTCGAGGCTGTACGTCGCTGAGACTGAGCCCGGCCGGCTGTGGGAGTTCGACATCATCGCTCCCGGCCGGATCCAACCCGAGCCCTGGCCATCGCCGCACGGCGGTCGCTTCCTGACCGGGGTCTCCCGGTACCGCCGGTTTGACAGTCTCGCGGTGGAGCACGGCGGCAACATCTGCGTCGCGACGCTGATAGAGGGAGGGATCACGGTTGTCGCGCCCGACGGTTCGCGGGCGGACCACGTACCGATGCCCGACATGTATGCGACCAACATCTGCTTCGGCGGCCCCGATCTCCGGACGGCATTCATCACGCTGTCGGCGGGCGGACGCCTCGCCGCCTGTGACTGGCCGCGCCCCGGGCTAGCCCTCAACTTCCCGCCGCCGTCCAGCAGCTGAGGCCGGCCGGATTCCGCAGGCGGGACGACCGTTTCCAACCGTGGCGACGAGCGCCACCACACGCCGCGTCACGCCGTTCCCGCCGGCGCCAGGATGACCCGCCGGCGGATCCGCGCCGACCGGTTGCTGGTGGCGCGCGGGCAGTGCGAGAGCGGCGCAGCCGCCAGGGCGCTCATCCTCGCGGGTTGCGTCTATCAAGGCGAAACCCGCATCACGAAGGCCGGTACCCTCCTGCCGGACGACACCGAACTCCACGTGCGCCGCCCGCCGCATCCCTGGGTCTCACGCGGCGGGATCAAGCTCGCCCACGCGCTCGATCATTTTCAGCTGGATCCCACCGGGGCGGTCGCCATCGACGTGGGTGCATCGACGGGCGGGTTCACCGACGTGCTGCTCCAACGGGGAGCCCGCCGGGTCTACGCGGTGGACGTCGGCTACGGACAGCTCGCCTGGAAACTCCGCACGGACCCGCGGGTGACGGTGTTGGATCGGACCAACGCGCGTTATCTCCAGTCCCGGCACGTGCCGGAAACCGTCGACCTGGTAGTCTGCGACGCGAGTTTCATCAGCCTCGCCAAGGTGCTGCCAGCGCCACTCGCCCTGACGCATACCGGCGCCCTCCTCGTGGCGCTGATCAAGCCGCAGTTCGAAGTCGGGCGGGCGGACGTCGGCAAGGGCGGCATCGTGCGCGACGCGGCCGCGCGCGCGCGCGCGGTCGACGGCGTCGTCCAGTTCCTGGCCGACCAACCCGATTGGCGCGTGCTCGGGCAAACCGAAAGCCCAATTTACGGCGCCGACGGGAACCGCGAAAGCCTGGTCGCAGCAATCCGCTCCGCGTCGAGGCCGGCCGCGGCACGCGCGCCACGGGACCCGACCGGCTGACACCGGCGGGAGGCCGGCCCGGCCGCGGTTGCCGACCGCAACCCTTCCGGCAGTGGCGCCCTAGCGGGCCAGCGCGTGGTATTCCGGGTTCGGCAGCATGCCGGTCGCGGCGGCGATCCGATTGGACATATTGAAGAAGGCCGCGACCTCCGCCACCTCCAGGATCGTGCGATCGTCGCATCCGGCCGCGCGCAGGGCCGCCCGGTCGGCCTCGTCCATGCCCGCGGGATCGGCCGTTAACTTCGCCGCAAAATCGAGCAGTGCCCGATGCCGGGACGACAGATCGGCCGCCCGGTAGTTGAAGGCGATGGCCTCGGCCAGGATGGGGTCGCCGGTGATCTCCCGAAGCGCGGCTCCGTGCGCGACCAGGCAGTAGAAGCATCGGTTGATGCTCGAAACCGCGACCGCAATCATTTCGCGCTCCGCTTTCGACAAGCTGCCTTCACCGAGCATCAGCCGGTTGTAACTGTCGGCGAAGGTACGAAGCCGTTCCGAATCCAGTGCGTTCGCGCTGATCACGTTGGGGATCAGGCCGAGCCGCTCCCGGCAGACCTCGATGTACCGCTTCAGGTCATCGTCGAGTGAGTCGAAGTCCGGCGCGAGCACCAGCTCCCAGACCTTGCCCGGTTCGCGCATCCCCTGGCTGTCAAGGGTTTCCGGCGGCGCGGTCGTGGCGTGCACGTCTCGACCATCACTCATGGCGATTCCTCTCTGTCCGGCTGTCGATCAAGGCTGACCCGCGTCAGTCGGTTGGCATGCCGGCAACCATCCCCCGATGACGAATCAGGTGGTCGGCAAGTACCAGCGCCAGCATGGCTTCGCCGATCGGCACCGCGCGGATCCCCACGCAAGGGTCGTGCCGCCCCGTCGTCACGATCTCCGTGTCGTTCCCGTCCCGGTCCACCGTGCGGCGCGGTTGCGGGATGGAGCTCGTCGGTTTCACCGCGAATCGGACGACGATCGGCTGACCGGATGAAATTCCGCCGAGAATCCCTCCGGCATTGTTCGAAAGAAAGGTGACGTCGCCGGGTTCAGGGCCAGCGCGCATCTCATCGGCGTGCTCGACGCCCGTCTGGGCCGCCGCCGCAAACCCAGCTCCGATCTCCACACCCTTGACCGCATTGATGCCCATCATGGCACGTGCAAGGTCGGCGTCGAGCCGGTCGTACACCGGTTCCCCGAGGCCCACCGGAACGTTCTCGGCCTGCACCTCGACCACGGCCCCGCAGGACGATCGCTCGCCCCGGATCTGGTCAAGGTAGGTCTCCCAGGCGGCCACGGTCTCCGGATCGGGACAGAAGAACGGGTTCCGATCCACCGCTTCCCAGTCCCAGCGGTCACGATCGATCGCGAGGGGTCCAAGCTGGACCAGCGCTCCCCGAACCCGGACCGGCGCAATGACCTTCCTCGCGACCGCGCCGGCTGCCACGCGCATCGCCGTTTCCCGGGCGGACGACCGACCGCCGCCCCGGTGATCGCGAACGCCGTACTTCTTCCAGTAGGTGTAGTCGGCATGCGCGGGCCGGAACACCGTCCGGTGCCGCTCGTAGTCGCTTGACCGCGCGTCCTGATTCTGGATCACCATGGCGAGCGGGGTGCCCGTGGTACAGCCCTCGAACACTCCCGATTCGATGCGGACAGTGTCGGGTTCGCGGCGCTGGCTCGTGTGGCGCGATGTGCCTGGACGCCGACGATCAAGGTCGCGTTGAACGTCGGATTCAGCCAGCGGGATGCCCGGTGGCACGCCGTCCAGCACGCAGCCGATGGCCGGACCGTGGCTTTCGCCCCAAGTCGACAGGCGAAACGCCGTTCCGAAAGAGTTGCCCGCCATGTGAGCCCCGCTTCCCGCGGCTAGACGGTAGCGATATCAGGGGCGTCGACCGCCTTCATGCCGACCACATGGTAACCGCTGTCAACGTGCATGACCTCGCCAGTCGTCCCCCGGCCTAGGTCAGACAGGAGAAACAGGGCCGCGCCGCCGATGTCGTCCAGATCCGTATTCCGTTTCAGCGGTGAGTTGTACTCATTCCATTTCAGAATGTAGCGGAAGTCACCGATCCCGGATGCGGCAAGCGTTTTCATCGGGCCCGCCGATATTGCATTCACGCGAACCTGCGCGCCACCGAGGTCAGCCGCCAGGTAGCGGACGCTCGCTTCCAGAGCGGCCTTGGCGACGCCCATGACGTTGTAGTGCGGCACAACCCGCTCGGCTCCGATATAGGTCAGCGTGAGAATGCTGCCCCCGGGCCCGATGTGCCGCATGGCTGCACGAGTGGCTTCCGTCAGCGAATAGCACGAGATGTCCAGCGTACGGAGAAAGTTGGCGCGGGTGGTCTCGACATACTTGCCCGTCAATTCGGACTTATCTGAAAATGCGACCGCATGCACCAGAAAATCCAGGCCTCCCAAGAGGTCTGCTGCCTGGTCCACGGTGGCATCGAGGGCACCTTCTTCGGCGACGTCGCAGGGCAGGACGATGTTCGACCCGGTGCGCTCCGCCAGCGGCCCGACCCGCTTGCGTAGAGCGTCGCCCTGGTAGGTGAATGCGAGTTGCGCCCCGTGTGCGGCCACCGCGCGGGCCACACCCCAGGCCAACGACCGTTCGTTGGCGACCCCGAGGACCAGCCCCTTGCGCCCGGCCATTAATGGCCCTACAGCCGTGGTCACAAGCCCAGTCTCAGGCATCGAAAAACCCTCGGTGGGCAAAATTTGCTCCTCCATCCTAATCTGGCACCCCCTTGCGTCAACGATCAGGACACAGCCGCAATGCCGGTAGAACCCCCTCGCCCGCGCACGATTTGGCGGTCCCTGGATTCGGAAACGGTTGAGATTATTGACCAGACCCGCCTTCCGGCCGCGCTCGAGACCCGATGTCTCGAATCGCTTGAGGATGCGGCCACTGCCATTCGCACCATGCAGGTTCGTGGCGCCCCCTTGATCGGCGTCACGGCCGCGTACGGCGTTGCGCTGGGGCTGGCTGAAGGTAATGACGACGCGACGCTGCGGGACATCATCACGATCTTGGCCGGGACCCGGCCGACCGGGCGGGATCTGTTCACGGTTCTCGACAAGATGCGCCTGAGCCTCGCCGACCTCCCCGCGGCTGACCGGAAGGCGGCAGCCTGGCGCATGGCGGATGAGCTGGCCGAGGAATGCGTGAACAAGTGCCGTGCGATCGGCCAGAACGGCGCCGAACTGATCGAACGAATCGCTGACACCAAGAAGGAGGGCCCGGTCAACGTGCTCACCCACTGCAATGCCGGCTGGCTCGCCTGCGTGGAGTGGGGTACCGCGCTTGCTCCCGTCTATGTCGCCGCCGAACGCGGCTGCAACGTCCATGTCTGGGTCGGAGAGACCCGGCCTCGAAATCAGGGCGCCGCGCTCACTTGCTGGGAGCTCAAGGGAGGAGGTGTCCCCCACACGCTGACCGTCGACAGCGCGACCGGTCACCTGATGTCCGAAGGCAGGGTGGACATTGCCATCACGGGCGCCGATCGGGTGCTGCGCGACGGCACCGTGTGCAACAAGATCGGCACATACATGAAGGCGCTGGCCGCACACGACAACGACGTGCCGTTCTATGTCGCAATCCCGGAATCAACGGTCGACCGCATCACACAGCCGGGCAGCGGTGCCATCCCGATTGAAGAACGGGACGCAGAAGAAGTGCTGCGCGCAAACGGCCGGGCCGCCGGCGGCAGCCACGCCTCGGTCGCCGTCGCCCCGCCCGCCACATCCGCGTTCAACCCGGCGTTCGACGTGACGCCGCCGAACCTCGTGCAAGGCCTGGTGACCGAGGCCGGCGTCGGTCCGGCGACGGAAGAAGGCATCGAGGCCCTGTTCGGTCCCGCTTCCGACGAACAGCCAGCATGAAGAATCGCTGGCGGTCGACCGACGCCGCGGCCCTGGTTCGCAAGCTCCGGCGGCGCGGCATTGGGGAGGCACTCGCGCTCCGCGTGTATTCAACCCGCCTGCTGGGCAGCGATCCCCAGTTGGTGCTGCACGGTGGCGGCAACACGTCCGTGAAGGTACGCCGGCCTGGCCGGCGCCACGGTGCTGCCGACGTACTGCACGTCAAGGGCAGCGGCTGGGACATGGCCGCAATCGAACCCGAAGGCCTGCCCGGAGTCGAGCTCGCGCCGCTCCAGGCCCTCCGGGCGCGCGCCGCACTGTCCGACGCGGCGATGGTTCAGAGCCACCGAGCCTGCTTGCTGGACCCCTCCTCGCCCTCCCCGTCGGTCGAGACCCTGCTCCACGCCTTCCTTCCGCACACGTACATCGACCACACCCATGCCAATGCCGTGCTGGCGGCCACGAACCAGCCCGACGGAGCCGCGCGGGCAAGGGTCATCTGGGGGGACCGCGTCGGGATCGTGCCCTACGTGATGCCGGGCTTCCAGCTCGCCAAGGCCTGCGCTGCCATCTACGAGGAGGCCCCGGAAGTCGAGGGGCTCATCCTGCTCGGGCACGGGATCTTCACGTTTGGTCCCACGGCGCGAATCGCCTACGACCGGATGATCGACCTGGTACGTGCCGCCGAGCGCGCGATCGCGCAGGCGCGACGCTCGACAAAGCCTGGCCGCTCCCGAAACCCGTCCACCCGCGCTGTGGTCGCTGCCGCACCGGTACTGCGGGGCCTGCTATGCAAAGCACTTGACCCGGACCGCGGTGACCGACCTGATCGCCGGCTGGTGCTCGTGCACCGGTCGAGCCGACGTGCCCTCTGGTATGCCGACCATCCGGGTCTCGCCACCGGGCCAGCCACGCCCGACCACGTCCTGCGGACAAAGCCGTGGCCCCTGGCCGTGCCCCCCTACAGGCCGAACGCCGGAGAGGCTGCGTTCCGATCTCTCGCATCGGAAGCCTTCCAAGAATATACAGAACGTTATCAATCGTATCTAAATTCCAACTTACGGCGATCCGACGGATCGATCAGGCCGCTGGACCCGGCTCCGCGGGTGCTGCTGGTGCCGGGTCTCGGCGTCTTTGCCGCCGCCGCCAGCCGCCGCGCCGCAGACATCACGGCGGATCTGACCGAGGCCACGGGAGAAGTGGTTCGTGACGCTGACGTGCTCGGATCCTTTCAGGAGTTGCCGGACGCCGATCTGTTTGATGTCGAGTACTGGTCGCTCGAGCAGGCGAAGCTCGGTAACCGCCGACCGCTCGCGTTCGAGGGCCACGTCGTCGTGATCACCGGCGGGGGCGGCGCCATCGGTCGGGCCACGGCCAGGGCCTTCCAAGCCGAAGGCGCTGAGGTCGTGCTCCTCGACCGGGACCGACGCGCGCTCGATGAGGCCGCGGGCGATGTTCAGGGACTGGCCATTGAAACCGATCTCACCCGCGAAGACAGCGTGGCGCACGCCTTCGACGAGGTCGTTCGGACATTCGGCGGCCTCGACATCCTGGTCTCCAACGCTGGTGTGGCCTATTCAGGAGCGATCGCCGAGGTCGACGAAGCCACCCTGCGCGAGAGCTTCGAGGTGAATTTCTTTGCCCACCAGCGCGTGGCTCAGGCCGCGGTCGCAGTGTTTCGGGCACAGGGGCTCGGCGGCTGCCTGCTCTTCAATGTGTCCAAGCAGTCCGTGTCTCCGGGACCCAAGCTTGGCGCCTACGGTGCGGCCAAGGCGGCGACCCTCGCCCTGATGCGCCAGTATGCAATTGAGTGCGGCGGCGACGGTATTCGGGCGAACGCGGTAAACCCGGATCGCGTCCGGAGCGGCATTCTCGACGATGGGATGATCGAGGCGCGGGCCGCGGAACGGCGATTGAGCGTGGAGGACTACATGGCCGGCAATCTCTTGGGCGAGGAAGTCCAGGCAACGGACGTTGCGCAGGCCTTCGTCCACCTGGCTCGGCAGAAGCGGACCACTGCCGGCGTGCTCACGGTAGATGGTGGCAATCTCGCGGCAGCGATGCGCTGACCATGCAGGTCTGGGAGCTCACATCATGGTCCCGCGACGGACTGCGGCTGGCAGACCGGCCGTCGCCTGTCCCCGGTCCGGGCGAGATCGTCGTGGGAATCGAGGCGGCGTCGCTCAACTACCGGGACCTGGTAATGGTCGCCGGCGGGTATGGGCGCGCCGGTGGCGGGCTGCCCGTCGTACCGCTGTCGGATGGAGCAGGTCGCGTGCTCGAAGTCGGTGCTGGCGTCGACCGCTCGCTGACGGGTCAGCTGGTGGTCCCGTCCTTCTTCCAGCACTGGCGCAGCGGTCGCTTTCCTCCTGACGCCCTGACAGGCGCGCTGGGTGGCCCGTTGGACGGGGTGCTGCAGGAGCGCATGCTCCTGGATGCGGCGGGCGTCGTCGGCGCTCCCGAGGGGTGGACTGCCCTGGAGGCCAGCACATTGCCGTGTGCCGCGATCACCGCATGGAGCGCCGTCTCCGTGCTTTCCCAAACCCGACCCGGAGACGTCGTTGTGGTGGAGGGAACAGGTGGCGTTGCCTGCTTTGCCGTGCAGTTTGCACATCTGTGTGGCGCTCACGTGGTAGTGGTGTCGTCGAGCGACGCCAAGCTCTCGGTTGTCCAGGGCTTGGGGGCCGACACCCTGATCAACTACCGCCGCACTCCGCAATGGGGCAAGGCGGTCCGCGACGAGGTGCGGGAGGCCGATCTGGTCGTCGATCTCGGCGGCGCGGAAACGCTCGCACAGGCGCTTCGGGCCGTACGGCCGGGGGGAACCATCGCCCTGATCGGCGTGCTCTCCGGCGGCAAGGCGGAGCTGCCGCTCGGACCAGCGATCACCCGCGAGGTCCGTCTCCAATCGGTGACCTGCGGATCACGTGACGATCTCCGCGACATGGTGCGAGCAATCGACGGGAGTACCATCCGACCTGTAATCGACCGAACCTATTCGTTCCCGGAATTCCCTGACGCGCTCGACCGACTGGAAGCGGCCCAGCACATCGGCAAGATCTGCGTGAACGGAGCGGCCTAGGAACAAGCCCCGCCCGGTTCCCGGAAATCTCCGGTCACGACCGGAGCCCGGCACCCATGGAGTACGCGCGGCGCATCCCGGCGGATCCAGGACGGATTCGGGGCTGCGCGTCGTCTCCAGATCACTTCGCAGGGCGGCCGGGCGACGACCGCCTTAGCGCCACCTTGTCAGGATGCGCCACTCCGTGGCGCCGGGGCCGGCAGCGACCGCGCCGCGTCGCCGGCGTGATCCCCGCGACGGTGGTGGCCCGCGATGCGCAGCATCAACCTTCGAACACGACGTAGGTGCGCACTTCCATGCTCTCACGTGGAGGCGCGGCGGGATCCTGACGTTCCAACTGGAAGGCACCGTGAGGGGTAAACCTGGCACAGCCGTCGTCGATGCTGTCCCACCCCTTGATGAGAAGGACCTCGTCGCGTCGCATCTTTGGAACCCAGTACCAACGTTGTCCGGTCCCGTGCGCCAGCTGATAGATCTCCCCGACCCGGTCCGGAAACCTTTGGTCTGTCGCGATCAGCTCGGACGCCTGCACGCTGCCAGCATCCGCAACAGCCAGCGGACTCCGAAGTACCGGCCCTTGGATCGGTCGCCAGACGTTGATCTGCATGATGCGCCCGCCGCCGGCAAGGATCCGCTGCACCTCGTCCTTGCCGAGGACATCGGCCGCTCGCTTCGGCCCGGACGTCACGGTGTAATCGACGTGAACGCGATCAGCCGGTGCGCGCGGGCCATCCCGATTGACAGCTCCAGCAGGCCTGTCGGACCGGCGCGTGTGGTCGAACACGGAAACCCGGTCCGCGCCTGTCACGCGTTTGAGCAGCTCCACGAGCTCGGGGTCGTACACCCCCGCGATCGCCGCGTCGTCATAGAGATCGACGACGGCGGTCGTGTGGGGAAGCAGAACGAACCCTTGCCGATCCAGGGAAAGTCGATCAGCGATACGCCGCATGTCGTGCACGTCGACATAGTGATCTTCCGTATCGAAGTAGACCTTGGGAAGACCTCCCGTCAGCGCTGAACTCTCGAAATACGGCTTGGTCTCCTGCGGCACGATGAAGGTCAGCGAACCGCGCACATCGTTTGGTGCCGGGACCTCGGAAGCGGTGGCGGGTATGTCGTGTGGTTTCATCGGGTATGGCCCTTGGGTTCCGGGGACCGCCGCTCCGGCGCGAGATCGAAGCGCGACATACCACGCTCAAACGGGCGGCGGCCTCGCCAAGCAGGGCACCTTACTACGCGAGCCCGACTACGCGAGCCCGCGCTTTCGAGGGGTTGGCGGACAGGCCCCAAGCCGGGGCCGGAACTTCAGTGCATCAACCGGATGCGCTGGACCGACGACGAAAACCTTTCCGGCCCAGGCCGAATCGCTTGGCCGCTTCGGAGCGCCGCTTCGAATAGTTCTCCGCCACCATCGGGTAGTCGGGAGGCAGTCCCCATTTCTGCCGGTAATCCGCGGGCGTCATGCCGTAGTTGGTATTCAGATAGCGCTTCAGCATCTTGAGTTGCTTCCCGTCCTCGAGGCAGACGATGTAGTCCGCCGTGACCGACTCCGCGATTGGGACCGCCGGGTCGCCTGCCGGACGTCCGGCCCGCCTCGCCGTCTTGGCAGGCCCGGGGTCCTGAGCCTCCCTGCCCTCCGTCTCAACCTTGCGCGGCCGGCCGGGCCGGCGTTTCACATCCGTGGTCGTGTCCGTGCTTGGCGCGACCTGAGTGGCCGCCGGGGCCCCGGCAATCACGGACAGCGACTTGTGTACGGCCTCAATCAATTCTGGAAGTTGGGCAGCCCCAATCGTGTTGTTACCCAAGTAGGCAGCAACAATGTCGCCAGTTATTTCTACGGTCGACTTGGATGCATTATCCGCCATGGAAAATGGTTCCTTCATTGAATACGAGCTGAATTTAGGGCGCCCAATACGTGAGCATCGGAAAGCAATATACAAGTTACTACGCCTAATTCCAAAGAATTTCTACGAAAGGAACGGTTATTCTGATCAGCCGGACAGGTTAAGCCGAAGGAATGCTACGCCCGCGCAATGGCGTTCACCACAACCAAACTACAATCCTGAAATTGCAAGTGGTCCCAACTCTAAATCCTTAACTTGGACGGCAATAGGCTGAGCTTGTCGTCTTGGCCTTCCGACTGGTCGGCTCGGGCAATCGTTTGCCAGGACGCGATCGGCCAAAGCAAAACCGAAGAAAAGCTCCCGGCTGAGACGGCCGTCTGCCGGGACGCACCCTTGCCGGAGCGCCGCCGAAATTCCAAATGCCGCAAGCCGACCACGCAATGCTGTCTTGGCCGCAACCTATACTGAAGTTCCTCCCATTGTCAGTGTGCGACCCTGTCATGAGATCCTCGCCGAACGAATCGCCGCAATCAAACGCAAGGCTGTCGGTCAACGCCGAGCGCCTCCTGTCCAGTCTCGCTGCGATGGCCGAACTCGGCGCCACGCCCAAGGGAGGTGTGAACCGCCAGACCCTGACTGACCTCGACCGGGAGGCACGCGATCTGTTCTGCACCTGGTGCGACGAAGCCGGCCTGACCGTCCGCGTGGACGAAATGGGCAATCTCTTCGCTCGCCGTGCCGGCCGCGACGATGACCGTGATCCCGTCCAGACCGGGAGTCACCTCGACACGCAACCGACCGGGGGGCGGTACGACGGGGCGCTGGGAGTGCTGGCCGGCCTGGAGGTCATGCGCGCCTTGAATGACGCGGATTACGTGACCGAAGCTCCTCTTGAACTGGTGATGTGGACCAACGAAGAAGGCTGTCGGTTCGCGCCGGCGATGATGGGATCCGGAGTCCACGCTGGTCTACACGATCGCGACTTCATGATGCAGGTCGAGGATCCTGACGGTCGCAGCTTTGGAGAAGAGCTCCGGCGAATCGGATACCACGGGCCAGTCCCATGCACGCATCGGCAGAATCCGACTGGGGCGCTGATCGAACTTCACATCGAGCAGGGCCCACTGCTCGAAGACGATGGAATCGCCATCGGGGTCGTTACCGGCGGCCAGGCTCAACGGTGGTACGAGATCGATCTCACCGGCATGGAATCGCATGCGGGCACCACGCCCATGCCAGTACGCCGCGATGCGCTCGTCGCCGCTGCGGGCATCGTGACGGCGGTCCGCGCCCTGGGAGAGAAGTTCGCGCCGCATGCACGGACGACATGTGGCGTGCTTGAGGCCCGGCCGAACTCCAGAAACGTGATTCCCGGTTCGGTGTTCCTCACCGTCGATATGCGCCATCCGGACGCGCAGGTGCTGGCGACGATGGACGACCGATTGCGCGCCGCCGCGAAAGAGGCCGCCGACCAGGAGCGGGCGGCGTGTACCATTCGACAGATACTTGACGTGCCGGCCGTCGAATTCCACACCGAGGTGGTCCAGGCGGTACGATCGGCGTCCGCAGACCTCTCCTACTCGCACCGCGACATCATCAGTGGGGCCGGGCACGACGCCATGAACGTGGCGCGGGTCGCGCCGGCGGGGATGGTCTTTATCCCCTGTGTCGACGGGATCAGTCACAACGAGATCGAGAATGCACTTCCGGATGACATCATTCGGGGGGCGAACGTCCTGCTCAGAGCCTTGGTCAGCCTCGCGGATCAGCCCGGTCTGGACGCCGCGGCATAAGGCACCCTGCCTGGAAGCGGCGCCGGATACGCCCGCGGATGCCCGGGCATCCGGGTAGTCAATGCGGAACCCCTTGCTTTCTGGAGAATCCGCACCACATTGGGCGAGGCGTGCCGCATGTCGAACCGAAGTCTTGTCGCATGAACAATCCGTGGACCCCTGAACGGGTCAAGAAGCTGACCGAGCTGTGGCTGGCGGGGTGGACCCGTGCCCAAGTTGCCGAAGCCCTTGGACCACCAGTCACGGAATCGGCGGTCAAAGGGAAAGTCCGACGCCTGGGCCTTAAACGCGATGGCGGGACGGCCGGTAAACGGCATACCGGCGCACAGACCCCGCGGCGAGCCTCCCCGGCACGGTCGGCGCAATCGGCGGCGGGTTTAGATTCTGTAGCGCACGGAAGTGCCGTGCCGGCGGCAGGAGCCGGGTCGTCCGAGTTGTCGCGGCATTCGTTCCCAGATACCGCTGACGAACTGGCATGGTCGCCAGAGGATGCGCCCGGAGAGGGTTCCACGGGCGATGCATTGGAAACGGGCGAACCTCTCTCCGAAGATCAGCCGACATTCGTCAGTGACCGTCGCCCTGACCCGGCCAGCGACGCCATGGCCCCAGGTGCGGGCGCCGCGGACAGCGCCTCCGAACGGACCGGAGAACGGGAATTTCGGTTTCCTGGCTACAACGAATGCCATTGGCCGCACGGCGAACCGGACAACCCCGATTTCGATTTCTGCCTTGCCCCTGCTGCACCTGGAAAATCCTACTGCGAGGAGCACGCCGAACAGGCATACCGCAAGAAGGGCAGCTGATTGGTGAGCCCGATGCGTGCATGGCAGATCGAGGGCGAAGGTGGAATCGACGCTCTCGCACTCGTGGAGCGGCCACGGCCCGAGCCGGGTCCGGGAGAGATTCTGGTTCGCGTGACGGCGAACGCCATCAACTACCGTGATCTTTCCACGATCCTGGATCCACTGTCTCGCGGATTCCCGCTTCCAAGAATCCCGAACTCCGACGGGGCCGGCGTTATCGAAGCGGTCGGTCCCGGGGTAACCGGCGTCCAGCCTGGCATGGCCGTGACCACCACGTTCTTCCAGGACTGGGAAGACGGCGGGTGTACCCCGGCGGCAATGGCGAGTGCCCTGGGCGGTGCCCGGGAGGGCGTACTGGCCGAGTATGTCGTGCTGAACTCCCAAGGTGTCCTGCCAAAGGTACCCGACCTTTCGGACGAGGAAGCTGCCTGCTTGCCCTGCGCTGCTTTGACGGCCTGGAACGCGATCTTCGAAACTGCGGCTTTGCGGCCCGGAGACACGGTTCTCCTGTTGGGCACGGGCGGGGTTTCCATGTTTGCTCTGCAGTTTGCTGCCACTGCCGGAATCCGGGCCATCATGACCTCCTCCTCCGACCGCAAGTTGCAGGAGGCGGCCGCGCTTGGTGCAGCCCACGGGATCAACTATCGGGAAGTTGACGACTGGCCGGCGGCCGTCCGCGACCTCACTGGGGGCCGTGGGGTGGACGCAGTGGTCGAGGTGGGAGGTCCCGGCACGCTCCAGAAGTCGCTCGATGCGGTTCGGGTCGGCGGCACCGTTGCCTTGATCGGAATCCTTACCGGAGGGACCATCGATCCGCTTCCAGTCATGCGGAAGTCCGTTCGCCTGAACGGCGTATACGTTGGCAGCCGACGGATGTTCCGTGACATGAACCGGGCCATCGAAAAACACGCGATCCGGCCTCGCATCTCGGAGGTCGTTCCGTTCAACGAAGCTACGGAGGCCTATCGGCTCATGGCATCCCAGCAGCACATGGGAAAGATCGTCATCAGGTTCTGACCGGCAAACTGCACTGTCAGGCCGGATCCGGGCCGTTCCGTGTCAGAATCTGAACGTGGCTGGCCGTGCAAACGCCGCGAGTGGAGGAACCGAGGCGTCGAAGAGGTCCCGCTTCACCGGATTCCCATTCGTGGCTTCCACCAGTACCACCCGACCAGGCGCGCCGGGCTGGCACTCCACGGCCAGCAGCCGCCCTTGCGGTCCCAACTGCGCGATCAGCGCCTTCGGAGGTTCCGGCACGGCCCCTTGAATCAGGACGATGTCGTAGGGCCCGCCGGGAGGCCATCCACCTGACAGGGGGCCCTGCACCACGGCTGCATTGTCCGCGCCAAGCTCGGTAAGCGCCTCCTCCGCCTGCACGGCCAAGTTCTCGTCACTTTCCAGTGCGATCACGGCAGAGGCCAAGTGTCCCAGCACGGCGGCCGAATATCCGGTTGCGGTACCGACGTCCAGCACCACATCGTCAAACCGGATACGCGCCTCCTGAACCATTCGCGCAAATACGAGCGGGGCCAGCAGGTAGCGATCCCCGCCGAGGTGGAGATGCTCATCCAGATATGTGCGGGCGCGGGCTTGATCAGGAACGAAGCGCTCGCGCGGCACCTTCTCGAATGCCGCAAGTACCGGCCGGTCGGTAACGCGGTTCGGAAACAGCTGCCCGTCGATCATGTTCCTGCGCATCGCTGCAAAATCGGACATGGCTTCAGCCCTCCCCTGCCACAGCTCATCCGCAACCATTGACTGTCGGCGTTTCCGCGACCCGATTGTAGGCGTTGCGGATGCGGAGGAGCGTCTATGCCGATAGAGTGTGGCGCGCCCGAGGCCGGGTGGCAGAGTGGTTATGCAGAGGACTGCAAATCCTTGTAGGTCGGTTCAATTCCGACCCCGGCCTCCACATTCCTCCACGTCTGCCACCGGCCTGACTACCGGGACTCCACCTACGCACCAGCTATTCCAGAACGGCGGTGATGCGGTCCAGCCCGTTCATTGCGTCGGCCCGCACTGCCGGGTCGAATGCGTCGGCGTGGCGCCCCAGCAGGCGGAGCATAATCGCCTGTCGTTTCGCGACTGCGGACCGAATCTCGGCAGAATTGCCGCCCTGGTCTTCCACTTGCGACGCCAGCACTTCCAACGCCGCTTCAGCCTCCTGGAGCTCCGCATCACTGACGTAGGGTTCGTCCGGGCTGCGCCGCAGGTCGTGGAGTGCCCGTAACTTGAGCAATTCGGCGTAGGCGCCACGGTAGCGCGCCGCCGCCAACCGTTCGGTCGAGACCTCGCGCGCCGGTTCACTTTGCACCGGACTGTCGGCGGGCACTTGAACCGGGGTTGCTGCCTGCGCAGCGCGATACAGTGAAGCTGCCCGCTCGACGTCGACCGGCCCACCAAGTCCGCGTCCCCAAAGAAAGGCGAGATTCTCGGTCGCGCGTCGGTGGCCGCGCTTGGCTGCCCTGGCAAACCACTGTCGGGCTTCCTCCGGACCACCAAATTCATCGTCCTGGAGCGCAAGCCATCCGACGAGGTTCTCACAGTCCGAATCGCCTGCCTCGGCAGCCTGAATGCAAGCATCGTGGGCTGCCGCCAGATCGCCTTGCACGATTGCGGCTCGCGCGTCCAAATAGTCCCCGGCGGCCGCCTGTGACCACGCGACCACGAACCCGACCATCATCGTGGTACGCATGTCGATTCGGGTCACAGCAAGCGTCCCCTTCCCGCGCCGTCTTCGCTCTGCCGGCCGCAACGACCAGCGGTTCGCGCGGATGGCCACCGCACGCAGCCTGTCAGGACAGCATCGCGGCTCGGCTTGCTCGTGCAGCCTCGGGGCCAACGGCAGGCTGAAGCAGGCCACATGGCGCAGAATTCGCCGGGCCCGCCTGCTCGTCTTCCTTCATCGGTCACCATGCGGTGTGAGCTGGTGGTGGGCGGTACTGGGATCGAACCAGTGACCCCTCGCGTGTAAGACGAGCGCTCTTCCGCTGAGCTAACCGCCCAAGATCCCGCTGCAGATTGCTGGCCACCCCGGTTCCCCGTGCAGATGGTGGGCGGTACTGGATTTGAACCAGTGACCCCTCGCGTGTGAAGCGAGTGCTCTCCCGCTGAGCTAACCGCCCCGGGGCGCCAGTCGAGCCCGTTTCGGACAATGGAAGTCGGTTTTACCCGAGGAGTTCCAATCGAACAAGAAAATCGGGAATCTGGTCGAGCCGTTCAGCCACCAGGTCGGCTCCAAGGCTGTCGACAGGTTCGGAAGAATATCCGTAACTTACCGCGATCGATGGCACACCTGCGTGTCGAGCCGCCGTCACGTCGGCATTGCTGTCCCCCACCATGACTGCCCGTTCCACCTGTCCGCCGGCATGCTCGATAGCCACCGACAGGTGCAGCGGATCGGGCTTGCGGACCGCCAGGGAATCTCCACCCAAGACCGCGTGAAACCGGTCGCGCAAGCCAAAGTACCGAAGGATGTCCTCGGCCATCCCGACCGGCTTGTTGGTGCACAGCGCGATACGGCACCCCCGTTCGTGCAGCAAATACAGCGTTGCTTCTGCCCCGGGAAACAAACTGGTCTCAAGCGTCATCCGATCCACGTAGAGCGCGAGAAACCGGTTTCGCAGCTGCTCGATCGGGATGCCGTCGAGCCCGCCCGATCGGCCGAACCCACGCCGGATGAGCGACACCGCCCCGTCACCGACCATCGTACGGACGTCCGGGAGCCTGACCTGCGGGCGCTCGTACTGGACCAGCAGATCGTTGAGCGCGCCGGCCAGATCCGGAGCGCTGTCGATCAGGGTGCCATCGAGATCGAACACCACCGTGCACGGCGCATGCTGTGGTTTCATGGACAGAATCGCTCCAGCGCAGGTACACTGAGTGCGTTGTACACACTTTGCGCGTTCCCCATCGCCTGCGCGGCTGACTAGGGCCGCTCCAAAGGTTCCCGCAATGGTCGCTCGCCCACTCGCAGCTGCGATACTCGCTGGCGGCGCTGGCCGCCGCATGCGCTCGCGTGTGCTCAAGCCACTGCAACCCGTCGCTTCACGGCCGGCCATTCTCCACGTCCTGGCCACCACTGCCGAACTGACGCCGACCGCCACTGTGGTCGTGCACGGGCCCGGTGCCGACGCACTGCTCGCAACGGTTCGCACCGACTGTGCGGATGCGCAGTTTGCCTTGCAGCCGGAACCGCTCGGCACGGGTGACGCTGCGAGAATCGCCTTGCGGACCCTTGGCGACTTCCAGGGCGACGTCATTATCCTGTGCGCCGACGTGCCGCTCCTCGCACCGGACACGCTGGCCGCGCTTCGCGACCGCCTGAGCGAGTCCGATCGGCCGGCCCTGGCAGTACTCGGATTTCGGCCCGATGACCCTTCGGGCTACGGCCGCCTCCAGGTCCACGAGGACGGGTACCTGAGGTCGATTGTCGAGGAGCGAGACACGACCAGCGACGTGCGTGCATCGAACCTTTGCAACGCGGGTGTCCTCGCGGCCGATGCCGCGGTCCTGGGACCGTGGCTCGCACAGCTCGACACTGCCAATGCAGCTGGCGAACACCAGCTGACCGACGTGGTCGCCGGCGCCAACGCCGCTGGTCGGCGCGTCGCCTGGATCGAAGGGCCGGCCGACGACCTGGTGGGCATCAACACCCGCGCCGACCTCGCCGCCTGCGAGGCAGCCCTCCAGGCGCGCCTCCGACGCCGGGCGCTGGAGGCGGGAGCCAGCCTGATCGACCCCGCCACGACATGGTTCGCGTGGGATACGGTGCTCGCCGCGGACGTCCGGGTGGAGCCCCAGGTGTTCTTTGGCCCGGGCGTCACAGTCGACACCGACACCGAGATTCTGGCCTTCTCCCATCTTGAAGGCGCGATCATCGGCAAGGGGTGCCGCGTCGGGCCCTTTGCCCGCTTGCGTCCCGGCACGCGACTGGAAGACGGCGCGCGGGTCGGGAATTTTGTCGAGGTGAAGAACACGGTCATCGGCCCCGGCGCCAAGGCCAATCACCTCGCCTACATCGGCGATGGAACCGTGGGCGCCGAAGCGAACATCGGCGCTGGCACAATCTTCTGCAATTTCGACGGCACCCGGAAGCACCACACCGTCGTAGACGCGGGCGCGTTCATCGGATCAAATTCGGCCCTGGTGGCCCCGGTCCGCGTCGGCCGCCACGCCATCGTCGGCGCCGGCAGCACGATTACCCGCGATGTGCCGGACTCCACGCTCGCCGTCGAACGCGCCGCCACACGCGTCAGGCCGTCCAGGGGACGACAGCGCCCCCCGCACCGCACCGGCTAGCTCCGGCCGATGTGCGGAATCATCGGCGTGGTGGGCGCATCGGAGCATGGTGCCGCGCCGCCCCTCCTCGACGGTCTCGAGTACCTCACCTACCGAGGGTACGACTCCTGCGGGATCGCCACCCTCGCCAACGGACGGGTGGAACGCCGCCGGGCCGCGGGACGGGTCGCGAATCTCCGGTCGGTACTCAAGGACGCGCCGATGGCGGGAGACACCGGGATCGCCCACACCCGTTGGGCCACGCACGGCGTCCCAAACGAGACAAACGCGCATCCGCACGGCAATGCCGAGGTCGCCATCGTCCATAACGGGATCGTCGAGAACTTCTCGTTGCTCCGTGCGGAACTCACCGACGCGGGACACGAGTTCGAGACCGATACCGATTCCGAAGCGATTGCCCATCTCATCGTCTTTCATCTCCGTCGCGGGCTTACTCCGGAAGCCGCGGCCGACGCGGCCTTTGCCCGCCTGAAGGGCGCATTTGCGGTAGCCGCGATCGTAGCGCGGGCACCCGGACGCATTTTCGTGGTGCGACACGGCTGCCCGCTGACCATCGGGATCAGTGAGCACCGAACCTGGATCGGGTCGGATGCCCTCGCGCTCGCGCCGTTCACCGATCGCATCATCCATCTCGACGAAGGTGACCGGGCCACGGTCGCCGCAACCGGAGCCTCCGTACGCGCCGTTGACGGCCAGCCGGTCGAACGACCGACGGTGACGTCAAGCATCGTCCCGACCGCCTTCGGGAAAGGCGGCTACCGGCACTACATGCAGAAGGAGATCCACGAGCAGCCGATTGTGATTGGCGACGCCCTGCGTGCCCTGCTCGACACGCGCGCCATGCGGGCGGAGGCGCCGGAACTGCCGTTTCGGTTCGCCGAGCTGGATCGCTTGATCCTGGTGGGCTGCGGCACCTCGCATTACGCCGCGGGAGTCGCGCGCCACTGGTTTGAGGAGCTGGCGCAACTACCCGTCGACGTGGATATCTCGTCCGAGTTCCAGGACCGGGCCCCGCTGTTCGGTTCTGCGGGGCGGAGCGCCGCCATCCTCATTTCCCAGTCCGGCGAAACCGCCGACACCCTGGCCGTGTTGCGTCAGCTTCGGGCGCAACGGGTACCCACCGTCGCGCTCGTGAACATGACCTCGAGCACCATGGCCAACGAGGCGGACGCGATCGTCGCCATTCATGCCGGCAGTGAAATCAGCGTGGCGTCCACCAAGGCATTTACCGCCCAACTCGCCACCCTGGCCTGCCTGGCGTTGGCCGCCGGTCGGGCCAGGGGCAGGCTGGACTCCGAACACGAGGCCCTGCTGGCTGCGGAGCTGACCGCCGTTCCAGCCAAGATGGCGGACATCCTCGCCGTCCAGAACCGACTTCAGGACGTCGCTTCCGACCTCATCCGCGCCCCCAGCGTCCTGTACCTCGGGAGGGGGCCAGCCGCGTCAGTGGCACGTGAAGGCGCACTGAAGATGAAGGAAATTTCGTACATCCACGCGGAAGCGTACCCAATGGGTGAACTCAAGCACGGTCCTTTGGCCTTGATCGATGAACATGTGCCAACGGTCGGAATCGTCCCGTCGGACCCTCTCTTCGCCAAGAACGCATCCAACCTTGCAGAAGTGAACGCTCGGAACGGACCCATCATCCTGGTGAGCGACGACAACGGCATCAGCGAGCTCGGCGAGACCGCCCGGCACACGATCAAGGTGCCCCACTCCGATCCATTTGTGGCCCCGCTGCTGTACGCGGTCCCCCTTCAGCTTCTGGCCTACCACGCAGCCGTGCTGAAGGGCACGGATGTCGACAACCCGCGCAACTTGGCGAAAACGGTGACCGTGTCCTGAATCAACCCCTGGAAGCCACCTATACTCACGCCTGCCGGATGGCCGCCGGCACCGTTCGCGGGAGCACGCCAGCATGGATATCGATCTCAGCCAGCCGCTCATGGCGCTTCGCGATCCCGCGCTTTTCCGTCAGCAGGGCTGCATCGGCGGCAAGTGGCAGGACGCCGACTCGGGTGAAACGATCGCTGTCCACAATCCGGCAGACGGTCGTCCGGTCGGAACGATGCCGAAGATGGGCGCGGCGGAGACCACCCGCGCCATCGAGGCAGCTGACGCGGCGTGGCCTGACTGGCGGGCCCGCACCGCCAAGGAGCGCAGCCAGATCATCCGGCGCTGGCACGACCTGATCCTGGAAAATGGCGACGACCTGGCCCTGATCATGACCCTCGAAAACGGGAAGCCGCTGGCCGAATCCAAGGGGGAAATCGCCTATTCGTCCTGGTTCGTCGACTGGTTCGCCGAGGAAGGCAAGCGCGCGTACGGCCACACCATCCCGAGCACCATGGGTGATCGACGCATTCTCACGATCAAGCAGCCGGTCGGCGTCTGCGGCCTCATTACCCCGTGGAACTTCCCGGCGGCGATGATCACTCGCAAGGGCGCTCCGGCACTCGCCGCCGGGTGCACGATGGTCATCAAGCCAGCCTCAGCCACGCCGTTCACGGCGACGGCGCTCGTCGAGCTGGCCCTTCGCGCCGGCGTGCCGCCCGGGGTCATGAACATCGTTTCCGGCCCGTCCGGCCAGATCGGCGACACGCTGTGCACGAGCGAGAAGGTCCGGAAGATCTCATTCACCGGCTCGACGGAAGTCGGGCGGATCCTGATCCAGAAGGCCGCCAGCACGATCAAGAACGTTTCGATGGAGCTGGGTGGAAACGCGCCGCTCATCATCTTCGATGACGCCGATCTCGACGCTGCGGTCGAAGGAGC
This sequence comes from Rhodospirillales bacterium, assembly GCA_028824295.1. NCBI lineage: Bacteria > Pseudomonadati > Pseudomonadota > Alphaproteobacteria > Rhodospirillales > Rhodospirillales bacterium. Next base: position 239,204 of record JAPPED010000003.1, on the reverse strand, counting down.
CATGGCCTGCAAGTACCGAAACGGTGGCCAGACGTGCGTTTGCGCCAACCGCATCTTCGTGCAGGACGGCATCTACGAAGCGTTTGCCGAGAAGTTCGCCGCACAGGTCCGTGGCCTCGCCGTGGGCAACGGCCTCGCGGAGGGGACCGAGATCGGTCCGCTGATCGACCGGAATGCGGTTGAGAAGGTCGAGAGCCATGTCAGCGATGCCGTGACCGGGGGCGCGGAGGTCGCAGCTGGCGGTCAACGCCACGATCTCGGCGGCAACTTCTACCAGCCGACGGTCCTGACCGGCGTCAGCCGGACGATGCGCATCTTCCACGAAGAGACGTTCGGGCCAGTGGCGCCGCTCATCCGGTTCTCGTCGGAGGCGGAAGTGATTGAGATGGCCAACGACACCTGCTTCGGCCTGGCCGGCTACTTCTACAGCAGGGACATCGGCCGGATCTGGAGGGTGGCGGAAGCGCTCGAGTACGGGATGGTCGCCGTCAACGCCGGCATCCTGTCCACCGAAGTCGCCCCGTTCGGCGGCGTGAAGGAGTCCGGACTGGGCCGCGAAGGCGCCCAGGAAGGTCTGGAGGAATACCTGGAGACCAAGTACCTGTGTCTGGCCGGCATGTGACGGTCGCAGGCGATCCTCCTAGCTGACCGCATGCGAACACCGGAATCCTACGACCTGGTCGTCCTTGGGGCCGGATCCGGCGGCGTGCGCGCGGCGCGCATCGCCGCCGGGCACGGCGCGAAGGTCGCGATCTGCGAGAGCGACCGGGTCGGCGGGACCTGCGTGCTGCGCGGATGCATCCCGAAGAAGTTCCTGGTCTACGCGGCGCACTACCGGGACAGCTTCGCCGACGCCGCCGCGTACGGCTGGACGGTAGACGCCGCCCGACACGACTGGGGCGCACTGATCCGCGCCAAGGACGCGGAACTTGACCGACTGAACGGCATCTATTGCCGGTTGCTGGACGACGCCGGTGTCGTCACGGTCATGGGGCACGCCGTTCTTCTGGACCCCCATACGGTCCAAGTCGGCGGGCGCCTGCTCCGCGCGGACCGGATCATCGTCGCGGTCGGCGGATGGCCGAGCGTCCCGCCGTTCTCCGGCAACGACCTTGCCATCACCTCCAACGAAGCGCTGTCGCTTGCCGAGCGACCGGACCGCGTCCTGATCATCGGCGGCGGCTACATCGCCGTCGAGTTTGCGGGCATTTTCAACGGGGTCGGCGCGGAGGTCGTTCTCGCCTACCGGCGCGAGCAGATCCTCCGCGGCTTCGATGGCGACGTCCGTGCCGCCATCACCGAGGAGCTGCGAGCCCACGGTGTCGACGTGCAGGTGAGCCTTGCGCCCGAGCGCATCCGACGCACCGGCGACGGCCTGCAAACCACCATGGGTGACGGTTCTACCTTCCTCAGCGACCAGGTCCTGGTCGCGACCGGCCGCGCCCCCAATACGGCCGACCTTGGCCTCGAGGAGGCGGGTGTCGAACTCGCGCAGGACGGCTCTGCCATCGTCAACGACCAGTTGGCCACGTCGGTACCCCACATCTATGCGATCGGTGACGTGACCAACCTCCTCAACCTCACGCCGGTCGCCACGGCACAGGGACACGCGCTCGCGGATACGCTCTTCGGCGGCTCGGCACGATCCGTGGACCTGAGCGCAGTACCTTCCGCTGTCTTCTCGCAACCACCGATCGCCACGGTCGGATGGACCGAGGAGAAGGCCAGGGCTTCAGGTCGGCCCATCGACGTGTACCGCACCTCATTTCGATCGCTGCTTCACACGCTTACGGGGCGCGACAGCAAGGTCATGATGAAGCTGGTCGTCGACCGTGAAGGCGGCCGCATCCTCGGCGCCCACATGGTGGGCGACGACGCGCCGGAGATCATGCAAATGGTGGGTGTCGCCATCCGCGCCGGGGCCACCAAGGCCGACTTCGACGCCACGATCGGGATTCACCCGACGACGGCCGAGGAATTCGTGACGCTGCGGACACCGGTGGCGGAGAAAGAAGGTGCATTTGCCGGGTAAATTGGCAATACTTGGGCAATACCTCAGATTTCTGTTTCAGGAATGCAACCGATGACCTCTCAATGGTCGCCGGACAGTTGGCGCGCCCTCCCGGCCCGCCAGATGCCGGACTACAGCGATGGCGACGCGCTGTCGCAGGTCGAACGCGAACTCGCGGCGCATCCCCCGCTCGTGTTCGGCGGCGAGATCCGCAGTTTGAAATCGCAGCTAGCGAACGCGGCGGAAGGCCGCGCGTTCGTGCTCCAGGGCGGCGACTGCGCAGAAAGTTTCGCGGAGTTCAGCGCCGACAACCTGCGGGACACGTTTCGGGTCCTCCTCCAGATGGCCGTTGTGCTCACGTACAGCTCGCGTATGCCCGTGGTGAAGCTCGGCAGGATTGCCGGGCAGTTCGCGAAGCCGCGCTCGGAGCCCACAGAGACACAGAACGGAGTGACGCTCCCGATCTACCGGGGCGACATCATCAACGACATCGCGTTCTCGGAAGAGGGCCGCGCACCCGACCCGTCCCGCATGCTGAAGGCCTACTCGCAGGCAGCGGCGTCGCTGAACCTGCTGCGCGCCTTCGCGCAGGGCGGCTATGCGGATCTCCAGAAAGTTCACCAGTGGACCCTTGATTTCGTCCGCGGCAGCGAGCAGGCGGAGCTCTACCAGAACTACGCCGACAGGATCGCGGACGCGATGGCGTTCATGGCCGCCGTCGGCATCACTCCGGAGACCGCGCCGGTCACCCGGACCGTCGATTTCTTCACGAGCCACGAGGCCCTGCTGCTCCCCTACGAGCAGGCGCTGACGCGGGTCGACAGCCTCACGGGCCAGTGGTTCGGGTGCTCGGCACACCTCCTCTGGGTCGGCGAGCGCACGCGGAACCCGGGCGAGGCACACCTCGAGTTTGCCCGCGGGATCAACAATCCCCTGGCCGTCAAGATCGGGCCCCGGACCGAACCAGACGTCCTGATCGAACTGGCGGACATGCTGAACCCGGACAACGAACCCGGGCGGCTGACCTTCATTTCGCGCATGGGCGCGGACCAAGTCGGCGAACGCCTGCCGCCCTTGCTTCGCAAGACGCGCGAAGAAGGCCGAAGCGTGCTTTGGATCTGCGATCCCATGCACGGGAACACCTTCAAGTCCACGACGGGCTACAAGACCCGGCGGCTCGAGCGGGTCTGCGCAGAGATCCGCGGGTTCTTCGACGCGCACCGCGCCGAAGGCACCCACCCGGGCGGCATTCACCTGGAGATGACCGGGCGCGACGTGACCGAGTGCGTGGGCGGCGTCCAGCGAATCTCCGAGGAAAACCTCGGCCTCCGCTACCACACGCACTGCGACCCGCGCCTGAACGCTACGCAGGGACTGGAGGTGGCGTTCCAGGTCGCCGAGCTCCTCGGCAGGGACCACGCCGACTCGGGCCTGCGGCGGGTCGCCTGACCCACGGCGGCTGGCGGCGGCACACCGAGACACGCTCGCGCGTATCTAAGGGCTCGCGCCAAGCGGTGCGTCCCTTTATGTTGGGAGATTGTTCCGCGGTAGCTCAGTTGGTAGAGCAATCGGCTGTTAACCGATTGGTCGCAGGTTCGAGTCCTGCCCGCGGAGCCAACTCACCCTTCCGATCCTTCCCTGATATCCCCATAAAATCCTTGTGACAGGCCGATTTAGAGTCATTCTGCAGGGTTGCCTGTTTCTGCTCGATCCACGGTGAATTTGGGCCCACGCCGTCTTTCGCTGCCCCGTCACGCCCACATGCATGCAAGCGGTGCCGCCGCCAGCCTGTCCGCGAACGGCACGAACTCGGTGCCGTCATAGAGCACCACGCCATGGGCAAAACGTTCCTCGCACGCTGCGGCCAGGGTCCGCAGTCCCGAGAAATCGCCCGACCTCACGGTAGCGGACGCCTTGACCTCAATCCCCGCGATCATGCCGTCGTCGCGTTCCAGCACGATGTCCACCTCGCGCATCTGCTGGTCCCGGAAATAGTACGGCGTCAACTGCAGATCCGACGCCGCAACGAGTTTCAGGGTCTCCGAGAACGCGAAACTTTCGAGCAGCGCGCCGAACTCCCTGCGATTCGCCTTGATCCGGTTGAAGGTCAGTCCGCGCGCCGTGGCAAGCAGACCCGAATCGAGAAAATGCAGCTTTCGCGTCCTCGCGATCCGCTTCAGCGCATTCGTGTACCACGGCTGTAATGTCGCGACCAAGAAGACCTGCTCCAGCAACCCAACATAGCGCTGTCCGGTCTTGTAGCTGACACCGATGCTGGAGCCGAACTGCGAATAGTTGACCAGCTGCCCGGAATGCTCCGCCAGGAACCGGACGAACCTCGGCAGCTCGGTCAGCTTCTCGATCTCTGCGATGTTTTGCAGATCGCGGGTGAGGACCGACGTCAGCCATGAACGCGCCCAGGCTTGCCGTCGGCGCTCGCTCTCGCGGGTGATCGCCTCGGGGAAGCCACCGACCAGAGCGATGCGGACGAGCTTGTCCCCCACGGCCGCCTCACGGCGTCCCTGCAGTTCCCCCGCGAACAGGCGCTCCAGAAAGGTCGGCGCCGTGCCCGCAATTTCTGCCCGCGCCAGCGGCAGCATCCGGAGGGTTTCGATCCGGCCGGCCAAGCTGTCGGCGACCCGCTGCAAGGTCATGACGTTGGCGGAGCCGGTCAGCAGGAATCGGCCTGGACGGTAGTCTTCGTCTACCGTCTTCTTGATCGCCAGCAGCAGGTCCGGCGCTCGCTGGATCTCGTCGATGATGGCACGGTCCAGTCCGCGAATGAAACCTGCTGGGTCCGATTGTGCGGCGTCGAGGGCCGTCTGGTCATCGAGCGTGAGGTAGACGCGGCCGCCTTCCTCCATCTTCCGGGCCAGCGTGGTCTTGCCCACCCGTCGCGGTCCGATGATCAGAACCACCGGGGTGTCGGAGAGTGCTTCTTTCGCCAGACGTTCCGCGAACCGCTTGTACAATGTCTACGCCCTTTCTCGATCTCCAACAATTAGAAGTGTATTGTATGACCATTAGAAGTAAATCAGGTGTACATTAGAAGTCATACGACCGACATTTCGAACTTCGCAGATCCGGATCGCATGTGTTCATAAACTCTTCGGTTCAACCGTCGGGCTTCAAAGCGGCTGACACCAAGCTCTGTTGGCCATCGATGGAGCCCGAAACTGTCCGGCTTCCGTCAGCGCTTCGGCGACCACGCGGATTGGTAACAGCGCTACCTCATGGGCTGCATCGGAGAAGCATGCGCGGCATCTGCGCGTGAGGCCGAGTCACCTGATGGCCGGCGTAATCCAAGCATCGCAAGCGCCACCTGCTAGCCGGCCGTTGGGGAAGCGCCGAGACAAGCCAGGCAGGAATGCCTGCCCTGCGAATTGGCGCCTCGGATGGAAGTCATTGAAGCCAGCGACACGCCGGCTGCGCGGGTGGGTGCAACGGTTTGGGAGCAGGCGCTGCCCTCGCGCACCGCGATGACTGCATGTGGCGAATCCGGGACTGTCTCGACCGGCTAAGGGAGGAAGTCGCGTCAAACAGTGTCATTAACGTATACTTACGTTCTCATGACAATCGGAAGAAGCCCTGCGTTGCCCGGGCAGCTTGAAACCGGACGCACTCTCGACCTCGGCGCCGAGCGCCGGTTCCGCCCGGCCGTCGCCTCCGACCAGACCGCCCCGCCGCCGGCACCCGAGCCCGCGCCCCCCGCCGATGCCCCCGCGCCGGCGCGCTGGCGCCGGCTGCTGTTCCTGGCCGGGCGGGTCCTGCTCCTGCTGGTCCTGCTGGCCACCATGGCCGCCTGGGCGGCGCAGTGGGTCCGCACCTCGGTCCTCTACGTGCACGAGGCCGACGCCCGCGTGAAGGCCGACATCCTCGCCGTCAGCAGCACTGCCGAGGGCGTCCTCCTCGAGCGCCTGGTCGGCGAGGGCGACCGCGTCGCCAGGGGCCAGGTCCTCGCCCGGCTCGACACCCGCGCGGCGGAGCTGGCCCTCGCCGAGACCGATTCCGAGCTCGCCGCCCTCGAGGCCGAGCTGCGCCGCGTCGATGCGCAGGCGGCGCTCACCGAGGGCCAGGTCGAGGCCCGCATCGCGACCGCCCGCTCGCAGGTCGGCGAGGCGGAGGCCAACCGGCGCGCCCACACTGACGAGCTGACGTACCTCGAGGCGGAGTTCCAGCGCATGGAGGCGCTGGCGGCGTCGGGCGCGGTCCCGGCGGCGCGCCTGGAGCGGGCGCGGGCGGACTTCCTGACGGCGCGCCAGGAGCTGGGGCGGGCGGCGGCCGGCGTCGCGAAGGCGGAGGCGCAGCTCGCGGAGGCGGCGGCCGACCGGGCGATGCTGGGGGTGAGCGCGGCCGAGCGGGTGGCGCTCGGGGCGCGGTCGGCGGAGATCGCGGCGCGCCGGCAGCGCCAGGAGATCGACCTTGCCGACCGGACGATCACGAGCCCGATCGACGGGGTGGTGGGCGGCACGTTCGCGATGGCCGGGGAGTACGTCTCGGCCGGCGAGCGGCTGCTGGTGCTGCACGATCCGGCCGGGATCTGGGTGGAGACCAACATCCGCGAGACCGAGGTCGCGCGGCTCGAAGTCGGGCAGCCGGTGCGGATCGAGGTCGACGCCTACCCCGACCTCGAGGTGGCGGGCCGGGTGGCGCGGATCGGCGATGCGGCGACCAGCCAGTTCTCGCTGCTGCCGCGGCTTAATGATTCGAGCACGTTCACGAAGGTGACGCAGCGGATCAAGGTGCGGGTCGACATCGAGCCGCCGGACGCACGGCTGAAGCCGGGGATGATGGTGGAGGTGTACGTCGACGACGGCTCGGCCGACGGGTTCTGGTCGTGGCTGCGGTAACCACCGCCGCGCCGGCGCCGGCCGGCTCCCTGCACAAGACCGGGACGTTGCTGGCGGTGCTGCTGGCGACGGTGTCGACGGTGATGTCGTCGACGATGGGGAACGTCGTGATCCCCGACGTCATGGGGACCTTCGGGATCGGCCAGGACCAGGCCCACTGGATCTACACCGGGTTCCTGTCGGCCAGTTGAGCTTGCACACCAGAAGTGCCGTGGTTGCGCCCCAAACCAGATCAGGATCACTTGAGCATCGGCTGCTTATCATCCTGCTGGCTTGAGCGCCTCTCACAGCACCAATCGTGTCGCATCCAAAACAGGGTGGACGCGACAAGCAGCAGTGAGAACTGAAAATGCTGACGCAAGAAATGGTAAGGCTGATCAGCAGCTTCTCTGCAGGTGCCGTCGCGACCGTGAACGCCGATGGCTCGCCATCGGTTTCTCCCAAGGCGACATTCGTGATTCTGGACGCTCAGACACTGGCTTTCGGCCATATCCGATCGCCAGGAACGGTCCGCAATCTGCACCGCAATCCCGCTATCGAAATCTGCTTCACCGATATCGTGACGCGCCGGGCCGTTCGCGTCACGGGTACAGCCGCGGTCATCCCACGTGCCGATGCCGCCCCTGAACTCGATGCCGCCTTCGATGCGGCTTGGAGCCTCTACCGCCCTCATATGAAGGCCTACGTGAAGGTTGCCATCACGGCGGCTGAAATGATCTGGTCGCCCGCCTACGACCTCGGTCTGACCGAGGACGAGCTACGGAAGGCCAACCTCGAAAAGCTGAACGCTCTCTGACCAGGCGTCAACAAGATCGACGCGCGCAGGACTGAAAACGGCTCGGTGCAGAGGAACGACAAGCTACGGACATCGGGCACGTAGCGCACCAAGCAGGAGCGGTTGCGTCAGGTCACGATCGGACGGTGATGCAGCTTCGGTGGGTCACGTCCCGGTGACGCCTAGCCGAACCACGGCGACGTTGCCGGATCCAGATCCTGCGGGATGTCGGTGACAGTGAGCATCGAGGGTTTGACGGTTCGAGGCGAATCTTCCGCGTCGAAGGATGCTGATCTCGCGGCCCACACATTGGTCGGCCCATCGTCATTCCACGACGATTGGAATTGACAGCCAGTCTTCTCGTGAGTTCCCGTCAATCTCAATCAGGATCCAACGCGTGACGCTGATCCGCCGGACACCCGGTTTGGCAGAGAATCGATCATGTCCGTCCGGGTTCCAAATCGCCCTGCCAGTCACGGCAAATCCTGACGAACTTCCCTGCATGTTGCCTCAGCTGCTCCACGGTACAGCCGGGTTGGTAAAGGCTGCTTCCGACCCCAAGGCCCCGGTAACCCGCGTCCAGGTAGGTCCGGCAATTCGTAAGATCGACTCCCCCGACTGCCAATACGGAAACTCCTGCAGGCAGCACGGCAGCCAATGCGCCCACAAAGCTTGGGGCAAAGGCGTTGACAGGAAACAGCTTGAGGAACGTCGCGCCGGCGCTGATCGCCCGAAACGCTTCTGACGCGGTTGCGAAGCCAGGCACGGGTACCAGATCGCGTTGCAAACACGCCTCGATAACGCGCTCGTCCGTGTTCGGAGCGACCACGATTTGGCCTCCCGCATCTAGTACTCGTTGCACGTCGCTGGAGGAGACAACCGTGCCTGCGCCGACCACAGCGGAATCCCGAAGGGTGTCTCGCAGGACCCGGATACTGTCGTAGGGATCCGGGGAGTTGAGCGGGACTTCCAATACGCCGATGCCCGCCGCGACGAGCTCGGCACCCACCTCCTCCGCTTCCGACCCGGTCACTCCCCGGAGAATTGCCATCAAGGGCATTCGCGCCAACGCTGCCGCAAGAAGAGAGGAAGTCACGGCTACCTTCGGCCGATCATGTCATGAATGAATTTGAACCCCTCGACACAAACGTCCTCGGATGGCGTGACAACTGCGTCGTGCCCCAGATGTTGCAGCGCAGCTCGATAGAGCGCGCACAGGCCCGTTTCGCCAATCAGTATCACCGGACCCGCATCGATCAATTCCGAATACACGTTCATCGCGTCTCGAATGTCGTTCCCGATCAAAATTCCCGACGCGAATGAAGCCGCAGCGTTATCGGCGAGCTCCTTGACCACGGAGCGGCTGCGTACACCGAACAGGATGCGCATGAGCCCGCCACCTGAATGGCCGGAGTTCACACCGAGCCGAAATTCCTCCCCGTCGCGTGCGACGCCCTTCAGATGGTTCTTCAGCAAACTGCTTGCCGAAAGCGCCTCATAGAGTTCGCCGACCAGTGACGTCGAAAATGAGCCAACAACACCGTTCCTGATGGCAATCCATTTGGTGTGGGTTCCCGGCATACAGAGGAGCCCGAGGCCGCTCTGAAGCCGCTCCGTCCTCCGGACGACGCCGAGGCACAGCACTTCTTCTCCCCTGATGACATCGGGAAACCCGTCGGTCGAGCGGCAGGTCAGCCCCGGAGACACTTGTACCGCGTTGCCCGCAATCGTCATTGAGGTCATTTGTCGAGCGATTTCGTCGGGATGTATGGGACAGGTCAGGTAGGGAACTTCCGCCCATCCCACCGTCGATCCGATCATGCCGCAACAGAAGAGGGCGTTGGCCTCCGTCGGCCATCGGGACACCACCTCATCGACCGCGCGCGCCATCCCATCGCGGTCCAGGTTCGCCACGCCTTCGGCGGTCGCCAGACGATCAAGAAGCTCTCCCGACGCGCCTACCCTGTAGGCACGGAAATTCGAGGAACCCCAGTCAATCGCCACAAATCCACCGCTCATGACAACCATTCCTCCAAGAATTCGGGGACACCCGGCAGCCCGTTGCCGTCAGCGACACGTACCTCGATGGCGTGCGGCTGCACACACGCGGCGCATCGCATGTCGGCGCGCCTGGCGGGTAGGCCAGATGCGGCCGGACTGCGGGGTCCATCGTAAATCACCGACTTCCTGTGGGTCGGCAACGGAAGTTCATGGGGAACCTCGGAAAGCGCCGTCGTGGCCTTGAGGCGGCGTGAGATCCGGAGTACGCGTCATCCCCGAACTTCGGTCGGAACCGGCCCCGGTTGACCGCAGTCCCTGACACAATGCGAACGACATGAGAAATACTTGCGCCCGCCCCCGCCAACCGACAGATGCAGGCCCAATGCTCCTGAGATCTGGATCGCACGGAGCACCGGAGGTTCCCGTCCGCCCACGGTCCGCCCATCGGGACAACGCATCGCGGCTGGCGGTCTCCCGAAATCGCAGCGGTGTTCGGGTCCCTGAACGCGTATGCGCCGCGACTGTCATCGGCAGCCGCGCAGCAGAAGTTTGGAATGTCGGGAGCGTTCTTACCCAGCACGCCGCAAGGATGGGCCGAACTCTCGCTGCAGGCATCTTCCTTGCGGCGCTTGCCGGCCTGATCACCCGGGCCGAGGCGCAAGATCACGGCATCGCCATGCATGGTGCGCCCAAATACGACCCGGGGTTCGACCACCTCGACTACGTCGATCCGGATGCACCAGAGGGCGGTACGATCCGTCTCGCCGTGCAGGGCACGTTCAGCAGCCTCAACCCGTTCATCATCAAGGGGGTGCCCGCGCGCGGGAGGCATCTCATGTTCGAGAGCCTCATGAAGCGGACCTGGGACGAACCGTTCTCGCTGTACGGTCTGCTCGCCCAATCCATCGAGGTGCCCGAGGACCGCAGTTCCGCCCTGTTCGTCCTGAGGCCGGAAGCGAGATTCCACGATGGAAGCCCGGTCACGGTGGACGATGTGGTGTTTTCCTGGCGCACCCTCCGGGATCTCGGCAGGCCCAACCTCCAGCTCTACTACCGGCAAGTCGAACGGGTCGAGCAGCCGGGCCCGCATTCCGTGCGATTCGTGTTTGACGCAATGTCGCGGGACCGCGAGCTTCCGCTGATCATCGGGCTAATGCCAATTCTGTCGAAGTCCTATTACCTGACAGTCCCGTTCGATGAGACCACCATGGTGCCGCCGCTCGGCAGCGGGCCCTATCGCGTCGAGACGGTCGATCCTGGCCGCAGCGTCAGTTACCGTCGCGATCCCAATTACTGGGGACGCCACTTGCCGGTAAATCGCGGCCAGCACAACTTCGATCAAGTTCGGTACGACTACTACCGCGACGGCAACACGATGATGGAGGCGTTCAGCGCCGGCGAGTACGACGTCCGCTTCGAAACCTCCGAGAAACGCTGGGCAACTGCCTACGAATTTCCGGCCGCCCGCGACGGCCGGGTCAAGCTCGAAAGCCGGCCGCACGGACGCCCCTCGGGAATGTTCGCGTTCGTGTTCAACAGCCGGCGCGCGCCGTTCGAAAGCCCCGATGTGCGCCATGCCCTTGCGCATGCCTTCGACTTCGGTTGGGTCAACGAAACCCTGCTGTACGGAGCGTATGTCCGAACCCAAAGCGTCTTCGCGAATTCCGTGCTGGCCTCGCGAGGGCTTCCGCACGGCGATGAGCTGGCCGTCCTGGAGCCATATCGGGACCTCCTTCCGGGCGAAGTCTTCGAACAGCCCTATCGCCCGGCCGGCGGGACCGGCGACATTCGGGCGGATCTGAAGGTCGCGCTGAGCATTCTTTCAGAGGCCGGGTGGGTGGTCCGTGAGGGCGTGCTGACGCAAGCCGGCACCGGTCGTCCGATGATCTTTGAGATCCTGCTCGTCGATCCGCGGAACGAGAAGATTGCCCTCGCGTTCGCCCGCAACCTGGAACGCCTCGGGGCCGACGTAACGGTCCGGACGGTCGACACGCCGCAGTATCAATATCGCCTGAACACCTACGACTTCGACGTCATCATGTATCGCTGGGGGGTGTCGTTGTCGCCGGGCAATGAACAGGCCTACTACTGGGGCAGTGATGCTGCGACGCAGGAAGGCACACGGAACTACGCTGGCGTGCGGAACGCGGCCGTCGACGCGCTGATCGAGCGGATGACGCGGGAACGCGAACGTGACGCGTTCGTCAACACGGTTCGCGCACTGGATCGAGTGCTGCTGTGGGGGCACCATTTCGTCCCGCTGTTCCACCTGAACGAGGATCGGGTCGCCCGCTGGGACCGGTTTGGCCGGCCTGCAGTCACGCCGCTCTACGGGATCGTGACCGAGACCTGGTGGGACCAGGATCTGACGGCACGTGGCGGTACTACCCGCTCGGACGGGGCGGGCTCGGCCATGCGATAGCACGTCGACCACAGGTGCAGCCAACTGATCCGGCCCGGCAGGACCGGACGATCGACCTGCAGGCGGGCGGACAGAGTATCGCGGCGGGGCCGAGCGCGACATATATGTTTTACTAGGCTATTGGTCACCGTCGCTGGGAGTTGCGGTTAACGCAAAACACTGTATTTACAGCACATCGTTGATACGAGGTGCGCACCACAGCGAATTCTCGCGGGCTTTGAGAGCGCCCAGATCGTCGGATCCCACTACGAGCAAGCAGAAGGGAAATCCCGATATGGCCGGGAATTACGAGACCTTGAACATTCAGACGGACGGCCCGCTGGTCCGCTTGGAGATGACGCGACCCCGACTGCTGAATGCCGTCGCGATGACCGGCGCACAGGAGCTGCTGGACGCCACCCGGTGGATTGCCGAAGACGAGGCCATCCGCATGGTCGCCATCACCGGTGCGGGCCGGGCATTTTGCACCGGTATGGACCTCAAGGATCTCTCCGCAGGTCGGATTGAACACAGCTACTTCGAGATGTGGGATGCGGCCCTGAGGGCGTTCGAAACGATGGACAAGCTGGTTGTCTGTCTCCTTCACGGCTACGCCATCGGCGGGGGCCTGCAGCTGGCACTGGCATGCGACATTCGCGTGTGCACGCCAACCGCGCGGCTTGGGTTGCCGGCGATCAAGGAAAGCCTGATCCCTGGCCTCGGGACCTTCCGCCTTGCCCGCTATGTCGGGCTAGGGCGCGCCAAGTCGCTGATCATCAGGGGCAACATGATCGATGGGAAGGAAGCGGAACGGATAGGGCTCGTTGATCACCTGGTCCAGGAAGACACCGCACGGGAAGAATTTGAGGGCTGGCTGGCCGAGTACGCCAAATTCAATTCTGCGGCGAGCAGGACCTCCAAGCAGATGCTGGTGGACTGTTTCGACATCGGCTGGGACGCCTTCTTTCGGAAATACCTGTCGCTCCAGGAAAAGGCGATTGCCAGTCCCGACTTTGCCGAGGCCATGGCAGCCTACCGGGCGGGCCGTGACCCAATCTGGGAATAGGCGTCGCAGACCTGCGCTGTGAGCTGCGCCGATTGATGGCACCCTCTATCCGCCACGCCGATCTCGCCTGCCGTTCCGGGATCTGCCCCCAGCCGTTCCGGCGTTGTCGACCGGCAGCAATGAAGCTCGAAACCTCGATAGGAGTGCGAGCGCTCGCCTGCTCGCGCCGGACGTGTCGCCGGTTACGCGCTAAAGCCCCAAGTCAAGCAGGTTGTAGTCCTTCACGGCTGCCCTCGCCGCCTCCGTCCATCGGCAGGCTTCCCCGGCCTCTGCCAGCGGTTTGTATATGTACGGTGTTTCGTCAGGGAAACGTTGGCGCCTGGCATCGATCGCGTAGCCGATCATCCGCGACCGCGTACGGATGCGGGCATCATCGTAATGCGCCACGGCATTGTGCAGTCCGCCGGTCGTGACGCCCAGAACCGAGGCACGCCGGTGAAATCCAAAATTCACGGTCACGCGCCAGTCCGTGCTGGTGTTCGCGAACGACCCGTGCACGACCTGTCGATTCGTGATCGCTACGTCACCCGGCCGGCAAAGGATTGGCACGGCGCCTTGGATTCGGTCCGAACCGCTCTCCTCCACCAGCGCGGCGATGTCGACCTTGCCAAGCCTGTGCGACCCGGGAAGCACCCAGACCCCGTTGGCGGCCGTGCAGCCATAGAGCTGCGCCATGAAGTTGAACCCGTGCGAGCCCTCATCCCAGGTTGGCGAATCCCAGTGTGTGACCCCGTCCTGATGCCACGCGACGGACGCTCCCCTCCCCGGCTCCTTGAGAAACAGTGCCTCGGTGAACGGTACGAAATCATCGCCGTTGATGGCTGCCGCAACTGCGAGCAATTCCGGATGGCCGTACACCCGCAAGCAGGCCTCGGAAAACTGCAGAGACCCGAGGATGAGATACACGACATCCTCGGGAGCGTCGGGCGCGGCTTCCGGCTCGATCATCTTGACAGGGTGTCGGCCGGCAGCTTCTTCGGTCCCGCCAAACGGATCGCCGAGCGGCTTGGCCCAGAACAATGTGGGCGCTTCGCAGTCCGCCCCCAGGGCCGGCCGTCCCAGGGCATCGACATCAGCATCCTTGGCCGCGGGCAGGCGCGACAGGATCTCCTGAACATCCGCTTCGATGTCAGCGAGCTCAGCTTCCTCCAGAACGCCCTCGAAGACGTAGAAGCCGTTGCGCCAGTAAGCCTCGGCGATATCAGGGTGCAGGGCGCCGTCGTCGTCCAGCCGGATTGGGCCGCGGTTGCCGAGTCGCAGGGCACGCGCCTCCCCTTCCCTCATGTAGGCCTGCAGGGCGTCTTCGTGCCGCCCATAGTTCGCGCGAGTGGCTGCAAGCGTTGATTGCATGGATGAACCTCGCATTCGCTTGGCGAGAGCATACCGGCAACCATCGGACACCAGAACCTACGGACGTATCATCGACTTTGGTTAAGCTTCGCCTATAACCCCTGCGTAAGGCTGAACGATGGATCTCGCCATCCGGCCGCACACATTGTGTTGCAGATGGAAATGGGCGGACCGGAACGTTGACTCGCGACCGCATCAGCTTCCTGTTTCTCAACCTCGGCCACTTCTTTGATCACCTGATCATTCTGGTCTTCGCGACCACGGCGGCGCTCGTGCTGGTGCACGAATGGAACATCCCCTATCCCGAACTGATCCCTTACGCGACGCCCGGGTTGATCGCATTCGGGGTCGGCGCTCTTCCCGCGGGCTGGCTTGCGGACAAGTGGAGCCGCGAAGCCATGATGACCGTCTTCTTTCTCGGCCTTGGTGCGGCCAGCACGGCCACCGCGCTCGCCGACACCCCGCTCCAGATCGGTGTCGGCCTGCTCCTGATCGGCCTGTTTGCCTCGATCTACCATCCGGTCGGCCTCGCCCTGGTCGTGGAGGGGCGCCGCCGGACTGGCATGCCGCTGGCCATCAACGGCGTGTTCGGAAACATGGGGGTGGCCTGCGCGGCGCTGCTCACCGGCTGGCTCATCGACGTGGCGGGCTGGCGGGCTGCGTTTGCGGTGCCGGGCACGCTCTGCTTCGCGCTCGGCTGTGCCTACGCGATCTTCTTGTACGGCGGACGACGCCGACCCCGGGACCTTTCGCCGCACCAATCCGGCAAGAAGGGGGATTCTGCCTGGCCAATCGAACTCGACCGACGCTTGCTCGTCCGCGTGTTCGGTGTCGTGTTTTTCACGACGGCGATCGGAGGCCTGATCTTTCAGAGCACCACCTTCGCACTGCCGAAGGTATTCGAGGAACGGCTGAGCGACCTGGCCGGAACGAATACGCTGATCGGTTGGTACGCCTTCCTCGCCTTTGCCGTCGCGGCCTTGGCCCAATTGGTGGTCGGGCATCTGGTCGACAACTACTCGATTCGCACCGTCTTTGCGTGCATCGCCGCCCAGCAGGCCGTGTTGTTCACCGTGATGCAGCACTTGACCGGCGCGGCGGCATTGCTGGTCGCCGTCTGTTTCATGCTGGCGGTGTTCGGACAAATTCCCATCAATGACGTGTTGATCGGGCGTGCCACGTCGAGCGCCTGGCGAAGTCGGGCCTACTCCATCCGCTTCGTCATCACGTTCGCGGTTGCAGCAACGGCGGTGCCGATGATCGCCTTCATCCGTGCCCGATGGGATTTTGCCGCGCTGTTCCTGGTGCTTGCCTTGGCGGCCTCGGCGATCTTTGTCGCGGCCTTGCTGCTTCCGAGCGTCGTAACGCCGTCCCGCACGGCAGCCCGATAATCCGGCGTTCAGGGGGCGTCAAGCCCTCTCGCCTTGAACGGGATCATCCGGTCGGAACCCGATCACCTTCAGGCGACGGTCAGCGGCGTGATGCGGGACAAGTCGACGCTGGTACGAGCCCGGGCCAGATCGTGCGCGCGTTGCAGATTGATCCAGAACTCGGCTGTGGTGCCGAAAAACTTCGAGAGGCGCATCGCGGTATCGATGCTCAGCGCCGTCTCGCCCTTCACCAGCCGCTCGATCCGCGTCCGGGGCACGTCCAGGCGTTTCGCCAGCGTGATCGCGCTCATGCCGAGCGGCACAAGATAGAGTTCCACGAGCACCTCGCCCGGGTGAGAGGGATTCGTCAGCAGCGTCATCTATTGCCCCATCGGTGGTAATCCACGATCTCGACGTCGGCCGGCCCCAGATCGGTCCACACGAAGCAGATGCGCCACTGTTCGTTGATGCGGACTGAGTGCTGGCCGGTGCGATTGCCTTTCAGATCCTCAAGGTGGTTTCCCGGCGGAAATCTTAGGTCTCCAAGGACGACCGCGGCGTTCATCGCCGACAGCATGGCACGTGTCCGCTTCACTAGATGGGTCGGGAAGCCCTTGCCGTAGCGATTCCGGACCGCGTCGGCGACGACCGATACCGCGCCGTTGCGACGGACTCTCCCAGCCTACGCGAACCCCGATGTCGACGACGGTCCAGCCTCGCCATGCGGGCGGGGGCGGGTTTGAAACGGATCGCGGGTTGTTGCTGGTGCAGGAGGAAAACGCACTGATCAACGGGATGACTCAATTGCTGACCGGCTCACTGCCGATCGACAGGGGACAGTAGGCAGTCCTGATGTCACCGAGTCTACGCAGGCGTTTCTTCGGCTGTGTGCATGGCTGCCCGCTCACGTAGCTCCGTCTTGCGTACTTTGCCAGTCGAGGTTTTCGGAAGCTCTCCGAACACGAAGTCGTCCGGCACCTTGTAGCCGGCCAGCCGTTCGCGGCAGAACGATCGAAGGTCTTGCTCGCCGGGTGGTTTACTCCCGGGGCTGACCGAGACAAACGCGACGGGGCGCTCCCCCCATTTCGGATGGGCGCGCCCAACGACAGCTGCTTCCATCACGGCCGGGTGGGCATGCAGGACGTCCTCCACCTCGATGCTCGAAATGTTCTCTCCGCCGGAAATGATGATGTCCTTGGCACGGTCACGGACTTCGACGTAACCATCTCCGTGAACCACGGCCAGGTCACCACTGTGAAACCAGCCTCCGCGGAATGCCTCGCGCGTCGCCTCGGGGTTGTCCAGATATCCCTTCATGACAGTATTCCCGCGGACCAGGATCTCGCCAAGGGTCTCGCCATCTGCAGGCACCGGTTCGAGCGATTCAGGGTCCGCGACCAGCAAATCACCCACTGTCGGATACGGCACTCCCTGACGGGCCATGTGCCGCGCGCGCTCCGGCAGTGAGAGCCTGGCCCACTCGTCCTGGATGACACCCACCGTGGCCGGGCCGAACGTTTCCGTCAGACCGTAGAGATGGGTCACCCTGAAGCCCATCTCCTCCATGCCGGCAATGACCGCGGCCGGCGGCGGGGCTCCGCCCGTATAGACGTCGCACTGCTGTTCGAACCGCCGCCTGGAGGCATGCGGCGCATGGATCAGCATGGTCAGCACGGTCGGAGCGCCGCAGAGCATATTGACCCGCTCATCGGCAATCGCCTGAAACACCCGGTCAGCCACGACGTTGCGCAGACATACGTGCCGCCCGCCTACGATCGCCAGTGCCCAAGTGAAGCACCAGCCATTGCAATGGAACATGGGCAACGTCCACAGGTAGGACGTATCAGCATTCATCCCCGTCACGAGCGCCTGTCCAACAGCGTTGAGGTAGGCACCTCGGTGCTGGAAGACCACGCCTTTCGGGTTGCCCACGGTACCGGACGTGTACAGCACCGATACCGTGTCCCACTCGTCGGCGGGCGGGCGCCATTCAAACTCCGGCGACCCGTTCGAAATCAGGTCCTCGTAGCGCGTCGCGGCGTCGAACATCCGATCGTCGTGAGGCTCGGGGCCTTCCGTGTCCTCGACCACGATCACCCTGGGAGGGTTGTCGAGATGCCGGAGCGCGCGGTTCGCAAGCCCCGCAAATTCGGAATCCACAATCAGTGCGGTGGCCCCGCAGTGATCGAGAATGAACGCGATCTCCCGATCCTGAAGGCGGGTGTTCAACGGATTCAGCACCGCGCCGGCCATCGGGATTCCGTAGTGGGCCTCGAGCATTTCGGGAATGTTGGGCAGGAGGGCGGACACCGTGTCTCCACGTTCGATCCCGGAAGCAAGGAGCCCGTCCGCGAGCCTGCGGCACCGGTCCCGAAAGCCCCGCCACGTGATGCGCTTCGCCCCGTGGACAATGGCAACACGCTCGGGCCAGATGCGAGCCGCACGTTCCAGGAAACCGATCGGATTAAGTGGAGAGTGATTGGCGTCGACCCGGCCCAGGCCGGCTGCGGAAGGCGTCGTCATGGAGGGCGCTCGACTGGATGGTAATGAGCGGCCAAGCATAGTGAAGGGTTACTCGTGGGCCGACTCGGACGGCGACCGTCCCGGGCAGCTGCTTGCGCCACGGTATCGGCCCTGGGCAGCCACCGGCCGATGCGGGCAACCTTCGTGTTGCCGAGCTGGCTGCCCGGCGCTACTCCGCACAGAGGTTTGGTCAGCTCGGCAGCGGAACCAGTCGCTCACTGACGTTGCGCCTGGACCCTTCGCTCGGGGGCGGGACAGCCTGGCCATGAGCTGCGCCGCTCAAGCTGCTGCGAAGTTCTCCGCTGCCATCTCTCTGGCACGCTCGCGGGCCTGACGTACGGTGGCCAGTCCCTCCGGAGCCGGATTCACGGTTAGGCGCGGCGGTTCGACGTACTGCCGCTCGAACAGCGGCCAGCGCCGTCCGTTCCTACTGCACCGGATTGACCGGAGCGACCTCCTCTCCGACCGGGGCTTTTGCGACGGACCCCGGAACACTCCAGGCGCGCGCAAACATTTCCCCGTCGCTGTCGGTAACCCGAACCGACAATTCGCCCGGCCCGTCGGGCACGTAGTGGAAGCGGACAGCCGGGTTCTCGCTGAGCGAGAAATTCGATTCAACTGCCAGTACCGGCTGGTCTCCGTAGTGCACTTCAATGCTGTCGACGAAGTACGCGAGTACGTAGTGGCGCGTCACCTGGTCCATCTGCATCCCAGTGTGATTGGGATGGCTCACCAGAAGTTGCGCGCTGTTCGGCTCCCCCCACAGTACCGGGTCGGACCGGCGGAGCTTCATCCTGCCGAGGCTTGCTAGCGCGGCCTCCGGATCCTTCCCGGCTGGCGCGGAGCAGCCCCCGGACGCCTTCACGTAACGCTTGGCCATGTGCAGCTCGCCGTCATTGGTCTCGGCCACCGCGCGCACATGCGTGTAGGCATTGACCCGAATCCGGGTACTGATGGCCGCCCAACCGCTCGCCTCTGTGAAATGGAATTGTCCTGCCATCGGCAACGGGTTCTCGTCCACGATCAGCGTGATCGTCTTGACGAAACGCTCGTTCGTTTGCGGAAAGGCGGCTTCGAAGGTGATGGGGACCAACGCCGCGTCGTGGGCCCGATACGGCGCTTCCAAGGACACGACGCCGCTTTCCTCATGAATTTGACGATCGCCGAACAACGACTCGCGAAGGTCATGCCAGCGACTCTCGTCCTCGGTCGCGCCCCATGCCGGAATGCCGACCGCCATGGCCAGCAGGAAGGTGGTTACGGCAACTCTCATGGCTTCCCTTTCACCGATGCTGGCTCGCAATTCTAGCACGGAGTCGCGCCTACACCTGCCTCCGCGGTCGGCGAATGCAACGCCCTACTCCCATTCGAGTTCCGTGAAGCTTGCCGTGACGTTCCGGGGGTGATCCTCGGCAAACCGTACCCACTTCGATCGCTCCTCCGACGCGACCCAGCCGATGGCGTTTTCGATGGTCCCTCCCGCCGCGATCTCGATCCGCACGTCGCGCAGAAGCGCTTGGAGGTACCGCTCCTGCGCGTGGAGCGCGCTCGGCCAGCGCACCGATGCAGGGCCGTGTCCGGGAACCACCCGCACCGCCGGCACGGCCCGAAGGTCATCCATCACGGCCAGCCACCCCTTCAGGCTGCCGTCCACGATCGGCAGACGTTCGACGAACACGAGGTCACCGGCAAACAGGGTGCGAGTGCGTCGGTCGTAGACGGTGAGATCGTTATCGGTGTGCGCGGTGGCGTGTGCCGTCACTTTCAGGACTCGTCCACCGAGATTGATGTGAATGGAATCCGCCACCTCCAGGGTCGGCCCGATTGCCTTGGTTCCGGCGAATTTCGGGCCGACGTTCCGGGTGCCCGCTTCGAGATAGAACTCCGCCCGCGCGGCCAGGGCAGCGCCGAGGCGGCGATGCCCGACGAACTCGACCGTCGGACCTGCGAAGGCACCATTCCCCAGCAGATGATCGGGATGCACGTGGGTGTTGATCACGTGGCTCACGGGAAGGTCCGTAATCTCCTCCAGCGCGGCGCGCAGCTGCAGCCCGAATTCGAGGCTGCCGCCACTATCGATGAGCGCCACGGACTGTTCACCGACTACGATCGCCACGTTCCCGACCGCACCCAGATTGCTGTCGCTGGCGTCGGTGTGCGGACCCGTGTAGACGTAGATGCCCTGCGCCACGGGCTTCAGCTGGATGGCTTCCGCGGCAACGGTGGGCGAAGGCCCCAGAACCGCACCTACGACCGCCAGCCAGAGCCACGCAGTCCGAGCCTGCACGCGGAGTACCGTCCGCGAACCGGGCGAGCCCATCAATGCCCGTGCCATTCCATGCAACATGTCCCTGATCTCCGGTTCCTCAACCAGATTATGCAACGGAGGCGCTTCATGCCCCGATTCCCGGGCCGGCAAAGCTATCGCGGTTCAGCCGCTGGGCCTGCTGCCGGTTATCGGCACCAGGCGTTGGCGAACGGATGAGGCATCGTCCGCATGGCTGCCTCCGGAACCGGGCCCCGCGCCCCGGCTCGCTGCCCGGTCGTGTGACTCCATGACGTCAGTCCCAGAAAAATCGAGGATAGCGGCGTGGCAGCGGCGGTCTCTGTCGGCTGCCGCAGTTCCGCTCGGCCTCGCCATCGCCCTGTCGGTGCTGCTGACACCGAACCCGGGTTCGGCGGATGGCCACGCATGCCTTGCCGATGAGCCGCCGTCGTATCGCACGTCCGAGTTCCGGGCGGCGGTGCCCTGCTCGCTCGACGGCGCCACAGTGGTCACCACCGAGGCGCTCCAGACCCTGCTGGATCATGGCGACCCGCTGCTGATCGACGTGTTTCCGGCGCCTCGGGCGCCGAAGGTCGTGCGCGACAGCGAAGACCACCTGTGGTTGCCGCCGATCCGGGACAGCCTTCCCGGGACCGTGTGGCTGCCGAACGTGGGTCTCGGCGTGCTACCGGTCGAAGAGGAGAACTACTTTCGCGCGAACCTGGAACGGTTCACCGGCGGCGACCGGACGAGGACGATCGTCTTTTTCTGCCTGAGCGACTGCTGGATGTCTTGGAATGCGGCGCGCCGTGCCCTGGACTGGAGCTACTCGTCGATCGTTTGGTATCCCGAAGGCACCGACGGCTGGGAGGCCGCCGGTCTCGAACTGACCGAAGTCTCGCCAGTGGAGCGGACCGAGGGACAGTAGGCGGACGCGCCGCCGCCCCGTCACCGGCGCGCGGCGAGCCGATCCACGAGAATGTGATCGAGCATGTAGGTCGTGGCATGCCGCCAGGTCCGTTCGGTGTTGCCGCGCAGGTCGACGAACGCATGCCCAACGGAAGTTCCCGTCTCGACGTCGATCGCCACGACATTGAGGTTCAGAATGAGGTTGCTGACAAACTGAACCCACCCCACCAGCACCCAGTCCGCCTCGAGGCTGCGTGCGATGCCCCGCTCGCAACCGTTGCAGGCGTGCAGGCGCTGCAATGGCTTGGCCTCTCGGATCGCCTGCCGCGTGGCAGCGGCGGGCACAACGTCGTAACCCTCCGCACGGAGTCGCGTGCGGATCAGCTCAGCGACCAGGTCGAGGCGGTGCCGTTCTTCTTCCGTGATCGTGTGCGCATCCGGCAGGTAATCGGCCTTCAGGAGTTCGACATCGAGCACCGCGACGCGGATGGGTGTTCCCCCGGCCTGCGCGCAGGCGGGAACCGCCACGGCCGCGGCCACGGCAAGCGCCACAAGCCAACGATGGCAGGCACGCCCAGCCACGGTCGTCAACCGTCCAGCAGCTTTGACCTTGCTCGCCCCCGCGCCGCCATTGATTATCATGCTGAATGCTCCTGTCGGCCGGGTGGCTCGATTTATGAAAAAGGTCTTGCTGGCACTTGCAGTGTTTGTCGGGTTCGGCACGGAATGCGGGTCGGCCAACGACTTTCCCACGCAGGCCCGTGTCGAATTCGTGCTCGCCTGCATGGGGCTGGAGGGCGGTCAGAGTTACGACACGCTCTATCCTTGCGTCTGCATGATCGACCGGATCGCGTCGCAGATCTCCTATGAAGACTACACGACTGCCGAGACCCTGAGCTTCCTGTATTCCACTCCAGGCGAGCGGGGCGGCATCTTCCGCGACGCCGCGCCCGAGGCGAGATCTCGCATCGCCCAATTTCAATCGCTGCGTCAGGAGGCTGAAGTCGCTTGTTTTATATCGCGGAAGAGAAAGAGCTCGGACGAAGATTCCGGCTAAGACAGCGCCCGAAATCTGACTGAACCAGGAGCCCGGTTCGGCGGCCCGCGTCAGTTCGGTGTGGGTCCTGTTGCCGCAATTCTGGTCTCGGCGCCTATCGCGCGCGGCAGCGCCCGCCGGACTCCGTCACGGCTCGCCCTTTCCCAGGCGACGGTCGGATGGTGGTCGAGAGGTGCCGGCTGCGAACCCTGTAGCGGAAAACGCAAGTCATACATGCAATGCGTTTGATTTGGTGCTTTAATCTAGAGGCTGGCCATCCGCACCCGCTCTTGTGCGCCCCGCGGGTCTTTTTTGGTCGGTGTGACGGGCGCACTCCTTCAAAATGGAGCGCTCAGGCAACTGGTCGTTTCAGGGGAGTGTGGCATCACCGAATTCCATGCAACGGATGAGAATCATGATTACCAGAATTCCATCCCTCATCGCCGCGATTGCGATGGGGGTGCTTGTCGCTGTGCCGGTCTCTGTGTCGGCCAACGACGACGTCAAGGCGCTCAGCGCCGACGTCAACAACTGGGCGATGTGGGGCCGTACCTATGACGGTGCCCGGTATAGCCCGCTTTCAGAAATCAACGCCGGAAACGTGGGCAGTCTTCAGGTAGCCTGGACCTTCTCCACTGGGGTTCTGCGTGGGCACGAGGGTGGTCCGATGGTAATCGGTGACACGATGTTCGTGCACACCCCGTTCCCCAACAAGGTGTTCTCGATCAACCTCGCCGATCAGACGATCAACTGGGCGTACGTCCCCGTACAGGACCCATCTGTCATTCCGGTTATGTGCTGTGACACGGTCTACCGTGGCCTGGCCTACGCCGAAGGCAAGATCTTCCTGCAGCAGGCGGACACCACGTTGGTCGCGCTTGACGCGAACTCCGGCGAGGTGATCTGGAGCGTGGTGAACGGGGACCCGTCCGCCGGCTCCACCAACACCAACGCCCCGATCGTGGTCAACGACAAGGTGTACACCGGGATCAGCGGCGGTGAGTTTGGCGTCCGCGGCTTCCTTGCTGCGTACAACATCAACGACGGAAGCCTGGTCTGGAAGGGCTACAGCACGGGTCCCGACGATGAGATGCTCATCGATCCGGAAAACACCACGCATATGCTGGAGCCGGTCGGTCCCAATTCCAGTCTGGATTCCTGGGAAGGAGACCAGTGGAAAATCGGTGGCGGCACCACGTGGGGCTGGTTCACCTACGACCCTGACCTGAACCTCATCTACTACGGCACCGGCAACCCGAGCACCTGGAACCCGGTGGTCCGCCCGGGCGACAACAAGTGGTCGATGACCATCTTCGCGCGTGACGCTGACACTGGTATGGCCCGATGGGTCTACCAGATGACGCCGCACGACGAATGGGACTACGACGGTGTCAACGAGGGCATCCTTGCCGACATCGAAATCGATGGCGTAATGCGCAAGGTGATTGTGCACTTCGACCGTAACGGTTTCGGCTACACGCTTGACCGTGCCACGGGCGAGCTCCTGGTCGCCGAGAAGTACGACCCGGCCACCAACTGGGCCACGCACGTCGACATGGAGACGGGCCGTCCACAGGTGGTAGCGGAGTACAGCACCGACCAGCAGGGCGAAGATGTCAACACCCAGAACATCTGCCCGGCCGCGCTTGGATCGAAAGACCAGCAACCGGCCGCGTTCTCGCCGCGCACCGGCCTCTTCTACGTGCCGACGAACCACGTCTGCATGGACTACGAGCCGTTCCGTGTCGAGTACGTCTCCGGGCAGCCGTACGTCGGGGCAACGCTGAGCATGTTCCCCGCTGGCCGGGTAACCGGCGACGGGACCGACAACCTCGGCAACTTCATCGCGTGGGATGCCGCCAAGGGTGAGATCGTCTGGTCCGTACCGGAACAGTTCTCCGTCTGGAGCGGCGCGCTGGCGACTGCTGGTGACATCGTCTTCTACGGGACTCTCGACGGCCGTCTGAAGGCAGTCGACGCCAACTCCGGTGCGGAGCTTTACAGCTTCAAGACCCCGTCCGGCATCATCGGCAACGTGAACACCTGGACCTTTGAGGGCAAGCAGTACGTCGGCGTGCTCTCCGGTGTGGGCGGCTGGGCCGGCATCGGCATGGCCGCTGGCCTGGAAGGCGACACCGACGGGCTTGGTGCCGTCGGCGCCTACCGAGGCCTGAACCAGCACACCCAGCTCGGCGGCGTGCTGACCGTGTTCGCGCTCCCGTAGGGCCGATACGCGACAGGATGACAGGCGGCGCGACCGCTGGTCACTAGTCCACTTGACCGGCTGCGGCATTCATGCCGCAGCCGGTCTTTCTTTGAAGGCCGGATCCGGCAGGGCATGTGGCGACAGCGATTGCCGACCCTGCGCATCCACTCAGCAAACGGAGCCAGCACATTGCTTCAGAAATTTGGCGTTACCGTTGCCGGCCTAGTGGCGGGAGCCATGATCAGCGCCGGGAACCTAGTCGTCACGACTGCGGCGGAAGAGGCGGAACCGCCCCCTTATGAAGGACACATTCAGTGCGAAACGGAGGGTGACCTCAGCACGTGCCAGATCGATCTCTGGCTAACCCGCGGTTATCGGGCATTCAGCCAGTGCCAGGTCTGCCACGGTCTGACAGGTGATGGCAGCACGATCGGACCCAGCCTTGTTCAAAAGCTCCGCCAGATTGATCTCGACCGTTTCATGGAAGTCGTCGTGAACGGCTACGAAGGGCAGATCGGGGTGATGCCGGGCTGGGGAACCAACCCCAACGTCATGAATTACATTGATCAACTCTACGCCTATCTCCTGGCACGGGCCGACGGGGTGCTCCCGGCTGGCAGGCTGAAGCGATACGATCGATGATGTTTCTCCCCTGGCCGGATGGCTGCCCCCGCTCCCCCGGGGTGGCCAGATGCTTGACGCTTGCGCTTGCGATTGCAGGTGCATGTGCCCTCCCGGTCGCGGCAGGCAGCGCCGAGCGGACTGCCTTCAAGGTCTGCGCTGATGCCAACTACCTGCCCTGGTCAAATGACCGCCAGGAGGGTTTCGAAAATCACATTGCATCGCTGTTGGCCGAGCAACTCAACCTGCCGGTGGAATACACCTGGTTTCCGCAGCGAATGGGATTCATCCGGAACACGCTTCGTGCAAGGGGCGATGACGGTGTCTACCGGTGCGACGTCGTGATGGGCCTGCCGGACGGGTTTGAACTCGCGATCACGACTGATCCCTACTACCGCTCCACTTACGCGCTCGTTTTCGTGGAGGGGCGTGGGCTTGATTCCGTCCGGTCGGTCTCGGATCTGCAGAAGCTGGACGCTTCGCAACGGAATTCCCTCAGGTTTGGTCTGGCGGAACGCAACCCGGGGACGCTGTGGCTGGCCGAGCACGCCATGCTGAGCCGGCTTACAAAAGCCTACGCATCTCAGCATGGCGACCCCGACGTGCGACCCGGACAGCTTGAGCAGGAGGATCTGCTTGCCGGCAACATCGACCTCACGTTCATGTGGGGGCCCATCGCCGGACACTTCGTCCGAAGCAACCCTGACGTACCGATCCGGGTCATTCCCGTGGAATCACAAGCGGGCCTGCAGATGCACTTCGGCATTTCGATAGGGGTACGCTTCGGCGAACAGGACTGGAAGGCGCAGCTTCAGGCGTTGCTGGACGCCAATGCCGATGCCATCGAGGCCATCCTGCGTGAACACGCCGTCCCCCTGGTGGACGCGGAGGGGCGCCTGCTTTAGCCCGATCACCGTACTTCCGGTTCGAGTCCACGCCACACTGAAGCCACCGGCAGTGCGACCTCGGTCAATGTGCCAAGTAGACCAGCCCTGCGCTCCGGCCCCGGAGGGCAGGGTGTTCCATGTCGCACGCGCCTCGCTCGCCGGTGCGACGTATTGGGCGGCCGGAATTATTGCTTGCTGGGCGGCACGTCCGCGCAGCTGCCGCATCACACCGGTGGATGGATGGGGCACAGGACGGCTGACCGCGGGTCTCGGGATCATTACATGCAGGCCTCGAACAGTGCCCGCGTATTCGCCGCCGTCATCGGCACCGGATTGCCCCCGACCGACGGATCTTCGAGTGCCATTGTCGTGAGTTCATCCAGGCACTGGTGAGGAACCCCCATCTCGGTCAGCGTCTTCGGAATGCCAAGCTCTTCGCGAAGTTCCATCACCCGACCGTAGAACGCGGCGTATCCGCCCCGAAGCCCGAGATAGGCGGCAGCAATGGCCAGCCGGTCCTCGACCGCCGAGCGATTGAAGTCGAGGACGTATGGCATCACGCATGCGTTCGTGGTGCCATGGTGGGTGTCGTACACGGCGCCAACCGGGTGGCTGAGCGCGTGGATGGCGCCCAGTCCTTTCTGAAAGGCGACTGCCCCCATGGTGGCGGCCGCCATCATGTTCGCCCGGGCCACGAGATCCGTACCGTCAGCGTACGCGCGCAGCAGATTCTCGTGCACCAGACGCATGCCCTCGAGCGCGATGCCCTGCCCCATGGGGTGGTAGTGCGGTGAGCAGTACGCCTCAAGGCAGTGCGCAAAGGCATCCATTCCGGTACCGGCGGTGATCGGCTTGGGCAGGTCGACGGTTAGTTCCGGATCGATGATCACCACCGTCGGCAGCACCCGGGGATGGAAAATGATCTTCTTCACATGGGTTTCGGTATTGAGAATGACGCTGGTTCGGCCCACTTCGGATCCCGTACCGGCAGTAGTGGGAACAGCCACCACGGGCGCGATGCCGTTGGGGTTCGCCCGCCGCCACCAATCGCCGATATCCTCGAAGTCCCATAAGGGGCGTGACTGACCGGACATGAAGGCAACCGCCTTGCCGAGATCAAGGCCGGAACCGCCGCCGAACGCAACGACGCCATCATGCCCTCCCTCGCGAAAGCGCGCGAGGCCAGCTTGCAGGTTCCGGTCGCTCGGATTGGGATCGACGTCGGAGAAGATTGAGCGCCCCAACCCGGCGGCATCCAAGACGTCGAGGGTGGCCCGCGTCAGCGACAACGCGGCCAGCCCTCGGTCCGTGACGAACAACGGGTGGCGGATGTTGGCTTCGCCACACGCGCTCGGCAGTTCCTCAATTCGTCCCGCGCCGAACCGGATGGTCGTCGGGTACGACCAGTCCGCCGTGAGCGTCATCCGGACGCCTTCTTCAAGTGGAAGGATTTCGGCCGGGTCAGGTTGTGGTAGCCGATTTTCGACAGTCCCCCACCTTTACCGGTGAGCTTGCAGCCGGTCCAGCAAAGCGCCGGATCAAGGTAGTCGGCCCGATTCATGAAGACGGTCCCGGTCGCCGCGGCCAAGTGCGCCAAATCGGGCGGGAATCGCGTTGGACGCGTGCTCGCAAACGACTAGCACCGGAGCTGGGCCGACACCGTCGAGCTTTGCAACCTGCGGTGGGCCGTCCATTGCGCCTGCCGCCGGCTCCCAAATCGCCGACCGGGAGTGTTCCCCGCAGATCGGACGAGCCTGCTCCATCAGCGCGGCAGGAGAGCACCAGCCCACGGCGGCTGGGCCTTACCGACCAAGCGGGAGCACCGTCGATCTCGTGCGCGCCGCTTCGGACAGGCCTCCATCCACCCCTCCCGCTACTGCGGTTACCCGGTCGCGAGTGTAGTTCCCGGTGGACCTCCTTGCATTCCCGCAATGGCAGTACTGGGCGTACCGGGCCGCGCGATCGGGCGCCGACACGGAATGCTCCCGGGGACTTCGGAGAGCGCTCGCTCCGTGGCTGTCAACCTGCGCACCGCCTGGAACGGCACGCGGTCCAACCGATGAGAACGCAGTATCCATGGGATACAAGTCGTCAGAATGTCAGCTCAATGGGGGCGTCGGGGTCAGCATTACCGTGCGAATGATCCGGTCTCGTAACCTCTCCGGTGCACAGACTTGCGACGATCGCCCCTTTCCGCTCGATGCAAAGCTGAGGCACCCGACCGACAGCCGGCAACACTACCGGCCCACCTGCTTGTCTCAGTCCGACATGTCGATATGACGTCGTTTTATCGACACATCGGGGTGATATGTCGACACGATCGACATGTACAGGCCGGTGTCCGGCTGACGGCCGTCGACTAGGTCGACTTCACAGGTATCGCTACCCTCGAAGCCGAAGACCGTCCGCCGGCGTCCCGAAACAGAGGGGCACCTGTATCCCCTGAGATCGCCGTTCGGCCGGCAGGGTCGGTAGCCGGGCCAATCGGGATCCGAGGCGCCTCCAGCAGCATCGATCCCAGCCAAGGTCAGCGCGTGCCGTACCGGTGCCGCCCTGCTTCGGTAGCGGGCCCCAGATCTCCGCCCGCCTCTCATGCATTGCCGGCAAACCGGTCGAGGTGGTGGGCGGCATCACCGAAGAATGTGTCGATCATGGTCAGGCGCTTGAAATAGTGGCCGATCTTGAGTTCGTCGGTCACGCCCATGCCGCCATGCAGTTGCACGGCCTCTTGCCCGACTTTCCGGCCAGCGGTGCCGATGTGGGCCTTTGCCGCCGACACCGCTCGGCGCCGCTCGGTCACTTTCTTGTCAAGGCTGAGGGTCGCCATCAGAGCCAGCGAGCGTGCCTCCTCGCACGCGATCAGCATGTCCACCGCGCGATGCTGCAGGACCTGGAATGCTCCGAGCGGTCGCCCGAACTGCTGGCGGGTCTTGAGATACTCCAGCGTGGTCTCCCGCAACAGATCCATCACCCCCACTGCTTCCGAACAGACGGCGGCAACCGCCCGGTCAGTGACAGCTTCGATCGCCGGGTACGCCCCGCCTTCCTCGCCCAGCAGGGCATCCTCGCCAACCCGGACCCCCTCTAGAACGAGTTCCGCCGCGCGAAGGCCGTCGACCGTCCGAAAGGGGCGCACGGTCAGGCCGGGCGTTTCGCGCGGCACCAGGAACAGCGAAATACCATCCTGTGCCCGCACCTCGCCGCTGCTTCGAGCCGAAACAATGATGAAGTCGGCCGCCTCGGCGTTGTGCACCACCGCCTTCTGCCCCGACAGCGTGAACCCGCCGGCACCGCCTTCCGCGCGGGTCGCCACGTGCGCCAGCGCATACCGCCCGCCCGGTTCGCCGTGCCCGAACGCCAGCTGGACCTTACCCGCGATCAGGTCGCCAAGATAACGAGAGCGCTGCTCGGTGCCTCCCGTTGCCGCGATCAGTCGACCGCCGAGGAGGATGCTCGGCACATACGGCTCCAACACCAGCCCGCGACCAAACCGCTCCATCAGGATCATCACCGACACCGGGTCGGCGCCAAGCCCGCCTTCCTCTTCGCTAAACGGAATCGCCAGCCATCCCAGGTCCGCAAACTGTTGCCATACCCCTGGATCAAACCCGAGGTCACTGGCGGCAATGCGGCTCCGGGTCTCGAAGTCGTAGTCGTTCTGGATAAACCGGGCGATACTCTCGGACAGCAGGGTGTGGTCTTCGCTGTATGACAGGTCCATCGCTACGCCTCACAGTTCCAGTACGAGCTTGGCGACGATGCCTTTTTGGATCTCGTTCGAGCCGCCGTAAATCGAGGCCTTGCGCCAGTTGAAGTACCTCGGCGCCACGCCGGCGGCGTACTCGGGCCCGATCGGCTCTTCGTTCCAGCCGTCCTTGAGGGCCTCGGGCACGTACGGATTGGCATAGGTCCCCACCGCCTCGAGTGCAAGCTCGGTGATTCGCTGCTGAATCTCCGTACCGCGGACCTTGAGGATGTTCGCTTCAGTTCCGGGCTCCTTACCCGAGGTCTGCCGGCTTAGCGCCCGCAATTCGGTGTACTCAAGCGCAAGCAGGTCGATCTCCAAGGAGGCGATCTTCTCGCGGAACCGATCGTCTTCGGACAACGGCCGCCCGTTCGACTGTTCCGCGGCTGCGATGCGCTTGAGACCGGCAAGCTGCTTCTTTGAGCGACCCACGTCGGCAATCCCCGCCCGCTCGAAGCTCAGGAGGAACTTTGCGTACGTCCAGCCGCGGTTCTCGTCGCCGACCAGATTCTCCACTGGCACGCGAACGTCCTCGAAGAAGACGTCATTCACCTCATGGCCACCATCGATCGTGATGATCGGTTTCACTTCGATCCCCGGCGATCGCATGTCGATCAACAGAAACGAGATGCCCTGCTGTGGCTTGGCGGCACCCGGGTCAGTGCGCACCAGGCAGAAGATATGGTCGGCCCACTGGGCGGATGTCGTCCATGTCTTTTGGCCATTCACAACGTAGACGTCCCCGTCGCGCACCGCACGGGTGCGCAGGTTGGCCAAGTCGGAACCCGCGCCGGGTTCGGAGTAACCCTGGCACCACCAGTCCTCTCCCGACAGGATCCGCGGCAGGTAACGTGCCTTCTGCGAACTGTTCCCGAAGGTGAAGATCACCGGCCCCACCATGTTCACCCCGAACGGCATGATCCGAGGTGCGCTGGCGGCCGCGGACTCCTCGTCGTACAGGTAGCGCTGCATAGGCGTCCACCCGGTGCCGCCATGATCGATCGGCCAGCCCGGCGCCACCCAGCCCTTCTCGTAGAGGATCCGGTGCCAGGACGCGTAGTCCTCGCGCCCCAGTTCGAGGCCGTTCTCGACGCGCCGCTTGATGTCGGGCGGCAGGCTCGTGGCAAGGAACGTACGCACCTCGTCGCGAAACGCGCGGTCCGCGCTGGTCAACTCGATGTTCATGGCAATTCTTCCTTCGCACGCCGCGCTGCTGTCGGGCCTCACAGCGCCGCTAATGTAGATGCAATCCGACCGAACCAGTAGCGTTGCCGCGCCGCGGCCAGAGGCCGTCATCCCGCAAAGGTTCCCGGGCCCGATACCATCTGCAGCAGATTCCCTGCGGGTCCGGTACGTACTGTTCGCGGTGAACCCTGCCCCGACCCGCTCGCGAAGACGATGCGACCACGCAAACCGCCGGAGCCGACGCATGGATCATCCCGTCACCGCGCCCGTCCCCCCGACGGGTCCACTTTCAGGCGTGACGATCCTCGATCTCACGCGCGTTCTTGCAGGCCCATTCGCCACCATGGTTCTCGGTGATCTCGGCGCCCGGGTAATCAAGGTCGAACCGCCGGACGGAGACGACGCGCGCACCTTCCCTCCGTGGATCGGCGACACCTCCGCGTACTTCGGATCCCTCAATCGCGGGAAAGAAAGCATTGCGCTCGACCTCAAGGACGACGCCGGCCAGTCCCTGTTCAGACGACTCCTCGGGCAGGCCGACGTGTTGGTCGAAAACTTTCGACCCGGCACGCTTGACCGCCTCGGCTTCGGCTGGGAGGCACTCCACGCCACCCGCCCGCAGCTGATTCTCGCGTCCGTTTCAGGGTTCGGCCAATCCGGGCCGTGGGCCAGGCGACCTGCCTACGACATGATCGTGCAGGGGATGGGCGGATTGATGTCACTCACGGGACATGCAGACGGCCCGCCCACCAGGGTCGGGACATCGATCGGGGACATCGCGGCGGGACTGTTCACGGCGGTGGGAATCGCCGCCGCCCTCCATGAGCGTAACCGCACGGGACTCGGGCAGCGGATTGACGTCGCCATGCTCGACTGCCAGATCGCGATTTTGGAGAACGCGGTAGCCCGTTACTTTGCCACGGGCGTGGCCCCGCCCCCTTCCGGCGCCCGCCACCCGGCGATCGCCCCGTTCGGATGCTATCGGGCGGCCGATGGACATCTTGTTCTGGCCGCCGGCAACGACCGAATGTTCCAAACCCTCATGACGGTCCTCGGGCGGCCGGAACTTGCAAAAGATCCTCGTTTCGCAACCAACCGCGGCCGCATCGAGAACGTCGAGAACCTCGAAGCCGAGCTCAATGCATGCTTCCAGACCGCGCCGCGTGCCGAGTGGCTGGCAAAGCTTGAGGCGGCCGGCATTCCCGCTGGCCCTCTGAACGACGTCGCCGATGCGGTGTCGTCCCCGCAGGTGCACGCCCGGAACATGCTGGTCGAAGTTGCCGGCGGGAGCGTTGACGGCATGAAGGTCGCCGGTAACCCCATCAAGCTGTCTGGGCATCAGGATCCGCCCACGCGGGGGCCGGTGCCCGAGCTCGATGCCGACCGAGCCAGCGTCCTGGAACTGGTGCGTGACAAGTAGCCCTCGTGCGCGCTTCGGGCTAGCGTCGGTTCTCAGCCTCTGCCTGGCTGCCACGCTGACCGCGGTGGCCATCGGGCTTGCCCTGCCGCTGCTGGTGCTGCAGGCCGCCCTTCCCCGACTTGAAGGACAACTTGAGGTTCGGGGCCTCGACGCCGCGCTGCGGATCGCGCGCGACGCGCACGGCGTTCCACACATCGCTGCCGGCAGCGAACGCGACGCCTGGTTCGGCCTCGGGTTCGTGCACGCTCAGGACCGTTTCACCGCGATGGAATTTGCCCGTCGGGCAGGTCGTGGCCGCCTGGCGGAAGTCATGGGAGCTGCCGCAGTCCCGCTGGACCGCAAGTTCCGGACAATTGGTTACGCGCGGTCGGCCGAAGCCGTTGCGGCCTGGCTGGATCCCGAGACTCGGGATCTGCTGCAAGGCTATGCCGACGGCGTGAACGCCGCCCTGGAAAGCAACCATCGCCCGTTTGAATTGCGGGTCCTCGGTTTGTCACCTGAACCATGGCTGCCCGCCGACAGCATCCTCGCCATCAAGATGATGGGGACACTCCTCTCCGGCAACGCGGACACGGAAGCCGAACGGGCACGCCTCCTCCCACGACTCGGCGAAGCCCGGCTCCGAGAGCTCTCGCGCTCGGTCGACGACCCCCTTGCGGGGTCCAACGCCTGGGCAATTGCCGGCCGCCATTCCGCCAGCGGCCGGCCGCTCCTGGCGAGCGACCCGCATCTCCGCCTTGCCGCGCCGTCGGTCTGGTACCTCGCCCATCTCGAGGCACCTGGACTGCGGGTGTGGGGCGCCACGTTGCCGGGGATTGCTGCGGTCCCGATCGGCCGCAATCAGCAGGTGGCCTGGGGCATGACATCGGTTTATGCCGACGTCCAAGATCTCTACGTCGAGACCCTGGATCCGGCCGAAGCCGGATCGTACCTGACCCCGGCGGGCCCGGAACCATTTCACGTCCGCTCTGAAACGATCGCGGTGAGGGGTCGGGATCCGGTCCATCTCACCATCCGGACCACCCGGCACGGGCCCGTGGTATCCGATCTTCCTGAATTCGGGTTCGCCGGTCCCGGGCAGGTCGTGGCTTTCCGCTCGGACGAGCTGGCCGACACGGACCTGTCCCAGCGGGCGGCGTTCCGGAGCGTACGCGCCGCGACGGCCGCCGCTTTCCGCGAGGCCATGCATGAGCTTGAGGCGGTCGTCCAGATCGCCGTGCACGCCGACGTCGACGACAATATCGGCTATGTGATGACCGGCCGAATCCCGGTCCGCGCCACAGGCGACGGCTTCCTTCCCGTGGAGGGGACCGACTCCGGGGCCGCGTGGATCGGTAGCCTGAAGGGCGCCGCACTTCCGAGCGAAACCAATCCACCCGACGGATGGGTCGCCAGCGCGAACGAGTACCTGGCACCAGCCGGCTATCAGTCGTTCATCATGCGGGACCGCCCTTCCTCCTACCGGGCGGAGCGCCTGCGGGAACTCCTCGGCAGCGTCCCCGCGGGAGGTTTCACGCCCGCGCGGTTCGCAGACATGCAGACCGACATTGTGTCGCCGGCCGCGCGTGCGATCGTTCCCCTGCTGCTTGCCGCTGGCCCCTTTCCCCAACCCGATGCCGACGTGGCCGATCTGCTGAACCAATGGGATTTCCGCATGGAAGCCGGGCGGCCGGAACCACTCGTGTATTCGGCCTGGCATCGCGCGCTGACGCAACGCCTGTCGTCCGCAGTGTTCGGCAACGGCACCGTCCCGCTGGTGCCTCGGCCCCAGCTACTCGTCGATCTGCTGACCGGCCAAGTGCCCGGGTGTGGCGACCCGCAACGCCCGTGCGTCGACGTTGTTCGCAGCGCGTTGCGCGATGCCGTGCAATGGCTGCAGCAACAGGACGGCGGCGATTTGCAGGCCCTACGCTGGGATTCTGCGGCAACCGGCATCCACCGGCATCGTCCCCTGGGCGAACTCCCCCTTGTCGGAAACCTGGTCAACATCGTTCGCTCGCATGAGGGCGGACCATTCACGCTCATGCGGATGCATTCGGACTGGAGCAACAATGGACAGCCGTTCGCCGGCATCCATGGAGCAGGCGTGCGAATGGTGCATGATCTGGCCGAGCCGACGCGATCGTGGGCTGTGCTGTCCACAGGACAGGCCGGCCATCCGCTCTCGCCGTGGTACCGCGATCAGGCCGATCAGTGGTTTGCCGGGCACCTCCTGCCGTTCGAATCGGACTGGGCCGAATTCAGAACGGAGCAGCAACTCTTGCTGACCCCCCGACGTGACCCATAACGGGGACAGTTGCGCAGGCCCGGCGGCGTTCGCATAGTCGCGCCCATGCCAACGCCAGCCCGAGCATCACCCAGACCGGAAATCCCGATCCTGGAAGACTACGCGCACCGGGTCGACCGGGATATCCGGTTCTTCGATCTGGACGGTGTGGGACACGTCAACCACGCGGCCGTCGCGCGCTACCTCGAAGAAGGCCGACTCACGTATCTCGACGGCATCAACGATCCGATCAAGGCAGATCCGGTGTTCATGCTGGCCCACATCGCGATCGACTACCTAGCCCAACTGCACTGGCCTGGGACGGTCACGGTCGGCACCAGAATCGCGCGCTTTGGCCGGTCCTCCGTCCATTGGGACCAGGCGGTGTTCCATGGCGGCGTGTGCGCAGCAAGGGCGCGCGCGGTCATGGTGCTCGCGGACCGAACCCGTGAAGCGAGCGTGCCGATCCCCGATCATCTCCGAGTTCAGTTGACCGAGCGGGGAGCTGGGCCCCGCCAGCGATCCTGACGCCCTTCTCGGCGGGGACGGCCGACCCGTCATGACGCTGCCCATCGCGCTGACGCTCTCGATTGCGGTGGTTGCCGTCGCGGCCTTCGTCTCGGGGCGCTTCCGTCTGGAAACCGTAGCCATTGGGCTGCTGCTCGCACTCCTGTTCCTGTTTGTCTCGGTCGAGATGCCGGACGCGCGCGCCCAGCCGGGCATGGTCTTCGCGGGCTTCGCCAACACCGGCCTCATCACGCTGATGGCGCTGCTGATCGTGGCCCGGGGACTGACCGAAACCGGCGCACTCAGCCGCGTTGCAGACGTAATCAACCGAATGGCGCGTCACCGCCGGTGGCTGGTATTCGTCTTCCTCCTTCTCGTCGCGGCGTTGACGTCGAGCCTGATCAACAACACGCCTATTGTCCTGATCTTCATTCCTATTCTGATCCTCGTCGCATCCGATCGCCTGCCCCCATCGCGCACGCTCATTCCGCTGAGTTACGCCAGCATCCTCGGCGGCATGACCACCCTCGTCGGCTCCAGCACCAATCTCATCGCAGCTGGTGTCGCAGTGGACCTCGGACTGCCCCCGTTTGACTTCTTCGCGTTCACGATTCCCGGCCTGGTCGTAGCCGGTGCCGGTCTCGTGTATGTCACCGCCGTCCTTCCCTGGCTGTTGCCGAAACTGAAGAGCGAAGCGGTGACCCCCGTGGAATCGCGGCAGTTCGTGACCGAGCTCGAAGTCCGCTCGGACGCGCCCGCCGTGGGGGAAGCGTCGATCGGAGGGATGTTTCCCAGCCTCCAGGAGATGACGGTCTTTTCGGTGCGACGCGGGCTGGATACCTACCTGTTCCCGTTTGACGACGTGGCGCTGCAGGCTGGGGATGTGCTCGTGGTCGCGCTCGCCCGTACCCGTTTTCCGGCGATTCTCGGCTCTCTCGGCGGTGTCTTCCGGACAGCGCGTATCCGCGCCGAGAACGAGGCCAACTTCTTTGCGGAAGCCGTGGTCACGGTGGATTCGCCGTTCACCCAAACGCCGCCGATGACGCCCGAGACGTTCCGCCGGCGAACCGGGTGCACGATCCTCGGCCTCCGGCGCACCCGCTTGACCAATCGTCGCGTCCGGCCGCTCGAGGTGCCGCTCCAGAGCGGGGACATGTTGCTGGTGGAAGGGACCCAGAGCGCGGTAAGCGACCTTCGCCAGTCAGGCATCGTGGTGCCGACGGAATGGCGGCAGAGCCAACTGCCGCCCGTCAAGTTCCGCTGGCGGGCAGCCGGCATCTTCCTGGGCACCGTGCTTGCCGCATCGAGCGGGCTCGTGCCCGTGGTCGTGGCTGCCGTAGCCGGTGCGTTTTCCATGATTGCCTCGGGCACGCTCTCCGTCAGGCGCGCGCTCGGCGCAATCGACGGTCGCGTCGCCCTGCCAGTGGCAGCGATGCTTGGCCTAAGCGGGGCCATGCAAATGAGCGGGGCGGCCCAGTGGGTGGCCGACGGTGCTGTGCGGGCCATGGAGATGTTCGGGTTCGGGCCAGCGGCCATGATGTCGGCACTCTTCCTGGTCACGGCCATCACTACGGACGTGCTGACCAACAACGCGGCGGCGCTGCTCTACATGCCAATTGCCATTGGCATCGCCCAGATTCTCGGGGTCGACCCGTTTCCGTTTGCCGTAACGGTGATTTTTGGCGCCAACATGTCGTTTTCAACGCCCATCGGCTACCAGACCAACCTTCTGGTGATGGGCCCCGCTGGTTACCGTGGCCGCCATTACCTGCGAAGCGGTCCTCCGCTCACACTGATTTGCTGGGGGACCTTTACGCTCTTCGTGCCCTGGTACTACGGGATCGCGTAGGTCCCCCGCCACCGCCCGGCACCCACACCGGGCGCGCCATCCGCAACCGACCACCGGTGCCCGCCCCCGGACCGTGACTGGCAGCGTGCGCGGTGCGTCGACAGATTGCTAGCATGGATGCCGATCACTCACTTCCCGGCAGGACACGGCCATGACGCTTCCACTTGGCGACACGATCCCGATCTTTGTCGGAACGTCGGCTCTTCCCTGCCCGTATCTGCCGGGCAAGGTTGAGCGAAAGGTGATCACCCAAATCCCGACGCAGCACGCTGACCAGTTTCACGCCGACCTCATTCGTGCCGGCTTTCGACGCAGTCACGGAATGGCCTACCGGCCAGCGTGCCCTTCCTGCACAGAGTGTCGGCCCGTGCGCATCGACGCCAGCTGCTTTCAGCTTGGTCGACGGTTCCGTCGAGCTCGCCGGGCCTGCCGGGTTCTTGAGTGGCGCGAATGCGATCCTGTTGCCACCCGGGAGCAGTACGGCCTCTTCCGGCGCTATCAGACCGATCGCCACATTGGCGGCGACATGGAGGGGATGAGCTACGCGTCGTACCAGGCGATGATCGAGGAAACGCCGGTTGATACCCGGGTGGTGGAAGCCCGCAACCAGGATGGCAGCCTGATCGCGGTATCGCTGACCGACCGGCTTGCTGACGGGCTGTCCGGGATCTACAAGTTCTGGGATCCCGAGCGTCGGCAAGACAGCCTCGGCACCGCGACCATCCTCTGGCACATCCTGCGGGTGCAGTCGCTGGACCTTCGCTACTTCTACCTGGGTTACTGGATTCCGCGATCATCCAAGATGGCCTACAAGCGACGCTTCCAGCCGCTTGAGGAACTGACTGAGCGGGGATGGGTTCGGCTGGGCGGGAGCGCCGCTCGAGCGTCATAACCGGCAGGCAGGCGCACTTTGCGACTATGCTGTTCACGGGGACAGCGAACCCCTACCCCTCCGGCAGGATCTGCCGCTTTTCGTGAGGAGCTTCTGAGTTGGATCGTCGAACCTTTCTATCCGGCGCCGCCGTAGTCAGCGCCTCGGTCGCTCTAGCCGCGTGTGGTGAGGGCGATGACCAAGAGAACCAGCAAACAGCGGAGACCGGTACCCCAGATAACCCGGCCGAGGCCCCCAGCGTAAGTCGCGGTATGCGCGAATGGCGGCTGGTCACCACTTGGCCGAAGAACTTCCCTGGTCTGGGAACCGGCGCGCAACGGCTTGCGGACCACATCACCACGGCGTCGGAAGGTCGACTTACCGTGAAGCTGTATGCCGCGGGTGAGCTCGTGCCTCCGTTCGAGAATTTTGATGCAGTTCGGGAAGGCAAGGCGCAAATGAGCCACGCGGCTGCCTACTACTGGATCAACAAGCATCGTTCGACCCCGTTCTACGCGGCCGTGCCGGGCGGCCTCGTGGCCCAGGAGCACAATGCCTGGGTGTACCACGGCGGCGGTCAGGAGCTTTGGGACGAACTCTGCGCGGAATTCGGCTTGAAGGCGTTCCTGGCCGGCAATTCCGGGACCCAAATGGGAGGCTGGTTCCAGAAGGAGATCAACTCCATCGAGGACTTTCAGGGCCTCAAGATGCGCATTCCCGGACTCGGGGCCGAAGTCATCAATCGGCTGGGCGCCACGGCGGTGAACCTGCCGGGCGGCGAGATCATGCCCGCCCTCCAGTCCGGTGTGATCGATGCGACCGAATGGGTAGGCCCCTGGAACGACCTGGCATTCGGGTTCTACAAGATCACGAAGAACTACTACGGGCCAGGGTTCCACGAACCGGGCACAGCATCCGAGTTGCTCTTGAACAAGGCGGCATGGGACGGTCTGGAGCCGGACCTGCAGGCGATCGTCGAAAACGCGGCCGCCGCCACCAACGTACGCATGCTCGCCGAGTTCACCGCGGCCAACAACGAATCGCAACGCGTACTGGTCGAAGAGCACGGCGTTGAGCTGCGGCCGTTCCCGAAGGACGTGTTCGACGAAATGCTCGTACACAGCGACGACGTGGTTCGGGCCACCGCGCAGGAAGGCGATCTCGCGCGACGGATCTTCGAGAGCTGGGAGCGGTTCCGGACCGAGGCGCGCGCACGCAATCCGTACGCCGAACAGGGGTACCTCCAGCTACGCGGGTGAAACACTCTCCCCGCCGACGACCGGGCCGGGCATTCGAATCATTCTAGGAGAATTCACGAAGGCATTGATACAAAACACTATTTTCGAATGAATGGCCCTCCGGTGTGCGAGGTCCACGCGCTGCCGGTGGGGTGCAGTGACGGCCGGGCAGGAGACGTGCTGTGTCAGC
The DNA here is from genome assembly GCA_028824295.1 of Rhodospirillales bacterium. Classification (NCBI taxonomy): domain Bacteria; kingdom Pseudomonadati; phylum Pseudomonadota; class Alphaproteobacteria; order Rhodospirillales; species Rhodospirillales bacterium. Next base: position 199,661 of record JAPPED010000003.1, on the reverse strand, counting down.
CTGCGTTTGACTTCCGGCGCGGGTCCCGGACGTCCGGGACCCTGTCTGCCCGAGTCCACCCTTCTCCAAACATCCCGCAGTGGTCGGCCGATCCAGGGAGTATCACGCTGCCCGGACCGGGCAGCTCACCGGACGTGCGACCGGCCGCGAGCCGGACGCGTGCGGTCGATCCTGGTGCGACAGTTCCCGAAGAGAATGGCGCCGTCCCCCTGTCCTACTGCGGGTAGACGACCTTCGGCAACCAGGTAGCGAGCTCGGGCATCAAGGCCAGTATTCCCAGCATGAGCAGCTGGATGGCCACAAAGGGTACAGCTCCCCGGTAGATCGCAGCGGTCGGCACCGACTTCGGCGCCACACCCCGCAGGTAGAACAACGAGAAGCCGAAGGGCGGGGTCAGGAACGACGTCTGCAGGTTGATCGCCACCAGGATCGCGAACCAGACCGGGTCGATGCCGAGCATCAGGATGGGCGGCCCGATGATCGGGATCACCACGTAGGTGATCTCGATGAAGTCGAGGAAGAAGCCGAGCAGGAACATCAGGACCATGGTGAGGATCAGGACCGTCACCACGCCACCGTGGAGCCCGCCGAGGAACTCGGCCACCATCTCGTCGCCGCCGAATCCCCGGAAGACCAGCGAGAACAGGGCAGCGCCGACCAGGATCGTGAAGACCATCGACGTCATGCGAGCGGTCGATCGCATGACGTCGCTCAGGATTTTAAGGGTGAACTGCCGTCGATGAATCGCGAGCAGCATCGCGCCGACCGCACCGACGCCGGCCGATTCGGACGGCGTGGCCAAACCGGCCAGGATCGATCCAAGGACCGCCACGATCAGGAGCAGCGGCGGGACCAGGGCACGGAGCACCCGGGCGCGCAGTTCTGCCGCGGAAACCGCCGCCCGTTCGCTCCGCGGGATGGACGGCATCGCGTCCGGCCTGATGGTCCCGTAGAAGAACTGCCACAGGATGTACAGTGCGACGAGGGCAAGTCCTGGCAGCAGCGCTCCGACGAACAGGTCCGTGACGGTCACGGCCTCCGGTGAAAAGTTGCCCTGAGCCAGCTGCGCCTGCTGATAGGCCGCCGAGATCTGGTCACCGAGTAGGATGAGCACGATTGACGGGGGAATGATCTGCCCCAGCGTACCGGCCGCGCAAATGGAGCCACACGCGATCTCCGGCTCGTATCCCCGCTTGAGCATGGTCGGCAGCGACAGAAGTCCCATGGTGACCACGGTCGCACCGACAATCCCGGTCGAGGCAGCCAGCAGCGCGCCGACACACGTCACGGCGATTCCGAGGCCTGCGCGCATACCGCCCAGCAACAGCCCCATCGTGGTCAGCAGCTCTTCGGCGATTCTCGAGCGCTCCAGCATGACGCCCATGAAGACGAACAACGGCACCGCGATAAGGAGGTCGTTCGTCATGATCCCGTAAATGCGATTCGGGAACGCCGCCACGAAACTGAAATCGAACATGCCCACGGCCGCGCCAAGTGCCGCCGCCAGCAGGGCAACGCCCGACAACGTAAAGGCAACCGGGAACCCGGCGAGGAGCGCTGCCATCAGGGCAAGCAGCATGCCGCCGACAAGCAGCTCCGGAGTCACTTCGGGTTGCTTCCAGGAGATCTGAGCGAGCGGATCGTGCGGATGACCGTGGCGAGTCCCTGCAGGATCAGCAGGCCCGCGAACAGCCAGATGCAGGTCTTGAGGAGATACACCGCATGCAATCCGCGCTCCTCAATTGAACCCTCGAAGTCGGCCCACGAGTTCAGCACATAGTCCCAGGAGAAGTAGATGACCGAGAAACAGACGGGGAAGAGGAAGAGCAGCGTCCCAAGGAGGTCGACCCAGGCCCGCCGCTGCAGGCCCATGCGTTCATAGAGCATGTCGACACGGACATGGCCGTCATGCTTGAGCGTGTAGCCGGCCCCCAGCAAGAACACGGCCGCGTACATGAAGCGCACCGATTCCTGCATCCAGATGAAGCCGATGTTGAAGCCGTACCGCAGGACCACGATGACGACTGTCACCAGAACCATGAACAACGTCAGCCATGCGATCCACCGACCGATCAGCTCGTTCAATCGATCGATCGCAGCGACGATGGCCGAGCTCTGGCTCATGACGGTACGGCAACCAATCGTCGTGACATGCGGTGAGTCGTCCCGATACTTTGCTGCGGCAGCACGGCCGTCGGAACGCGTAGGCAACAGTTCCGCCCTGCCATACCTTGGTCCCACACCGAGGGATGACCCGGGCCCGAACCTGACTGCAGGATAGCCTGCCTGGATCGAAAGTCGCGCAGACTCCGATTCTTGCTCAGTCGAAGCGCAGCGAGGCAGGAAATCCCTTGGGCACGTTTCGCCCGGCCTGGCCCCGCTTTCCGATCCAGGGAGCAAGGGTCTCGATCGGAAACGTCCGCATTCTGCTGCCGGTCCGGCACACCAGGCCGTCCTCCTTCGCAAATGCCACCGCATCCGACAGTCTGCCCGTCCGGTACCGCTGCAGGTACGCCCCCTGCCCTCGGCTCCGCTGCGGCAGTTCCGACAAGGGGAGGATCAACAGTTTCCGATTGGTGCCGACCACGGCCACATGATCCCCGCTCGCCGGACGGCAAACGACCAACTTTGCTCCCTCTGCCGCCGTGACCACCTGACGGCCGGAACGGCTGCCGATCAAGTCTCCCGCCTGGGCCAGGAAGCCCTTGCCGTCATCGGTGGCAAGCAAGGCAGGCCGATCGTCGACTGGCCAGCATGCGATCAACTCCTCGTCGTTGCTGATCTGCGCATGCAGCCGGATCGGCTCCCCGAAGCCGCGGCCGCCGGGTAGTCGTGACATGGCGAGCGTGTAGAGGCGCCCCTTGTCCGTAGCCACCAGCACATCGGCGGTACTTTCGGTGCGCACGACGAAGCGGCCCTCGTCGTCGTCGCGATAACGAAGCTCGTCTTCGTTTTCCACGTGGCCGCGGACGACCCGCACCCAGCCCCGGCGCGAACAAATGAGGGTGACCGGTTCCGCTGCTTCGACGTGTTCCAAGCGCGGCTCAACGGGAGCAGCATTCGAATCAATCCTGGTGCGCCTCGCTCCGCCTTCCGAGCCGGCACCGAATCGGGCGCGCACGTCCCGGATTTCCTTGTCGATGCGACCGGACTGGAGTTCTTCGGATTCCAGCAGCTCCATCAGTTCGCTGCGTTCCGCGGCGAGCCGGGCGTGCTCGACGCGAAGTTTCTCTTCCTCCAGGCGTCGTAGCGTCCGCAATCGCATGTTGAGCACAGATTCGGCCTGAGTCTCGGTCAGGCGGAATACGAGCATCAGTTCGGATCGAGGTTCGTCATTCTCGCGGATGATTTGGATGACCGTGTCCAGATCAACGAACACGAGGAGGTAGCCCTCCAGCACATGGATCCGCCGTTCCAACACGTCGAGCCGATGGCGACTTCGTCGCAGCAGGACGTCGCGCCGATGATCCAGCCAGGCCTGCAACACCTCGGGCAAACCCATGACCCGGGGAATGCGGCCGCCGTCAAGCACGTTCAAATTCAGGGAAATGCGCGTTTCCAGGTCCGTCAGCCGGAACAGCACCTCCATCAGTTCGGCTGGCTCACCACTCCGACCCCGAAGTTCCAGCACGATTCTGACATCGTCGGCGGATTCGTCGCGGATTTCGGCCAACCACGGCAACTTCCGTGCCTGCACCAGCTCATCGAGCTGCGTCACGATGCGAGCCTTCGGAATGCTCCAGGGTATTTCGCTGACTGCGATGCGCAGCCGCCCGCGGGACATGGGCTCGGCGGTCCACGCGGCACGCAGCCGGAAGCGGCCTCTTCCCGACCTGTACGCCTCTTCGAGCGTCGCCTCGCTTTCGACCAGCACACCACCGGTGGGAAAGTCAGGGCCCGGCAGGTACCGCAACAAAGTCGCAAGACGGGCGCCCGGATTCTGCAGCAGATGGAGCAGCGCCCGGCAAATCTCATCAACGTTGTGCGGAGGAATGGACGTCGCCATGCCGACGGCGATGCCCTGCGACCCGTTCGCGAGCAGATTCGGGAATGCGGCAGGCAGCACGGCGGGCTCCGTGTCCTCGCCGTCGTAGGTGTCGACAAAGTCAACGGCGTCTTCGTCTAGGCCATCGAGGAGCGCATCCGCAACCGCCGTGAGCCTCGCCTCCGTGTATCGCATGGCGGCCGCCCCGTCGCCGTCGACGTTGCCGAAATTGCCCTGCCCATCGACCAGCGGGTATCGAATCGCGAACTCCTGCGCGAGCCGGACCATGGCGTCGTACACAGCCTGATCCCCGTGCGGGTGGTACTTGCCGATGACATCGCCGACCACACGCGCGCATTTCTTGAATCCGGATGCGGGATCCAGCCGAAGCGCCCGCATGGCGAACAGCAGGCGTCGATGCACCGGCTTCAGGCCATCGCGCACGTCCGGGAGCGACCGCGACATGATGGTGGACAGGGCATAGCTGACGTAGCGCTCCCCGAGCACGTCGACGAACGGCGTGTCGCGGATGTCCCGGGCTTCGTTCATTGGCGATCCGACCCCTCGGGCGGCTTGGATGACCCACTCGCTGCCAGTCTGTCGACCAACCGCATGCGCGCAGGCGGCAGGGCACGGCGGCCATGCGTAACGGCGTTCCGGTGCAGGAAATACCCGGTCATCTGGAGGGCTGCCAGCAGGTCGTCCTGCGCCGGGGCCGCGCCGGTGCGCAGGAATTCCGGCAGCGGCAGCAGCCGCGGCGCCCATGAACCTGCGCTGGTCTTCGAAACCGCCCGGCCGGTCCGCGGCGACACGTAGACGAGGTCGTCGGTGCCGCCAGTAACCGCGCACCTAGTGAGATCCAGGCCCGCCCCGGTTTCTCGCAGCAGTGTCAGCTCCCAGAGAACGTATTCGGTCTGCCAGTCGGCCGTGCCGGCAAGCCGGTCGAGGATGGCCTCACTCGCCGCATGCACATCAGGTACCGGTTCCCGCTCCGCCAGAAACCATTCGGCGAGCGCGCACACCGACGACACCGCGGCCAGTCGCAGCGGATGATGGAGGACACGGGCCGAACGCGCGTCGACCAGCTCGCAGGTAAAATGTCCGAGATGTTCGGGAAGCCGGCCGCTCCAGCGCGCGTTTACGCGGTTGCCCGGCGTATAGATGTGCGCCCGGCCGGCGGCGCTGGCGCCGCGCACCAAGCCCACATGGCGCCCGTGCGCCTGGGTCAGCAGCTGGACGACTCGTGACGTCTCGCCCCAATGTCGAGCCGACAGGACAACGCCCTCGTCCTCCCACCTCATGGCAACCAGCGGGTCACGTGATGAACTCCAGGCCAAGCGCGTCGTAATGCTCTTGCCGATCCTGCCAGGAGGGATCCACCTTGACATGGACAAACAGGTGGACCTGACACGCCGCAGCCTCGGAGAGCGCGTGGCGCGCCGCAGTGCTGATGGATCGAATGCGCCGACCGCCTTGCCCGATCACGATGGGTTTCTGGCTCGGTCGACACACCAGCACGCAGACGTCCACCCGGGCCGAACCGTCCGGTAAGTCCTTCCAGCTCACGGTCTCGGTGGCGAGATCGTACGGAAGTTCCTGATGCAGCTGGATGTAGGCCTGTTCGCGCACGCACTCCGCGGCCAGCATGCGCAAGGGAACATCAGCAGCCTGATCCGGCGGGTAATGCCAGACGCCCTTGGGACAGCGGTCGGCCAATGCCGCCCGCAACTCATCGAGCCCATCCCCGTGCAGGGCGGAGATCAAGAAGAAGTCCGTGAGCAGGGGGTTCGAACGAAGCTCGTCGATAAGGTGGAGAAGCGTATCGCGACGGACCCGGTCGATCTTGTTGATCACGCACAGTGCTTCGGTCTTTCGTTCTCGGAGCCCCGAGAGTACCGCTTCGCTCTCCTCGTTCAGCCCGCGCCCGGCATCGATCAGCACGCATCGCGCGTCTGCCGAGCGACTTTCCCGCCAGGCGGCGCGGGCCATCGCCCGGTCCAGACGCCGGCGGGGCGCGAAAACGCCCGGCGTGTCGATCAGCACCATCTGGGTATTGGCATGGTGAGCAATACCGCGAAGCCGGGCCCGGGTGGTTTGAACCTTGGCTGTGACGATCGCCACTTTCTGACCTACCAGCGCATTCACCAGAGTGGACTTGCCCACGTTCGGAGCCCCCAGCAGGGCAATCATTCCGAAGCGTTGCTCCGTCATTGACGCTGCAACAGGCGTTCCAACAGCCGCGCGGCGGCGTCCTTTTCCGCGGCCCGCTTGGTCCGCCCGCTCGCTTGCGCCGCCACGCTCTCGCCGGTTCCGGGCTCGACCCGGACCTCGATCTCGAAGACCGGGCCATGGTCCTTGCCGATCTGGCGCAGCAGTGTGTATTTCGGAAACTCCAACCCCCGGGCGAGCGTCCATTCCTGCAAGGCCGTCTTGGCGTCCTGCGGCGGATCCGTCAGCGCCACGATGCGAGACGCCATGTGCTTCCGCACGAAGTGGCGCGCGGCATCGGTTCCGCCGTCGCTCCAAAGCGCTCCAAGGGCGGCCTCGACGCAGTCGCCCAACACCCGGCGATGATCGGGAAACGGCTCTGGCTCCATATCCTTCGCAACTGCGTCGGCAAGGCCGGAGTCGCGGGCTATCAGTGCGAGTACATCGCCACTCGCTAGGTATGACAGGCGGATCGACAATGCGCCTTCCGGCGCGTTCGGATACTCGACAAACAGCTGTTCCGTAAGCAGAAGACCGAGAACCCGGTCACCGAGAAATTCCAGTCGTTGGAACGCGGCTGTCTCGGGACACGTCGGCGATGGTGGCAGCAGGGCCTTGCGAAGTGCGCGATCTCGGAAGCGATAGCCAAGGACCAGTTCGACCTCCGACAATTTCGCCCGACTCACAGCAACGTGCCTATCCGTGAGAAGCGGATCGCCTGAGGCCAACGCCAGACCTCCCAGAACCGGGCCGAACCGTCGAACGAAATAAACACTATCTCCGCACGACCAACCAGATTCTCGGCCGGGATGAAACCGACGCGGTCGAGCAGGCGGCTGTCCGAGGACTGGTCCCGGTTGTCTCCTAGCGCGAAGTAGTGGCCCTCCGGCACCCGATAGAGGTCGGTATTGTCGAGCGCACCGATCGGCGTGGCGTCGTACACCAGCCAATCGCGACCGTTCGCAAGGGACTCCCGGAAGACCTGGTAGGTCTGCGTGGCACCGTGCCGGTCCGTCACCCGCTGTTCGCCCAGCGCTGTGCGCGGGACTGCAACATCGTTCAGGTAGAGCACCCCGTCACGAATCTGGATCGTGTCCCCCGGCAGACCGATGATCCGCTTGATGTAGTCGGACTTCGGGTTGGGCGGAAACTTGAAAACCGCGATGTCGCCGCGTTCGGGCTCCCGTTCCAGCACCCTCTCGGAGATCGGCACGAGCTGCCAGGGAAAGGAGTACCGGCTGAATCCGTACGCGTACTTGGACACGAAGAGGTAGTCGCCGACCTGCAGGGACGGCTTCATCGACCCCGAAGGAATGCTGAAAGGCTCGAACGCGACTGAACGGATCACCAGTGCAGCCAGCAAGGCGAGGACGAGCGTGCCGAGATTTGAGGAGGCCAGGCGGCGCAAGTATCGAAACACGTAACAGGACTCTCAGTCGGAACGCGCAGAAATAATGACGATCGCATACGCGAGATCACGATCGTCCGAAAGGGTCAGCTGAATATCCGGCGCCATCCCGGCCGGTATCAAGGCCTGAAGCCGGTCAGCAGCCTGGCCGGTCAGCCGCAACGTCGGCTGGCCGCTCGGCAGGTTCCTGACCTCAAGGTCACGCCAGCGTACCCCTTGGCGGATTCCAGTACCCAGCGCCTTTGCGCAGGCCTCCTTGGCCGCGAACCTCCGTGCATATCCCTCGGCTCGTGCCCGCCGTCGGTCGCAGCGACTGCGTTCCACCTCAGTGAACACCCGCTGCGTGAACCGCGCGCCGTATCGAGCCAGCGTGCCCCGGATCCGGCGCACGTCGCAAACGTCGTGCCCAAGTCCGACAATCATGCGGAGGTGCCGGCCACGTCATCGAGGACACGGCGCATGCCACGCACGACGGCTTCGAGGCCGGTGAACACGGCCTCGCCGATCAGGAAGTGCCCGATGTTCAGCTCGCGGACATGTTCGACTGCTGCAACCAGCCCGGCGGTGTTGTAGTCCAGCCCGTGACCGGCATGCACCTCGAGGCCCAGCGCTGCGGCCGCTGCCGCCGCTTCCCTCAATTCAGCTAGGGCGTCACCCTGCCCCGATGGTGCAGCGTTCGCGAGCCGACCGGTATGCAGCTCCACCGCCTGCGCGCCCAGGTCCGGGGCGCGCGCCACCATCTCCAAGTCCGGGTCGATGAACAGGGTCATTGGGATCGAAGCCGCCGCCAACGCCGCCTGGGTACGCAGCACGCTCTCCTTGGCGGCTGTCAAGTCCAGCCCGCCTTCGGTCGTGAGCTCCGCGCGTCGTTCCGGCACCAGGCAGACACGCGCCGGTCGGGCAATTAGCGCCGCGCCCACCATCTCCTCGGTCGCCGCCATCTCGAGATTGAGGGGCAGTGGAATGGCGCGGCGCAGCAAGTTGACGTCCGCATCCGAAATATGCCGACGATCTTCCCGGAGGTGCACCGTAATGCCGTCAGCGCCGGCCGCCGCCGCGATACGGGCAGCACGCACGGGATCGGGATGACGCCCGCCCCGCGCATTGCGGATCGTGGCGACGTGGTCGATGTTCACGCCCAGCCGGACGCGGGTCCCACTCAAGGATTCACGTCTCCGCCACGCAGGCGGGCCAGCCGACTCTGCCGTACCGACTTGATGCGCAAGCGCCGGATCTTCTGATACTGCGACACCGAGGAACGGATCAGGTAGTACGACGCGACCCACATGGTGATCGTGTACGGGATCGATCCTACTGTCATCGTCGGCAGCAAGCGGAGCTGTGCGAGATCATCAATCACCGAATCGATATCCCAACCCAGGGCCAGGTTGGCTGTAGCGGAGGCGAGGACCAACAGTTCGTTCGTGACCGCCGCGACCGACAAGTCGTCGACGGCAACCCCCGGCACCAATATCGCCCCTGTGTGATAGATGAGAAGCCAGATCAGCGGAAACGTCCACGGATTGCCGATCGCGGTGCCGATCAGGGCCGTCACCCAGCTGCCGCCCAGTGCCCAGGAGAGCACGATCGCGCCAACACCATGGAGACCGATGAACGGTGTCATCGACAGCGCCGAGCCACAGGCGAAGCCGATCGCCAAACGGTGCGGAGTCCCCGGAATGCGCTGCAGGCGACGGATCATGTAGCGGCCTGAGCGCACCATGCCGCCGCGCGGCCAAACCCATCCCCACAGCCGGTTGGGCCAACCCACTGGATGCCGAGAACGAAACATCAGGAGGAAACGAGATCGCGGCTCCCCGGCTTCTCGGCCGGTAGCGCTGCCAGTTTTTTTGGCAAAGCGTCTGGCTGATAGGCAGGAACCTCGTAGCTCAGTAGCGCCACCAATGGCACACCGGGATTGGACTTCCCGGAACTCCGATCCACGAGGCAGGCTTCCGCGACGACTTCTCCGCCGGCCGCCTGGACGCAGGCAATGCATTCCCGCGACGACAGCGCGGTGCTGATGACGTCCTCGACGACAAGCACACGGGTACCGGGCCGGATGGCGAAGCCCCGGCGCAACATGAACGTGCCCTCCACCCGTTCGGCAAAGATGGCCGGAAGCCGCAGATGCCGGGCAGTCTCGTAACCGACGAGAATCCCGCCGACCGCCGGCGCGACGACCAGTTCGAAGCCGGCATCCGGGAGGGTGGCCTGCACCTTCGCTGCCAACGCCGCACACAGGCGTTCACCGCGCGCCGGATCCTGCATCACCAGTGCACACTGAAGATAGGTCGGGCTGTGCAGCCCAGATGTCAGGATGAAATGCCCCGTCCGGATGGCGCCAGCCGTCTCGAACTCCGCCAACACCTCTGCCTCATCAGGTATCCGTGTCATCGCTTGGTCACCCGCTCGGCCTTGTAGATCTCGGCAGACGCTTCCAGCGCCACCAGGATCTCGTTGAGGTGCCGGATATTCTCTACCTCAACGTCAACGTCGAGGTCGAAGAAGTCGACTGAGCGGCGCTGGACACGCAGATTCGCGATATTTGCGCCAGTCCGGGCGATGCCGGCAGCCAGCGCGTTGAGGCTGCCCGGGCGGTTGGTGAGCTTGACCCGAAGCCGGCCAATCTGGCCCGGCAGGTTGTCTCCCTCGGCCCAGCTCAGATCGTACCACCGCTCCGGATCGCCCGAGAAACGCTCGAGAGTCTCACAATCGATCGTGTGGACCCGGGCCCCGAGTCCCTCCGTCATGATCCCGACGATTCGCTCGCCCGGCAGCGGCGAACAGCAGGTCGCGAGGTGCACGGCGATCCCGGGCTTGAGCCCCTTGATCCCCACGGCCGCGCCCTTGACGGGACGGCCTTTGCGGGTCTTGGCGGCGAACTTCCTGTGCGCCTTTGGATGAATGGCGCGAACCACCTTCGCCCCTTCGAGTTGCCCAGCACCTATCGCAGTGAAGAGTTCGCGCTGGGTCTTGTAGCCGAACACCTTCAATACCGGCGACAGTGTCTTGGGCACGAACTTCTCACCCGCCATTTCGAATTCGTGCTCGATAATCGCCTTCCCCAGCTTCAGGTGCTCTCGCTCGCGGCTTCGCCGCAACGACTTTCGGATCTGGCTTCGGGCGCGGCCGGTCCGCACAAACGTCTCCCATACGGCGCTGGGCTGCTGGCTGCGCGACCGAAGGATTTCGACCTGATCGCCGCTCTGAAGCGGGGTGTCGAGCGGCGCCGGCCGGTCGTTGATCTTGCAGCCCACGCACGTCGCGCCGACGCGGGAATGGACGGCGTACGCAAAATCCACGGGCGTGGCGCGCTCGGGCAACGAGATAACGTCACCCTTCGGGGTAAAGCAGAACACGAGATCGTTGTAGATCTCGAGTTTGGTGTCCTCGATTCCCTCCGAATGGTGTGTCGCGCTCTCAAAGATCTCGCGCAGGCCGCGCAGCCATTGAAGCGTGTCAGGGCTGAGTTGCTCCGGGCCACTTCCTTGCGACTTGTACTGCCAGTGTGCCGCGAGCCCATACTCGGCGACCTGGTGCATGTCCTTGGTCCGGATCTGTATTTCAATGGCACGCTTGTGTGGTCCGATCACCGTGGTATGCAGCGAGCGGTAGCCGTTGGGCTTCGGCAGGCTGATGTAATCACGAAAGCTGCCCGGCACGAAGCGCCACTGCCGGTGCACCACGCTCAGTGTGCGGTAGCACTCCTCCTCCGAGGGTGTCACTACCCGAAACGCGAACAGATCGGTGACCTTCTCCGTGGTCACACGCTTGCGCTGCATCTTCTGCCAGATCGAATGCGGTCGCTTCTCGCGACCGGTCACCTCGCTCTCGATGCCCGACGCTTCCAGAACCCGGCGCAGCTCATTGAGGGTTCTCCCAACCTGAGAGGGATACCGCTTCTTGAGAAATTCGAGCCGGCGACAGATGGCGTCGTGCTCGGCAGGCTGCAATTCCGCGAACGCCAGATCCTCAAGTTCCTCGCAGATCGCCATGATGCCGACCCGGCGGGCCAAGGGGGCATAAAGATCAAGCGTCTCGCGTGCGATGCGCTGTCGCCGTTCCGGCCTTTGGATGTGCTGGAGGGTCCGCATGTTGTGAAGGCGGTCGGCAAGCTTGACCAGCAGGACCCGGACATCCTTCGACATCGCCAGCACGAACTTGCCGAGGTCGCCTCGGGTGGCCGCAGCCCGCGGCTCGATCTTGGACAGCTTCGTGACGCCGTCCACGAGCTTGGATACCTCTGTACCGAACTCGCGCCGGATCTCCTCCTCGGTCGCAACCCCATCCTCGATGGTGTCATGCAGCAGGCCGGTGGCAATCGTGGCGGAATCCAGCCGGTACCTTGCCAAGATGCCGGCGACCTCGAGCGGATGCGAAAAGTACGCCTCACCAGATTCGCGCTTTTGCGCGTGATGACGCTCCATGGAGAATGTGAACGCGCGGTTGAGTTTCGCCTCATTGACCGAAGGGTCGTATTCGCGAACCCGTTCAATCAGCTCTTGCTGGCGAATGGTGGATCCTCCGTCACAGTGAGTAGCTTAATCCGTCGCCGGCACCTAATCCTCGCCAGCCTCGTCAAAGCCCGCGTCGCCGGGTTCGGCCTCGAGACCCAGCGCCATGTCCGGCTCCTCCCGATCATCGAGGTCGCCTTCCATGTCGGTGTCCTCGTCGTCTCCGGAGTTCAGCTCCGCAGCCGAATCCGCAACATGCATGCCGGCCTGCTCCGCGTCCGGGACACTGGCGGCCTCAACCTCGCTTGAGGACAGCATGTCTGCATCCGGAACGACAGGAACCTGGTCCAGCCCCAGCGAGCGAGCGTATGCCTCGATGGGATCCTCGTCAGCCTCGTCCCGCTCGAAGTGATTCTGAAGCGATCGCACGATCCCTTCCTGTAGCGCCTCGAGGTCGAGGTTGCCCTCCGCGATTTCCCGGAGCGCGACCACCGAATCCTTGTCGTCGTCCTTCTGCACCGTAATCTCGGATCCTCGGGCGATCGCGCGTGACCGCTCCGCCGCGTAGAGCACCAACTCGAAGCGATTGTTGACGACAGGAATGCAGTCTTCGACCGTTACGCGCGCCACAGCATCTCTCCTCGGTAACAGCGAGACCGCCCGGATGGGGCCGCCCCGCCAAGGTTCGCCCGTTTAGCCTGAAACTAGCGCGTTTTCAACCGTAATGCCCCTTTTCGTCGCCGGCTGGACCGCTTCCAGGGCCACGTATCCCCTGGTCGCGATACTCTTGCCAGCAGTACCGACAGCGGGGACGCGTGCACGGGATGGCGCCAACGCGGGCACACATCAAGTAGCGGCCGCAACACGAACGCTCGGTCGTGCAGCCTCGGGTGAGGAAGGACCGGGGCGCAGGCTTCTCCCGTCACGGTCGTGCCAGCAGCCAACAGGTCGAGGTCTAGTGTACGTGGGTCGTTCCGACGACGTCGCCGACGGCCGAACGCGCGCTCGATCTTGAGCAGGCGTCCGAGAATGACAGGCGGTGCCAGTCGGGACCGAACCAGCGCGACCGCATTGACATACGCCGGGCCCAGTCCGACTGGCCAGGGACGCGCGCAGTACAACCGGGAAAGTCGTTCTGGACGCAAACCGGCGCGCGCCAGACGAAGCGACACGAGCGCCGGTCGGGACGTGAGCGGGCCGAAGCCCGGGGCCCGAAGATTGGCCCCGATGGCGATCAGGACCGCATCGGACAGCGGAACCTGCAGGCCCCGAGGCCGGGTGCGCGCGCCGGGTGGTGAGTGATGCAGGGCATCGGCTGTCGCCGGCAACCGGCGCCTTGCCCGACTCCCTGATCTTCCGAATGGGCCCGGCCGCCGTTTCACGTCAGCAACGACCAGTCAGCGGCCCAGTCCGGTTCGACCAGGCACACGAACGCCGGCAATAGCGGCGCGCCCCGACCACCCCAGTTGAGTGCGCTGACGCAGCAGGGCGTCCGGAACGATCGTGTCGCCCGATCCGCAGCCACGATCTCCCGGGCAACCGCGCGTCGTCCAGTGCCGGCTGACCGCCTAGGCAAATCCCTCAGGCAGCACCTTCGCTGTCTTGGCCATTGCAGGCACATTCAGCCTCGTTCCCGCATCACGCGCGCCCGCTCACGCTGCCATTCCCGCTTGCCAATGTCATACCGGCGATCCCGACTCTTGCGCCCCCGTGCAAGCGCGATCTCGGCCTTGGCGGTACCGGTCTCGTTGAAGTAGATCGACAGCAGGGCGACCGTCATGCCTTGCTCGTTGATGGCCACCGTGATCCGATCGATCTGCCGTCGGTGCAGCAGGAGCTTGCGCGGGCGCTTCGGTTCGTGTTGGTGCCCTTTTGCCGCCGACCGCCAAGGCGCGATGTGGACATTGACCAGCCAGAGTTCCCCGTCCTTGGGCTCCGCGTACGCTTCGCGAAGGCTTGCGCCACCGGCACGAAGCGACTTGACCTCGCTGCCCTGAAGCACGAGACCGGCCTCGTACTTCTCTCCCAGCTCGTAATCGTGGCGGGCGCGGCGATTGACCGCGACCGGGTGCCTCACCGCGTCACCCGGCCCCGTCTGCGAGGAGATCGAGACTGGCCATGGCGGCCCGCACTGCCTGCTGTGTCGATGGTCCCGGCTCCACCAGCGGTAATCGAATCTCCGAACTGCATCTGCCGAGCAGGGAAGTTGCAAACTTCACGGGCCCCGGACTGGTCTCCACGAACAACGCCTCGTGCAGAGGCATCAGGCGTTCGTGCAGTGCCAGCGCCTTCGCGGCATTGCCGGCCTGCCATGCCTGATGCATGGCCGCGCATTCGCGAGGTGCGACGTTCGCGGTGACAGAAATCGTTCCATGGCCTCCGCATGCGAGGAAGGCAAGCTGAGATGCGTCTTCGCCCGACAACTGGTTGAATTCGCGATCCGCCAGCGCGGCACGCAGCTGATGCGGCCGAACGGGATCGTTGCTCGCATCCTTGACCCCGACGATCCGGGGAAGCTCAGCCAGTCGGACCATCGTGTCGATCGACATATCGACCACGCACCGACCCGGGATGTTGTAGATGTACAGAGGCAGATCGGTGGCGTCGTGCACCGCCCGGAAATGGCCGTACATCCCTTCCTGTGTCGGTTTGTTGTAGTACGGCATGACCAGCAGGGCCGCGTCGGCGCCGGCGGCCCGCGCGTGTTGCGTGAGGCGGATGGCCTCCCTGGTCGAGTTCGAGCCCGTCCCGGCCATCACCGGGATTCGGCCGGCAGCGCACTCGATCGTCAGGCTGACAACCCGATCATGCTCTTCGTGTGACAGGACCGGCGATTCGCCGGTTGTGCCGCACGGCACGAGGCCGGTCGTGCCCTCGGCTACGTGCCAGTCCACGATCTCCCGGATCGCGGCCTCATCCACTTCGCCGTCGCGAAACGGGGTGATCAACGCACAGAGGGAACCCTGAAACATGGCACATGTGTATCCGTTCGCGCGAAGGTGTGATCCATGACTATATTATGCTTCCTGAGGTTGCCGCTCCAGCGCACAGCCAGATACTGCGCCGGGACCGGCAGTCTTCGTTAGTGAGGGATCGTACGAGACCGGCGCGTTCGGGCTCGGTCGAAGGAGGCCTTCCAGCATGCTCACGCCTGCCCAAATCGATACCTATCGGGAGAAGGGTTATCTCGTCATCGAGGACGTCATTCCCGCCTCCACGATCGACAGGCTCAAAGCGCTGACCCAGGAATTCGTCGACAATGCGGCGGGCGTGCCGGGGCACGATGACGTGTACGACGTCGCCGACGGTCACACTCCTGAGGCTCCGCTGGTTCGACGGATCAAGCTCCCCCACAAGGCCCACCCCGAATTCCGCCAGTTCGCCGCCGATCCCGTCCTCACCGACATCATGGCGGACCTGCTGGGAAGTGACGTCCGTCTGCATGGCGGCAAGATCAATCTCAAGCCGGGCAAGGCCGAAGATGCCGTGGAATGGCACCAGGACTGGGCCTTCTACCCGCACACCAATGACGATCTCCTCGCAGTCGGCGTGATGCTGGACGACATGAACCTTGAGAACGGCCCGATCTTGATGCTTCCCGAGACTCACCGGGGGCCCGTGTACAACCACCACGCCGGAGGCAAGTTCTCCGGCGCGATTGATCTTGACACCTGTGACCTGGATTTCAGCAAGGTGGAGACCGTAACCGGCCGGGCTGGGTCAATCAGCGTACATCACGTCCGGCTCGTGCACGGTTCCAGCGCCAACCGTTCCGGCAAGCCGCGGCGACTGCTGCTGTGGGAGTACGCTGCTGCGGACGCGTGGCCGCTGATGGGAGCGGGTGATCTCGAGGAGTTCAACGAGCGGGTAGTACGCGGCAGCCCGACACTCACGCCACGCTTGGAGGACGTCCCGGTACGCATCCCCCTGCCGCCCGCCCTGCATCCGGGGTCCATCTTCGAAAACCAGCGAGCTGCAGCCCACCGGTTCTTCGATGAGGCAGATACCCGGCAGGCAGCCTACTCGTAGGATCCGACGAAATCGCGGGCGCGCTGTTCGGCTTCGGCGACCTCGCCCGCGGTCAGCTGCTCCGTCAGCACATCCATGTAGTAATCCGCGTTGGGTTCGCCGGATAGGCGAAACCACTTGTACGCCTCTACGAGATCGACTTCCGTCCCCTGTCCGTTGGCGTAGTACTTGCCCAAGTGAATCTGCGACAGGGCATGTCCGCGCCTGGCCCCTAACAGAAACATCTCGAAGGCGTCGCCAAGCTGAAATACCGACGCGTACCGAAGTCCTTGCATGTAGCGGACATTGGTATCCCTAAGGAGGTAATCAGTGCTCTGGTACGGACGCTTGGGATCGTGGGGGTACTCGATGACGACACCCGCGTCCGCCGCTCGCGCACGCATGTCGTCGGTGATCTCGGCGGCATCGACCAGGACCGCCCACCCGAACACGGCCACCGCCGCCAAACCCGCGCACCATGCGCTGCCAATGGAAATTGTCGTCCGCATAACCGCCTGCCGCAGCTGTTGGGCTGACCCTGTCTGAAATCTCGATGCCGCGTAATTAGCCCACCGACATGGTTCAGGCAACCGTGACCGTCTGGCTGCGACGACACCAGTACTATCGAGAATGCTGGTCACCCGACCGACGTCGACCCTCCGCCACCACGTGTGCCGACAGGGCGCCTCAGCGCCGCGTGCGGCCAGCCCCGCAGGCGGGTTCTTGCGAAATCTCAATCGTCGGCAAGCCGTGGGCTCGGACAACCCCCATCCGGAATCTCGATCCATCCCTCCATGTAGAAGGTGCAGCTGCCTATGAGGCCGACACGATCGCCATCCAGCGTGCAGCGGAGTTCACCGCCTCGGGCTGACACCTGGCGAGCTGTCAGGCTCCGCTTCCCTAGTTGCTTCGCCCAATAGGGAGCGAGGATGCAATGAGCACTGCCGGTTACCGGGTCTTCTGCAATGCCGGAACCGGGGGCAAAGAAGCGGGAAACAAAATCCACTTGCGCGCCTTTGGCCGTCACGATCAGGTGGCCCGCGGTCAACTTCCCAATCCCGTCCAGATCGGGCGCCATGGCGCGAACTTCCGCCTCGGTACCCAAGACTGCCATGCAATAACGTCCCATCAGTACCGCCTCGGGCGTGGCGCCGAGCACCGCTTCCAGACCGTCCGGTACGCGAATGGAGGCTGGCGGGTCTGCCGGGAAATCCATGCGGAGGCCGCTGTCACTGCGTCGGACGGTCAGGCGCCCTGAGCGTGTCGCGAATCCGACCTCTTCCCGATCGGGCGCCAACCGATGAAGGATCAGCCAGCCGGACGCGAGCGTGGCGTGCCCGCAGAGGTCGACCTCCAGCGTCGGCGTGAACCAGCGAAGCTCGTAGTCTCCGTTGTCACCGGCGACCAGGAATGCGGTCTCGGACAAATTGTTCTCGAGCGCTATTGCCTGCAGAGTGGCATCGTCCAGCCATTCGTTCAGCAGGCACACGGCGGCAGGATTGCCGCCGAACGCCCGGTCGGTGAAGGCATCCAACTGATAGATCGGTAGTCGCATCGAAGTGCTTTCGGTGAGCCGCGGTCGGGCATCGTATCAGGTGGTTTCAGCGGACGGACAACGCTTCTCTGCAGCGAAGTTGACGATTGGGATGAAGCCCGAATTCGACGGACCACGGATCCGACGGACGCCATACTTGCCGGCGGGACCGGCCAACTGGTGCGAGTTGATCGGCGACTCAGGCCGGCCGACCCTGGCGCGGGGGCAAAGGTTCCGTGAAACGAAATTTCCTAGTTGGCTGGCTGCTTTCGCCGCACCATCGCGCTCAGTAGGTCCAGCTGTGAAATGCTCCCGAGGGCCTTCCCATCCCGACCCGTGACCGTTCCTCTTTCCGACGTCGCCTCCGATAGCGCGAGCGCAGCGCGTTCGAGCCGTGTCCCAACCGGAATTGCGGGGGTGTCGGCGCATTCGGTCGCCGGTTTCATGATGCTCTCCACCCTGATGACCTTGCCCCGATTGACGTCCTTGACGAAATCCGCGACATAGTCGTCTGCGGGCTTGAGCACGATTTCCTGCGCGGTGCCCTGTTGCACAACCCCTCCGTCGCGCAAAATCGTGATGTTGTCGCCGATGCGCAACGCCTCCTCAAGATCATGCGTGATAAAGACGATTGTTTTCTTGAGCTCTTTCTGCAGGTCGATGAGCATGTTCTGCATGTCGTATCGGATCAGCGGATCGAGAGCGCTAAATGCTTCGTCCATCAGCAGGATATCGGGATCCGTTGCCAACGCCCGGCCCAAGCCAACCCGCTGCTGCATGCCGCCGGAGAGTTCTCCGGGATAGCGATCAGCGAAGTCTTCAAGACCGACACGTTCGATCCAGCGGGACGCGCGCCGTTCGACTTCCGCGCTTTCCAGCCCCTGAATCCTCAGGCCGAAACCAATGTTATCGCGGACGGTGCGGTGAGGCAGGAGTGCGAAACGCTGGAACACCATTGACGCACGGTGTCGCCGAAACTCGCGCAGCGTCGGCTCGTCCATGGTCGACACATCAAGACCATCCACGACGATTTCCCCGGCGGTCGGCGCAATCAGCCGGTTGATGTGCCGAAGCAGGGTCGATTTTCCGGAACCTGAAAGTCCCATGACGACTTGAATGAAATGTCGCGGCACTGACAAATTGATATCGCGCAGGCCCAATACGCAACCGTGACTGTCAAGAAGTTCTTGCTTACCCATGCCGTCAAGCACCATCGGCAGCACCTTCTTTGCGCGAGGTCCGAAGATCTTGTAGAGACCTCGGATGAGAACCATGGGCTCAGGCATGATGGGGTTGCTTGTACTGCAATTGAAGCCTCTTGCCATAGGCTTGCGAAACCCTGTCGAAGATGATTGCCAAGGCTACGATAGCGAGACCGTTGAGCAGCCCCAACGTAAAGTACTGGTTGGTAATCGATCGAAGGACAGGCTGTCCCAGGCCCTGAACACCAATCATCGACGCGATTACGACCATCGCCAGGGCCATCATGATCGTTTGATTTACCCCCGCCATGATGGTCGGGAATGCCAGGGGAATCTGGACTCCGACCAACCGCTGCCAGCCGCTTGCCCCGAACGCGTCGGAGGCCTCCAGTACCTCGCGGTCCACCAAACGAATACCGAGATTGGTAAGACGGATCACCGGGGGAACGGCATAGATCACAACGGCAATCAGACCTGGTACCTTGCCGATACCGAGCAGCATCACGACCGGAATGAGATACACAAACGCTGGCATCGTTTGCATCACATCAAGCAGCGGGGTTACCACGGCCTGAGTACGATCCGACCTGGCCATCAGTATGCCAATCGGAACCCCGAGCACGATCGACAGCAGCGTGCACACGGCGATCATGCTCATGGTGCTCATCGTGTCTTCCCACATGCCGAAATAACCGATCAGCAGAAACGCGACGATTGTTCCGGCGACGATTTTCCATGAACGGCTCGCAAGGAAGGCGAACGCACAAACCGCAAGCAGAACCACCCACCACGGAGCATTGAGCAGAATCCTCTCGAACCAGACAAGGAACTTGAGAAGCGGCTCGAAGAAGGTTTCGATCAATTCGCCATAGGACCGCGAGAATTCTCGATAGGCACCGTCGAGCGTCTTGCGAAGTGCTACCAGGGACTCGCGCTCCATCTGTGGAAACTCGATCCACCATGCTTTGCTAGCCATTGGTGCGGTCTCCCAAGTTCATGGCCGATTCGTGATTGCGCGGGTGCGGCAGCTCCCTCCTACTGACGTATCGAGGCCGTCCAGCACGCCAGGAGAAGTTTGCCGCCCGGAACCTCGCGAACTTCCACAGCAGAAATGAGCTGGAGGACGCAGCACGGCGGCCGGCTTCGCCGCAAATGGTTGTTCTGTCCGGGAACGCGCGGCAGCGCTCGACTGCCGCGTCGGAGCGGCAGCATGGCAGAGGTCCACAAGCCGGCCCTGGTGGCAAAGGACCACCGCGCCGGCACGAGCGACTAGAGCTCGGCGAGCGCGGCCTTTACTCGCGGCAAGGCGTCGTCTGGCACCCAAGGACGCCACATATCTTCGTTGTTGGTCAGGAAATGCACCATGGCGGTCTCACCATCGGCCTGGTTTTCCTCCATCCAGGCAAGCAACGCGTTCAGAAAACTGTTGCTAAACGCCCGCTGAGAAAGATAGGCAATGGCGCTGGGCGATCGTTCGGCAAGGTCGGCCGTAACGAGAGTGTGCACTGGAGACGGCGGATACATGGTCGGCTTCGGGTCCGGGCAGTCCGGCTGGGTGGTGCAGCTGCGGAACTCCTCGACGTCTGCGCCGGAGCCGAAATCAACCTTGACCATCTGATACTTGCCGAGCAGCGCGGTCGGTGCCCAGTAGTAACCGAACCACGGCTCCCCGCGTTCGTAGGCTTTCGCCAATGACCCGGCCAATCCCGCTCCGGAACCAGGATCTCCAAGTTCGAACCCTGCCTCCTCGAGGTTCAGTGCCCGAAACAGATTCTCTGCAGAAATCTGGCAGTTCCAGCCTGACGGACACCCCATTAGGAGCGACATGCTGGGGTCTTCCGGGTTCTTGAACAGGTCCGCGTGTTCAATCACGCCCTGTATGGTCGCAAGTTCTGGACGCTCGGTGACCATGTAGCCCGGAACCCAGAATCCTTCTTCACCACTGTCGGAGAACACCTTTCCAGCCAAGACCAACCGGCCCTCGGCCACTCCGGTGTCGATCGCCGCCCTAAACGAGTTACTCCAAAGCTCAGGCGCGACATCCGGCTCGCCCTTCTCCACCATTGATGTCCCGGTCGGCATCGTGTCGCCCGCGACAAGCTCGGCGCTGCAGCCATAGGCGTGTTCGAGGATGAATCGATCGAGGTTGGCAATGAACGTTGCGGAGTTCCAGTTCATGTCGGCGATCGTGACACTGCCGCACTCGGACGCTTCGGCTTGAGCCGACACCAGCGCCACGCCCGCCGATGTCGAGACCAGGGTGAGTGCGAGTGCCTGAATTAATCTCAACATCATTGGTACTCCTTCTCACACGTTGGATATTCATTATTGGAGCACCTGCCGCAAACTTCAACTTGAGCGATCCTGCCCGACCGCAGTGAGTATTGATCAGGAAACGGCAGACACCCGGCAAGGACCGGCTTTAGACCGTGAACACCCGCTGCTGAATTCCGCCGGGTGCCCTCGATCGAGCGCTCCGCTTCGCTGGCGGCGTGCCTGAGAGTTGGGTCCAATGGCATGTTTACGCCATTAAGCTTGACCCATACGGATGGATCGCTGCCGAGGGGCCGGAAGCCCATACGGGAGCGGCAGGGCAACGTCGCCCAATGTCGAACAGCAGCCGCGGCCCAGCGTCCCGACCGCGACAACTTCACGACGCCGGGCAACTTCCCCGCTGTGCAACCTGCGACCGGCACGATGCGCCGTCGAACCGTGACCCACGGACCCTCTGACCCAGCGCCACGCCCATGCCGTCCAGCCCTGCCCGGACCATCATCGAGTCCTTCTGGTTGCTCGATGCCAGGCACGTGACCGCCGCAAGGCCGGGCCGCGACGGTACGCCGTACCACGCGCACGGCCCCACCGGGGGCTCGCGTCTCCTGCAAGGGACGGAACACCGCATCCACGACCCCTTTGCCATACTGGAATACTGAACATGCGGTTTTCCATATGAAAACGACGCTGAATATCGATGAGGCCGTCATGCGGCAACTGCGAGAAGAGGCGGCACGGCGGGGAACCACCATGTCGTCCCTGGTGGAAGCTGGGCTTAGGCGGATTCTCGCGAACTCCGGACCAGGCGCGGGAATCCCGGACACCCTACCGCCGTTGCCGACCTGGAAGAGCGGGGGGATCAGGGTTGACATCGCCAACCGCGAAGAGCTCTACCGGCTTCTCGACGGGGTGTGAGTGTTGGTCTTTGACACCAATGTCCTGATCTACGCAGTCGATGAGGATTCCCCTTATCACGACCCATGCCGACAGCGGGTCCTGCAGGCCCGCAATGATCCATCGCCAGCGTATCTAACCTGGAGCATCGGTTACGAGTTTCTACGGGTCACCACCCATCCACGTGCGTCCGCCTCTCCGTGGAAGCCGGTACAGTCCTGGAATTTTCTCTCGGCGTTGCTCGAAACTCCTGGATTTGACTTGCTCGTAGCGACGTCTCGCCATGGGGCGGTATTGGCACAGGTCATGAAGGAGTTGCCCGACGTGAGCGGGAACTTGTTCCACCACCTGCGCACCGCGGTCCTGATGCGTGAGAATGGCGTAAGCCGGATCTGCACCCGCGATACCGACTTTCATCGGTTCCCGTTTCTCAGTGTGGTCGATCCCTTGCGATAGTCTCCCGCGCCGGCTCAGCTGCGCCGGCCAAACCTGGGAGGGGGCCTGATCAACGTTCTACCCTCGCCGCCTCCCATCGCGCGAGCCCCAGCAACGGCAATGCGCCTGCGCCGGGACCGGATCCTTATTGAAGCGCCCGCAGTTCGGGGCGAAAAGATGATCGCACGCCTCTGCTCTCCGGAACCTGCGCAGAGCTGACAACGTCCGGAGTGAACTGTTCAGGCTTGCAGTCCGGTTCTTGCTTCGCCGGGACCCGTTTCGCGCGACAGGGTTGCGCCCGCCGATAGCCGTTGGCGGCCACCCCGGTTCCCAGATTCTCAGGCGGCCACCTCGCTGAAAAGCGTGCCATGGCCGGGTCCTTTCCGACGGCGGGGGATGCGTTCCAGCACAACATGACGGCCTACCCCGACCGCTCGAGACGCACCAGCGAACCCTACCGATATGAAGCGACTCGTTAGCACGGTGTCCGGCTCCCCGGTCAAGCTCCTAATGCCAAGCAGTCCTGCCGCGATCCCCGGCCTACGTGATTGGTCAGCCAGAAGCCGCGGAGGTGTCCATCACGACAACTGATCCTGCAGGGCCGTCACGATGTCCGTCGGCGGGCTCGCAAGGCAGCGCGACTACGGATCGCCAGCTTCCGCGCGAGCCCGCATGAGTGCTGCCAGAGCACGGGTGTCCAGGCCCGGCGTAGCTCCCCCATCGAGTGCTGACGTGGCGCCTGCACGTTCCCGGGGCGTGCGATTCTGGTTGAGCTTGAACGTGCCCTCAACCGATACGATCGTCATCGCCACCGGAACAATCTGCTGCGTCAGATCGGCCAGCACTGCCGTGTCAACCTGGTCCGTCGTCCAAGGGGGCTTTGGCGCCAGCCGTTCCTCGAAATTGGCGGAAAGCTGGTCAAGATGCGCGCGAATTTTAGATTGTGCAACCTGCCGCAACGTCCCTCGAAGGTGGACGGCAACGTAGTTCCAGGTAGGTACCCGCCCGTCGGTACCGTACCAGTCCGGCGATATGTACCCGTCCGGACCCGCAACGATCAGCAGCGCTGAAAGTGGGCCACCCTGCAGGGCGCGAACCACCGGGTTGCCTCTGACCAAATGGGCGGCAACTCGCTCCTCCTGCACCACAAAGGGGGCATGAGCGGCAATCACTCCTTCCGAGCCCACGATCGTGAACGCGCCGAAGCCGCGCTCTTTGGCGAATGCCAGCAAGTGTGTGCGCGGCTCCCGTCGAAACATCGGATTTGGGTGCACAGGAAATTGCTCCGCAACGGCAGGGTCCGTTCAAGCCTTCGTTGTACAGTCTCAGGATGCGTTGTTCGCGGCACAGCCAACGACAGGGAAGTCATCCGCTCGGGCAGACCTCTCCGCGACAGTTCTGACTGCGCAGCAACGTCGGGTTGCTCTTTGCGCGGCAGCGACACTCGGGCAGAGGAGTGCGAAAGGGAGTACGCGGAGCACAATGTAGGCTCTTCTTGCTGGCTGGCGGCTGATGCCGACCCGGAATGGCTCGCTGTCGGCCGGAACGGCCTTCCAAGCTGGCAGTCAGCTTCGCTCGGACACGGTTGGGACACCGACCGAACCGTCGCGTACTAGAGTGAGCGTAGGAACTCCAGCAGGCGCTCCTGTTCCTCCTCTGACAACTGCACCACGCGGTCTCGCGACGCGGCGGCCTCTCCTCCGTGCCAAAGGATGGCCTCCATGAGCCCGTCGGCCCGACCATCGTGCAGCAACCTGAACGTGCCGCTCACGGTCTCGGTCAGACCAATGCCCCAGAGGGGCGGCGTTCGCCATTCGCGACGCAGCGGGTCAGCTCCGGTGTCGGCAAGTTCCTCGCCCATGTCATGCAGCAGCAGGTCCGTATAGGGCCAGATCAACTGGAAGCTGTGTTCGGGTCGGTCCGCGGTTCGTTGGGTTACGAACTTCGGCACGTGGCAGTCGGCGCAGCCACTGTCAAAAAAGATCCGCTTTCCGGCCAGGATGTCCGGATTGTCGGGATCCCGTCTGGCCGGCACCGCCAAGTTCCGCGAGTAAAACACGACTTGGTCGAACAACCGTGCCGGTATCTCGATCCCGTCGTCATTGTGGTCTCCACCGGGCGCATTCCGGCATTCGGCTTGCACCTCCGTGCAGGCGCCGGCGGACCCCGGAAACAGCCCGCTGCCGATGCCGATGTCCTCGAAGAAGGCTTTCGCTGCCTGCATGCGGACGGTGGGAACAGCAGCCTTCCAACCAAACCGGCCGAGCACAGGGGCGCCGCCGGCCTCCGCAGCCACCCAGGACGGCCGGCCAGAAATCCCGTCATCATCAGCGTCGTCAGGGTCCGCATGGGCCAGGATATCTGCGTCGGGTATCGCCTCCAGTAGTCCGAGCCCGATCATTGGCGGTGCTACCCGTGGAGACAGTCCAGTCCGTGGATCCAGCGGCCCCCAGCTGAGGTTCAGTGCACCGTACTGGGGGCTGCGGAGTTCGAGATCCGGTTGCCCCGCCACCGGGATCATTCGGTGCGTGATCGAGATCTTGCCTTCGGCCGGGATTCCCGGGACCGCGTGGGTCTGCAACTGTCTGCCGTACACCGGATCTGCGCCGTCCGGATGCGTCAAGGCCAGGAGCAGCGTGCCGCCTCGATCGTCCTCGTTGAGTGGCGGCCGACCGCGACCGTCCTTGCGGTGGCATCGCTGACAGGATCGGGCATTAAACAGCGGACCCAACCCGTCTGACGCCGCCGTGGAAGCTGGGGCCGTTACCCAAAGCTTGCGAAAGATCGCGTCTCCCACCCGGAATCGGGTGCGTTGGGAAGGGGCAAGATTCTGGGCCGGATGCGAGAACGCATTTCGAGTCGGCGCGTGGAAACTTGTCCCCGCTCCCCCTGCGTGACCTTCGTATGCCTCCGGTCTGGAGAAGTCCCCGGGCCATGCGGTCAGCTCCGCAGCCAGCTTTGCATCTGCGGAGGACCGTGGCGCCCCATCGGGACCGTTGGCCGCGGCTGCACCATGGACGATCACCAGACCAAGCAGCAGTACCCTTGCCGCCTTTGCCAGGCGCGCGACGGTGTCCGAGGTAATGCGGGCAATCAAGGGTGTTTTCCCGGGAAGCCGATCCTATCCCTCGATCTCGAACTGGAACTCGCCGACGCCAAGCAGCGGCCCGACTTCCCTGAGCTGCTCGCTGAAAGCGATGAGCGCCTGGATGGCCTCGCCGATCAGCTCGCCTCCCTCGGGATCGTCTGGAGCCAGCAGTTGGTCATAGGCCTTTCCACCGGCGGCAGCATCCCGAATCGCATCGACTCGCCTGATCGCCCGGTCGATTCCATCATGAAGCTTCCGGTCGAGTTCAGGGTCGGCGGCACGGACCAGTTCGGACAGTGACGGACCCTCGATCATCGATCCATCAACCCTGTGGTATCGCCCCATGTAGACGTTTCGCAACCCCACCGCATCCCAGTAGTGGGATTCATGCGTGTTGTCGGAAAAACAATCGTGCTCCTCCTCCGGATCGTGCAACTCCAGACCGACCTGCATGCGGGCCCCCGCGAGCTCGCCGGCCGCAAGATTGCCCAGCCCGGTTACGATCACGCGTACAACACCTGCCGCGTCCAGATTCTCCAGGGAAGTGCGGGCGGCCCCGCCCTCACGCCACGCGCCCGTCATCCACTCGAGGTCGGCTACTAATAGGTCCGTAGCCGTGCGCAAATAGGCGACTCGTCGCTCGCAGTTTCCGCCTGTGCAGCGGGCCGGGTCAAAATCCGTCGCTGGGCGATTTCCAGCCCCCGGCCCGGTCCCGTGCAAGTCCTGTCCCCACAACAAGAACTCAATGGCGTGATAGCCGGTCGCAACGTTCGTCTCGATGCCCTCGGCTTCGTGCAGCACGTCTTGCAGCAAGGCAACGTCGATCGGATCCGCCGTCACGGAGGTGCCGTTGATCAGCAGTGTGCGATTGGCGATGACGTTGACCGCATCCGGGTTACCGACCACGTAGTCGATCAAACCTTCGTCGAGTGGCCAGGCGTTCACCCGTCCCTCCCAGTCATCGACCACCGTGTTTCCGAACCGGAACACCTCGGTTTGCATGTAGGGAATCCGGCTCTGCTTCCAGGCTTCTCTTGCGGCCGCCAGCGTGGCACTGGAAGGCGCTTCAATCAGGTCTGTTACAGCCTGCTGCAGCAGCCCTGCCCGCAAGAGTGAATCTTCGTAGCCGGCAATTGCGATGTCGGCATATACCCGAGCAACCGCTCCAGAAGTTTGGTCCGCGGTCACCATGGACACAGGACCACAGAGCAAGCAGGCTGACAGGAGAAGCGCGGCGGCCGCATGCCGCGACGACAAGGCTCGTGTTCTCATCACGGTACGAGGAGACCTTTCCGGGTGCCCGCTCGGGGAACACCCTCGCTGTTGTCGCCGGCAGCGGCTCCTCCTCGCTGCCAGGCGCCATATGGTCGGCCGCTAACCGTACGACCGAGATGACTCGTTTCATAGTCCGCTAGCGCTGCGGTGTCCAGATACCAGCAGCCCGCTGCCGGCGGTCGCAAATCCTCCACTCGCCAAGTATTGGACCGGCTGGCCGTCTCTAGCGTTCGGCGATCCGGTACACCACTGGCAACAGGATCGACTTGACACCCGCCCCTGCCGGCAGCGGTTCGAACGGTGCCGCGCGCAACACCGCTCTTTGCGCTGCTCGCCGGATGCGAAGCGATGCGTTCGTGCGTTCCTCCTCGATCGTGATGTCGACGACGCTCCCGTCCTCGCGTACCCGGATCAGCATGACGACGGTCCCCTCCTCGCCTAGATCGAGAGAGCGGCGCGGATAGCTTCGGGCCGCGATCGTGCTGATCTGGCCACGCAGGCGGACGTAGTAGGCCTCTGGAACCCCCGCCTCACGCGCCGCCCTGGCCGAGGCCGACTCGGGGCGTGCCGGCGGCGCCGGCGGGGCAGTCACCGCAGGGGGCGCCGACGCCAACAGCGCTTGGGGCGCCGGCGGGGGTTCCGCAGATGGCGGAGCCTCTACGGGCGTGGGTGCAGCAATCGGTACGTTGGCGGCGACCGGCGGCGGTGCCTCGGTCGTGCGTGCCGGCGGTGGTGTGACCGTGGCCGGTGCCGTTCGTGAAGCCGGGGGAGCTGGAGGAGGCGGCGGTGGCGGCGGAGCAAGGTCGGGTTCGACTACGGTTTCAGGTGCAGGCACGGCGGGGGGCGGTGGCGGTGGCGGTTCGAGATCAGGTACCAGCACCTGCTCCAGCGGGGGCGGCTCGACCGGCCGCACTTCTGTTGGGGCAGGTGGAGGTGCGACGTCGGGACGTGGTTGCGGGGTATCCGGAAGTTCCGGCGGCTGGGGCACGGCGGGCGGCTCGGGCTCGCTCAGCGGCTCGGGCTCGGGCTCCGGCAGTACTTCCGGTGGTGGTGGCGGTTCGGGCACGGGCTCAACGAGAACTTCGGTCGGTTCCGGCTCCAGCAATCTTGTCTGGGGCGTCACCGGCGTCGGGGGAGCTTCAATCTCTGGCGGCGGTTGCGGGAGGTCGGGGACGGTCTCGACTACGGGCGGCGGCGTGTCCGTAGGCACAGGTGGGGTCTCGGGCGGTGGCGTCAGGGCGGCGGGAGGCTCATTTGCCGGCGGCAGAACATCCTGGTCCGGCAGGGCTGCCGCCAGTGCGTCGGGCGGCAAGTCTCCGAGAGGTACGTCGTGCCCGAGCTCGAGGGAAATGTAATTCTCCAAATCGAGTTCGGGCTCGCTCAGCGCCCAGATCCCGACGACTGCCGGGACCATGACGTGGAGCGCAACGGCAACAATGGCGGCTCCTGTCACATCCAGAAAATTGATCTCGTTTGCGCCGCGGGCAACGGCCTGGGGGATCACGGTGCCTCGAGCTCGGTCCGGCGCGTGGCAAGCAGCACCTGATCAAAGCCCGCCACCTTGGCCTCATCCATGACGTCGCGGAGCATCGAGATAGTGGCCAACTGCGCCACCTTGATCAGGAGCGTCGTCTTGTCTGCCGCCACCGCCGCGCGAAAGGTTGCCGGAAGGCTACCCCGGGCCACCGGTTCCCCGTCGATCGTGAGTTCGCCGTCGGCCGCCACTGTTAACACAGCCTCAACCGCGACACCGGGCTCGCTGCTGTCAGCCTCCGGGAGCTGATGGTCAATCGGATCGATGGTTCGAAATGTACTGGTCAGGATAAAAAAGATCAGCAGCAAAAAGACGATATTGATCAAAGGCACCATGTTGATCGCGTGCTGCCGATGGCGCGGGGCTCCCTCGAATTTCACAGTTCGTCTCGCACCGCGATCGCGATGGCCTCGACCCCGGCCATACGGATGTCGTCGACGACTGTTATCAGTCGTTGCACCGCCTCCTGGGAAGGCGCCACTACCACCACCTTCAGATCAGCGTCTTCTGCTCGCGCCCGCTCGACACGCTCGACGATCTCATCCGGGTCAACCACAACGTTCCCGAACGTCACCGCTCCGTCGTCGTGCAAGCGGATCACGAGCGCGTCTGATTCGCCGCCGCCTCCCGCCGCGGTTGCGGTACCCGGGCTCGCAAGATCTAGCGCTTCCAGGTTCAGGAACGATCCGGCCAGCATGAAGAACACCAGCAAGAGGAACACGATGTCGATCAACGGCGCGATCGAAAGTTCCGCGCGGCGGCGCTCCTGTTCGCCGAAGTTCATGGTGGAATCCTGATTGCTTGCCGATGCCGGCGACGACTCCCTAGACCGACTGCGACGCGATCACGCGGGCGGCCGCGTCGCGCATCAGCGCTCGCACCCCCTCAATCTTGCGTTCAAAGTAGTGCACGGCACCAAGCGCCGGAATCGCCACAATCAGTCCGAAAGCAGTCGTGAGGAGTGCCTCCCAGATCCCGCCAGCAAGCTGGCTGGGATCCACCCGTGCGCCCGCCTCCTCTAGGCGCCCGAACGCCTTGATCATTCCGATCACGGTCCCGAGGAGCCCAATCAGCGGGCTCAAGTTCGCCACCACCTCCAGTGAGCGAATGTACGTCTCCAGGGTGCGGATTTCGACCGACCCGATGCGTTCGATCTCGGCTTCCTGGAGTTCACGCGGCAGATGACCCGTGTCGAGTGCCGTTTCGACCACGCGCGCAGCCGGATGGCGCGACAGCGCCATTCGGCGCCGGATTTCGTGGGTAGATCCGGTCGCGATGAGTTCCATCATGCCAGAACGCCTCGCACCGATTCTCCAAAACTGCAATAGTTTCAAAAGAATCACTGCCAGCGACGAGACCGACAAGAGGAGCAGGACGTACATGACGGCGCCCCCCTTTTGGAGCAGGTCTGCCGCAGCATTCCAGTGCTCCAGGCTCAGTTCCGGCATATCGTACTCCGTACATCGTGCATTCCGTTGCGGGGCCAACTGTATACATGGCGGTCATTTCGGAACATCCGAAAAAACCCGAACCCAATCGGCCCCGCAATCAGACGGCACTGCAGCTAGAAGTGATAGCGCATCCCGATGTAGAAGGACTGCGGGGCTCCCGGCGACAGGAAGCGATTCGTGTGGTGCACGTCGTCAGGGAGGCCGTGGTTCAGAATGGCGACTTCGCCTTCACACGGCTCGCCTTCCTCCTCAAGCTCGCACTCACCGAGGATACCAAACGTCTCGTAGTCCTCGCCAAGGAGGTTCTCGATCCGCCCAAACAGTGTCAGAGCCCCGAAGGTCCAGTCGACCGTCAGGTTGACGACGTTGTAGTCGTTCGTCTGGGCCAACTGATTGGACTCGTCGCCGCGCAGGTACACGCCGGAACGGGCCACCCAGTTCGCGCCGATGCGCAAACCGTTGTCAAGGGTGTAGCCGAGCCCGACCTTCACCGAATGCTCCGGGATACCGGGGATCGTGTCGCCCGAGCTGACGTCGATCAGCTTGGCTTCGTCTGCACCCTCGATCTCCCTGCCTTCCGGATGGTTAGCGCCGGGAAGTTCCGCGTCCTCTGCAAACGTGGCCCGAACATGGCTGTAGTTGGCATTCCAATCCCAGCGATCAAAGCTGCCTCCGATCTGACCGTCGAAGCCTGCACGTCGGGTCTCACCGTAGTTCTGGAAGTACCCGAGACCCGGCTGCGCGCCGGTTTCCGGAACCGCAACAAAGATGATGTCGTCCCGATTCGTGCTCGCATACGCGGACACCTCCCAGGCCAGGGGACCAACTGCGGTTGCCGTGCGTCCTCGTAGGCCACCCTCGACCGAGCGTGTCACCACTTGGTCCAGCGGCGGGTCAGCGATGAAGGCGTTCGGCAGGCGACACGGTTCCTCGGGATCGGCGCAGCCAAGTTCCGCAGCCGTTGGCGCCCGGTTCGCCTCACGGTAGCCGGCAAACACGGTCATTCGGTCAGTCAGGCGGTGGGTCAATCCAACGGCTGGATTGAAACGCCGGAAGGTGTGGGACTCGGTGTCGTCATCGTCGATCTGGAGATCGATGGCAACGTGGTTGAAGCGCCCGCTGAATGTCACGTCGGTGCGATCGGACAGGGCCATCGTATCGGAAACGTAGAGCCCCCATGCCTGCGAGTCCGAAACCACATCGAGCGGTCCCGCGTCGGACTCCTCGAGTTCCTCCTCACACTCTGCTTCATCGGCTTCGAAGTCATCCGCTTCGCACTCATGAGTCACGATGCGCGGTTGACCGTCGGCGAAGAGCATCGCTGGCACGTTCCGGTCCGCTTCCATCTCGCCAACGAGCGTGTGGCCCGAAAAGGTAGTTTCGGACTGGTCGTACACCGTTCCGAACGCCACCTGGTGCGCCCCGTAGGTCAAGTCTGCCTGCAGCGAAATCCCTTGGGTTTGGGTGTCGGTGAAGGTCAGGTTGCGTGCGCCCGCCGTCGGGAAGTCATCATCGTCGTCACCAAACAGGTAAATCGCCTCCGGCGTGCCGCCGGCCCCCTCGACCGAGCCGAACAGGATGGTCTGTTCCTCCTCCTCGTCATCGTCATCACCATTGCCGTTCATGACGTGGCCGTTTCCGTTGTCGTCGTCGTCGTCATCATCATCTTCACCCTCTCCGGCACGCAGGAAGCCGTCATCACCGAACCCACCGTCGAATTCGTCTCCGTTGATCGTGTCGCGCTGCAATCCCCGGTGGTAGACCAAGCCCGATATCCGCAGATTGTCCGAAACTTCAAATTCCCCACGTGCCGTGAACATGCCCAATTCGTTTTCAGTGATGTCCGGGTACGTAAACACAGATTCCCGTCGAATTCCGAGTAAATCCTCCGGCGTCGCGCCGTTCCCGGTGATTTCGGTCCGGGCAAACAGGGCACTGAAACCGAGGGAGCCACGATCGAAGACGTGCGTCGCATCACCAAACAGCCGCAGAATGCTGCTGTCGCTGTGGTCGCGCCAGCCGTCCTCCTCGCCCCGCTCTGCGGCCACGTACACTGCTGTCGCTTCGAGCTTGCCGCCCACCTGCACCGCAGTGTCGAGACGGCCGTGCGAGCCACCCTTGACTTCCAACTCCGAGCCGCTGAAAGAGAGGCCGCTCTGCGTCTGGAGCGACAAAGCGCCACCCAGCGCGTTCAGACCGTACGCAGGGTTGCCACCCACGAGATCGATCCGCCGAATCGCCGCTTCCGGCACCAGGTCCCACTGCATGGTGTCGCCGAAGCCCTCGTTGACGCGGACACCGTTCAAGTACACGGCGATCCCTTGCGCCTCCCCGAGAAGCGGCGAGAGCGTGAAGCCGCGGTACGAAAGGTTCTGCTGGTACGGGCTGTTTTGCACATCCGTCACACTGACACCGCGCAACGTCTGTTCGACGAGGTCGGTCAAATTGCGCGGTTGCAGCGCGTCGATTTCCTCGTCCGTGATCGTTTGGACTGCAGCAGGAACGCGATCGCGTGCCACTCCAGTACCAGGCATCGGGGTAACGCCGATGACCTCAACCTCAGGCAAGGTTTCTTGGGCGACGACGGGAACTGCGCCGAATCCGGCTGCGACGAGCACAACCGCACCCAACGCCGGCACGCCGAATTGGCGCGCCGAACGCAACAACAATCTCATGGTAGGAACAACCTTAGAACGCGTTACACGGAGCCCGTCGATGTGCAGGGTGTCTTTGTTCTCCAGAGTCGTCAAGTCGCATAGGGAATTTCAATCCATCATAAGGTCCTGTCCCCGGCCCAGAGCGGTAGGACCGTGGTAGCGAACCGCCGTTCTGCGGGGTTAGCATTGCGCTGACTGGAGAGCAGACGGGAGACCACTCAGCAGATCATCTGCGATCAGACCCGTACCGTGCACTGATGCAGCTTCGCCATGCAGCCAAACGCCCGCAGCGGCTGCCGTGAAGGGCTCCATGCCCGTGGCCAGCAGGCCTCCGATGATTCCGGCCAGCACATCACCCGAACCTGCCGTCGCCAAACTTGCCGGCGCATTGGCATTGATGATGACACCCCCGTCCCTGCCGGCCACGACGGTATCCGGCCCCTTGCTGACCACCACGGCGCCTGTTCGTTCGGCTGCCGCCCGTGCCCGAACCACGCGATCCCCCTGAATGTCGGGAAACAGTCTCCGGTACTCCCCATCGTGCGGCGTCAACACGACCGCCTTCGCGGTTGTGCAGAGGGCTCCCAAGCAATCGACTTCATCGACAAAGCTCGTCAGCGCATCGGCGTCCAGCACCAGAGGCAGGCCAGCCTCCGCTGCAACGGCCACCCGCCTCCGGGTCGCAGGTCCCACGCCGTTACCGGGTCCCAAGACGACCGCCCGGACCTTTGTATCCGCGATCAGTCCCTGCAAGGAGTCGGGCTCGGCAGCGGGCGCCACCATCAGAGCCTTCGGATCGCCAATGTATGCGACGAGCGCGTCACTAGGCACCGCAAGCGTTACCAGTCCTGCTCCCGTGCGCAACGCGGCATGTGCGGCAAGACGCGCAGCGCCAGCGCGCTGAGGCGGGCCGCCTACGACCACCACGTGGCCACGCTGATACTTATGGCTGCGCCAGTCTGGCTGCCGCAACTGCTCGCGCCAGAGTTCGGAACCATTGAGGAGAGCCACTCCCGTTGCGGCGTTCGCCGGGATGCCGATATCAGCGAGCACGATCTCGCCAGCCAAGGCGCGACCGGGAAAAAGGACATGCGCCGGCTTCAGCCGGTGAAAGGTGACGGTTGCCTGGGCCGGAAGTACGCCCGTCGACGCGTCGCCGGTATCGCCCTGGACCCCGCTAGGAAGATCTACGGCGACGCAAGGCAGATCCCGAGCCGCATCGAACATGGATTGCACGCTGACCGGTAGCGGCCGCGACAATCCGGCGCCGAATACCGCGTCCACGACCGTCGCCGCCCCCTCGATGAGCGCAGGGTCCCAGGCATGGATTTCGCCCATCCAGCGGGCGGCGGCCAAGGCCGCGTCGCCGGTCAGCGCTTCGCGGGCACCGAAGAGTGCGAGGCGGACGTCCCGCCCGTGTCGCGCGAGATGCCTCGCCGCGACGAATCCGTCGCCGCCGTTGTTGCCCGGCCCGACCAAGACCACGACGGTACCGCTCGGACAGCGAGCTTCCACGGCCTCCGCAACTGCCCGCCCGGCATTTTCCATCAGCACGATGCCGGGTGTGCCGGAACGAATGGCGGCGCGGTCGGCCGCCGCCATTTGTTCCACCGTCAGGACTTCCGGCGGCAACGCCGGTCCAGATGACATCAGCCGCATGTAGTGGCCCTCTGGCTCGTCGACGCCCCGTTAGCCTGCCACCGAGGAGCCAAAGAAGCCAGAAACGGGCGAGATCCGTACGGGCTTCCTGGCCACGCTGCGAAGCGCTGCAACCGGCGTGTCCGCCTTCGATCGTGCCGGAAATGTCATACCCAGTTCCAAATGCGACACGATGAATGGTTCCCCCCGTTTACGACATTGGTTCAACCGCTTGACACGCAGCAATCGAACTCCAACCCGCAATCGTCACGCTGCTGTAAAGGAAACGCAACAAACCACCGGCAGGTTTGCACGCGGGGACCGGCGCACCGCGACCGCCACCCTCGCCGCGTTACGAGGCAATAGCCCACTACCACCCTGAATTACCGGGAGGGTTCTTCCATGAACCGCACGCTGAGTGCACTAGCGGCTGCGGCCGCGCTGATGGCCGGCCTCGCGGCCGCAGGCCCCGCCTTGGCACAGGATGCCGAGGCAGAGCAGAACGCCGAGATCCAAGCTCTGAAGGAGGCCATTCAGAACCTGCAGATCAAGCTGAATGGCCTTGAGGCACAGCAGGCGGCTCAGGCTGAAGCACAGGCCGTAAAGGGCGACGAGCCCAAGATCACGGTTGGCCCCGGGCTCTCAATCTCGAAGGGGGGCAATTCGGTTGGGCTGACGGGACGTCTGCACTGGGACGTGGGTATCTACCCGTCCGACAAGTTCGAGGGCGAGAATTTCGACACAGGCACGAACCTGCGGCGTGGCCGCTTGGGCGTTAAAGGCAAGTCCGGCGGGTTTTCCTACAACCTGACGATCGATGTCGGCGGTTCGGCCGACGACGACAACGAAGCCGAGATCGACGAAGCCGCGATCTATTACTCGCCGTCGAAAATGATCAAGATCGGCTTCGGGAAGATGAAAATCCCGGTCACGTTTGAAGAAAGTACGTCCTCGAACGACATCAGCTTCATTGAACGCTCGCTACCGGTCGACATGTTCACCGACAAGACTCTGGGTCCGAAGGCCGTCAACGCGCAAATCTGGGTGTACGGCGCGCAAAGCCTTATCGAAGCTGCGGTTCATGCCCGGGGAGATACCGAGATAGATGGTATCGGCGGCGGTGCGGAAGACGTGGGCTTCACGGTTCGTGCGGTCTACGCGCCGATCAAGACCAAGACGTCTGCACTGCACCTAGGCGGCTGGATGGACCGCTCGGGTGGCCCGGTTGCTTCAGCGCGCTGGGGTTACCGGACCGAACTAAACGTCGCGGACTACAAGCTACTGTACGGCTCCAGCGAGAACAGCGGTCTCGACGCAATGGTCCACTACGGTCTGGAACTCGCCTATCTGAACGGTCCGTTCTGGGCCCAGACCGAATACATCAACGGTACGTTTGAGAAATCCTCCGGCCCGGACGTGGAAGCCGACGGGTACTACGTGCAGGCCGGTTACGTAATCGGCGGCGCCAAGCGCTACAGCATGAAGAAGGGCGCCTGGTCTGGACCGAAGGTCAAGAACCCGTTCCCGCTAAAGGGCACGGGCGTAATCGAACTTGCTGCTCGATACAGTGTCATGGACTTCGGTATCGACACAGCAACTCCGTCACACTACGGGAAGCAGTCGAACGTCACTCTCGGTCTGAACTGGTACCTCGACGGCAATACACGCATCATGTTCAACACAATTCGCGTGGGCCTAAACGAAGCCACCAGCGGTACCTATGGCGAAGACGAATCCGTGACCGATGAATTCTGGATCCACGGTGTTCGATGGCAATACAAGTGGTAAGAGCCCAAACCTAAACATATCGTGAGCACGGTAACTCCCGCCGCGCTTGGCGCGGCGGGGGATTCTTATTGACAACGGATCCATGGGTGCGTCCGAACCGCAAATGGTCGTGAGCACAGCGTGCGCGTGTCAGATCAGCGTGTGTTCGTAGTCTCGCTCCACCTCCTCACACCAACTCCCCACGTTCCATCGGCCATAGGCCCCCATGCCCGACGCGGCATCCGGTCCGAAATAGACCGGAACGTGCACCAGGCTGAGGCCCGAATGCGCATAGGCCGCGCGCAGCGCAGCCTTCAGAGCTTCGCCGTCATCACCGCCGTACAAAGCCATGACCCCATTTATTGACGACGCCATCTGCACGTAGTCAACGACAACGGAATCGGATGTGCGAAACGCTTCACCGTACTGCGCGACCTGCAGTTCGCTGATCGCCGACATTCGGCGATTGTCGAGAAGAAGGATGGTTCCGTGCACGCCGTGCTCGACGCCGTCAATGAGGACCTGCGGGTTCATCATGAATGAACCGTCACCAGTAAAGGCCATCGCATAGCGGCCCTGATCCGCAATGGCACCAGCCAGCAAAGCCGATACCGCAAACCCCATGTACGACGCGCCCGCCTCTGTGAAGGTCTCGAACGGCTTGTCGTCTTCGACGATCTGGAATCCGTTCGCCTGCACGTCCCCGGCGTCAAACAGCTTGAGCACGTCGCGTTCCTTGCAGAAATCCGAAGCGATCTTGATGGCTTGCGGCTGGGACAGGACGCGCCGTCCCCACACCGGGTCCAGCGGGAGTTCGGCGTTGAATTGTGCGGTCTTGAATTTCCACCACTCCGACTTCTTCTCGGCGCACGCCTTCAACCAGTCAGTCTTCGCCTCAGCGCATCCCGGGTAGTCACGAACGATGCGTGCGTGCAATCGCCTGAGTACCTGGCCGGCATCCCCGCAGAGTGCGGTTGTCCGGTTGTAGTGCTGGACGTCTATCGGATCCGCGTTGATGTTGATGACGTCCCGGACGTTCGGCCAGCCGATTCCCGAGCAATCGCTCTGGCACACGGCGCGACTCCCGATCACCACCAGGATTTCAGCCTCGTCCATGACGTAGTTGCCGCTGATGGATCCCTTGGAACCGCCGACGTGCATGTTCTGCGGATGGGAATCCGGCAGCACGCCCGTCGAACTGGGTCCCAGTACGACGGCGGCACCGGTGCGTTCGGCGAACTCCCGGACAGCTGTTGCGCACGAACGGGCTCCACCCCCGGCCTTGATGGCCACGCGCCTCGATTCAGCAATCAGGCGGGCTGCCTCAGCCAGGCCTTCGTCGGTGCCCGGAACGGCGGGCGCGAGCCGTGGCAGCTCGGGCAGCGCGTCGACCCGGATCCGGGTCTCCCGCGGCTGCGTGTTGAGCGGCAGGTTGATGTAGAACGGACCCGGGCGCCATGGATGGAACACGGTCACGGCACCGCGCCGGAGCGCTGCCCGCAACGCTCCGGGGCTGTGCAAGGTGTAGGACTGACCCATCAGCGACGTAATCTGGCCGAACAGGCCCTGCACGGGCTTGGGGACCTGCTGCATGTTGTAGCCTTCCCCGTGGGTGGTCTCGTCCCCGTACAGGTGATAGACACCGACGCCGTTGGAAGCGCTCACGAGCGAGGCAGCCATCGCCTGCAAGGCGCCTGGCCCGATCGACGTAACCACTGCCGAAGGCTCCCCGTAGATCCAGCGGAGCGCGGTCGCCGCGTGGGCCATCTCAACCTCATTGCGAAACTGCCAGCACCGCACCAGTCCGTGCTTCGAATAGATGCGCAGGATCTCGCCGATGGTCGTGGAGCCGTGCCCGAATATGGCGAGATACTTGGTGACGCCCTGGCGCATCAGACCTAGCACCAGGGTTTCGACCAGCGGCAACGCGACCGGTGCGGAGAACAAGCCACCGCGGATTGCCTTTTCGATCCCGCCGGCCCGTGCCAACCACGCCGCACGTTTCTCGACGCCGGAAGGAATCGTCGTTGGCAGTGATTCCATGGGCGTCGGACTCCTGCCTTAATCGGCCGTGATACGTACGGTCCGGCCGGTCCGAGCCGATTCCTCGGCTGCCAGCGCAAACCGCAGCACCTGTCTGCCCTCCACGGCCGTTAGCACTGGCGAGCCACCATTCCGAAGCACCTCCAGGAAATGGCGCGTTGACAGCACGAAGCTCTCCTCCCAACCTGTCGCCATGTCGTGGTACGTCGTGACGGTTCCGTCGCGATAGAGCGCTACGGGCGCCGGATCGCCCAGGCGACCGTGGCCGACATTGATCCAGAGTACCCCCTTGGTGCCTGTGATCTCCACCTTGTCGTCCTGCGCGTAGTGCTTGGTGATCACCTCCATTTCCGGGGAATCAACGAGCTCCAGGCTTCCGATCCGGTTCCCAGGGAACCGGAATGAGATGATCGACGGTGCGTCCACGTACGACCCATCGGGATAGGTCGTCTTGCCGATGAACGCATGCACTTCCTTCGCAATGCCCATGAAGTGCCAGGCCAGTGCAAACTTGTGGTGTCCGTCATCGAACACCAGCGGGCCGCCGCCCGCGCTGCCTCGTTCCTGACGCCACGCACGAGTCGGCCCGGGCACCTCCCAGGCGGTCCGGTTCGACCCCTTGTTGCTCTTCAAGCGGATCGCCAGCGGCCGCCCTACCGCCCCTTCGTCGATCAACTGCTTTGCCCGAATCACGGGCGGAAAAAAGACGAAGTTCTCGAACACCTTGAACGGTCGCTCGGAAAGCTCTGCCGCCGCGACTAACCGGTCGGCCTCCTCGATGGAAATGCACATCGGTTTCTGGAGGGAGACGATCTTTCCGGCCGCGATGGCCTTCTCGGCAGCAGAGAGATGCAGGTGGTGGGGCAGCAGTATCTCGACGAGGTCCACCTCCGGGTCCGCAAGTAGTTCGTCGATGTCGCCGGTGATACGTACGTCGTCCACTCCCCATTTGGACGCACGTCGGTGGGCAAGTTCGACATCCCGATCACAGAGCGCCACGATCCTTGCGTGCGGGTTCTGCAAGTATTCGATGGCATGTAGATCGGAGATGCGCCCCGTCCCGACCATGCCGACCCCGTATGGTTTCGTGTTCATCGCTCGGCACCCGACTCCAACTTAGGGCCTGCTCAACGTGCTCTTCGGACCGGATTGTAGGCGCCGACTGGCCGCTCACCAGCATCACTGTCCGAATAGAGCCGACGGAACGCGCTCTGTTGGCAACGTTGGACAAAGGAGGACGCTGGATAAGTGACGACGAGCCAGGCGAACAGGTCGACTGAACGCCCGGACCAAGGTGCTTTGGCATCGGAAGGTTGGACGGGCCAACCTAGCCTCCACCGTGGGCCGCAGCCATGGACGCCGGAAACCTCATCGCAATGCTGGCCGTGGCGGGAGCCCCCCGGGGCCGGCGTAGTGCGTGGCACTCGGTTCGTGCGGGCCGGTGCCGAAGGACACCCGTGTGCAGCAGCGGCACCGCCACGTATGGTGGTCGGGCGTTAGCCCCACGACGAAGAGCCCGAGGTCGCCCATGTTTCCTGGATTTACGGGAACCCGTGTCGACGCCGGTGGTTGCCGCATTTTTGTTCGGCATGGCGGTTCGGGCCCACCGGTACTGTTGCTTCATGGTTATCCACAAAGCCATGTCGAATGGCACAAGGTGGCACCGCCCCTGGCAGAACGGTTCACCGTGGTGTGCCCGGATCTCCGCGGCTACGGCGACAGCGACAAACCGCCCTCATCGGGCGTGGATCATTCGGCGTACTGCAAGCGGACTTCCGCCCACGACCAAGTTGCGGTAATGCGGACGCTCGGCTTTGAGCGCTTTCATCTGGTCGGCCACGACCGGGGGGTGCGAGTCGGCCTCCGGATGGCGCTGGACCATCCGGGCAAGGTCCTGAGCTTCACCAATCTCGACGTGGTGCCGTCCGCAGAAGCGTTCGAGCACATGGATGCCACCTTGGCATTTTCCTGGTTTCACTGGCATCTGATGCGTCAGCCCTTCCCTTTCCCGGAAACCTTGATTACCGGCAATGCCAAGCTTTTCCTGGACTTCCTGCTCGACCAATGGACGGCAGTCCCAAATGCATTTGACCACGAAGCTTACGCGGAGTATCTCCGTTGCTTCTCAGATCCCGACACCGTCCGCGCAATGTGTGCCGACTATCGAGCCGTGGCGCTTGATCTTGAACACGACCGGGAAGACCGTGGGACAAAGCTTTCCTGTCCGACTCTCGTCCTGTGGGCCGGCAAGATGCCGAAGCGCCCCGGCTGGCAAACCGGCACGTCGCTGGACATGTTGAACGTCTGGCGAATGCGAGCAAACGACGTTCGCGGCAGGGCACTGGATTGTGGCCATTTCATTCCTGAGGAGGCGCCGGATGAGCTACTCGCCGAATTACTGCCGTTCCTAGCGAGCGTTCAGCCCTGATGATCGCGCTGCCCGCCTCCCGCTAGCCCGCATGGCCCGTCAGTCCAATGCCGAGTGGACATCAGTCTGTTCGCAGATGGCGCGACACATCGGCGGGGGTCCTGAGCAGCCGTCACGGGCGCCCGAATTCTGCTGCCGGCCGATTTCGACGGGTCTGCTCCCGATGCCAGTCGCACACGGCTCCCGCCGCCTGGCCCAGCGCGTGTACCGGCCGCGGTCAGGGGGTACCCGGTATGTCGGTGGAGAAAAGGTTCGGCCCGAAAATGTCTTCAAAAGTCGCCAGATACACTTCCCGTACCTCCTCGCCAAAGCATGCAAACACGATTCTGTCTAGGTCGCTGCCGCGCTCCAGGTGGTTTCTTGTCTGGACTGCAGCGATCTGTGTCGCATCTTGTAAGGGGTAGCCATAGGCCCCCGCGCTGATCGCGGGAAATGCGATCGACGCGAACTGTCTCTCGGCGGCAATCTCGAAGCAACGTCGATAGCAACTGGCCAAGAGTACCGCCTCTCCAGCTTCGCCGCCCTTCCAGACAGGGCCGACGGTGTGGATGACGCAACGAGCGCGGAGGTCATGTCCGCTGGTGACCTTAGCGTCACCAGTGCGGCAACCGCCCAAGGCACCGCAGTCTTCCCGAAGGCGTGGGCCTGCCACCCGGTGAATGGCGCCATCGACACCGCCGCCGCCCAGCAATGTGGAATTGGCGGCATTGACGACAGCGTCCACCGACAACGACGTGATGTCAGCTTCGATCACCTCGATACGAGTACCCATCCGTGTTCTCCATCGGTAGGCAGTGACGTGCGACGCCTGAATTCGGACCACCCGGCACAGTTGGGAACTCGTCAGTCGCGACCCGCAGCGCAGTGCGCCTGTGCCCGCGCGAGAAGTACGTAACGCGAACGGATCCGCGCGGCGAGCGCAGCAGGCCAATCGCCGCTGTCGAGAAGATCGAGGAAGTCGTCGAGAACCATCGGAAAGTGTGCTTCGTGCGGGGTATGGAGCTCAGCTGGGATGACAATTTCGTGCCCGAGCTCGGACTGGCGCTGCGAGAGGCCGGGCCGCTCGGCCCCCCATGCGGCAAGCTTCTCCGAGAGGCGCATCCCGAAGCCGCGTGCCGGTTCGCGCGGCACGACGTGCAGTTCACTCCGGAAGCCGGTCTCGGGTCCGCGGCGCGCGACGACCGTTGCGTGCTCGCCTCGGACGGTCATCCGGTGTGCATCGCCACCGCCGTCGGGTTCGCGCCGACCCCATTCCGCTCGCTGCCGGACGGCCACTCCGCGAAGGCGATACCGGATCTCACTGTTGCAGGCGAGGTGCAACACCCCGGCATCCACGTACCGCGCCAGCACAGCCGGGAATTCCTCGACACCGGTGCTAGCGTGGAAGAGTTCGCGTGGTACCCGGGTGTTCCAGCGACACGCGTTTTCGAGCTCGTAGTCTCGCTCGAATACGAAGCCCGGGCCGTCACCGAGAATCCACTGAGCCTCGTCGACCATGTGGGACTGGATATCAACGATGCCGTCGCCCTGAATGCGGGTGTCGTAGTACCAGGAAGGTCTCCGGAGCAGCGTGCCGTTCACCTCTTTGAGCAGGTGGTGCACGGAATGCATGTCGATCGCAGGCTCGTCCGTGCCTCCGTCGAGGGTGCCGAACAGTTTCGTGTCGGCCACGACCATCTGCGCGAGTCGTGCGACCGCGTCGTGGCGAGCGGTCATGATGTCCATCGCGAGCGGCCAACCCGCGGTTACCTGCACGAGATGCGGGAGAGCCGCACTGTCAGTGAGCCAGGGCTTGTCGGCCAGCACGTGCAGCCCCGCGGCGTGCAGGCGGGCAACGGTGCCAAGCTTGGGCTGGTTCTGCCCAGCAAGGACGACGACGTCCCCGCGCCTCTCCTCAATCAATGCCCGCTCCGGGTCCGAGGTTTCGTGCACCCGGATATTCCAGCCCGTCGGCTTGTCGTCTCGCGCGTTGAACGAGCGGACCAGAGCGATGAAAGAGTCGCGCTCCAAGCCGGGACCGGCGTAGAGATGGATAGTGGGGTCGACCCTGGGGTTGTTCACACGCAGCGTGAGCGCGGCGTGGAAGTGGCCGGGCTCGAGAAAGAGGAGCGTGTACATGACAGGCAGTCGCTGATCGGTGGCCACGACGTTAGACCACCCGAGCCGTGACGGCTACGCGACCGCGCGGGGAATGGCTAAAGCTCCATCATGAGTTCTTGTATCGACTATTCCCATCTCGACGGGCCTACTGGTGGTGCAGATCCGCACCTCGGTCGTTGGGAGTTGCAGTCGAGGCGATGGCGGGCACTGGCGGCCACGCAGGCAATCAGGCCGAAGACATCCAAGGCGAGGTTCAGTTCTGCTCTGACGGAGCGAAATCCCCGACCCCCTTGCGACGGTCAACGGCTGTGCGAATGGCACGAGCCATTCACTCGGTGGCGCGGGCTGATCGTTCACACCATTACCGACCCAGAGCCATGCCACAAGGGACAAGGGCCGACCGCTACGCGCGGCAACCCCAGCGTCCGGGCGGCGCCATTGGTGATGGGGCCATCGATAAACGTCCAGGCAGTGTCGCGAAGATGGTCCGAAGATTCGACGAAAAGCGCAACGACCTTTGCTTTGCCGAAGACCAGTGACACCCTATCCTGACGGCGCTCGGAACATACCCCCAAGCTTCCCGTAAGGAACTCTTCCATGGACGCAGGAACCCGTACAGAGATTGAAGCAGCCGTGTTTCGCCGCCTTGTCGAGCACTTTCGGGAAAACCCCGACGTGCAGAACATCGACCTCATGGAATTGGCCGGTTTCTGCCGGAACTGCCTTTCCAAGTGGTACAGCGCGGCGGCAGAGGAGTGCGGGGAGGACGTGACGTACGAGAACGCTCGGCAGACCGTGTATGGCATGCCCTACGCCGACTGGAAGGCGAAGTTCCAGAAGGAGCAACCCGCGGACCGGGTCGAGGCTTTGAAGGACCAGTTCCACAAGCACGATTGACGTCCGATCCAGCACTGCGGACGTATCGATCAGTTCGGCGGAAATCCGATGCTCATGAGACCCCCGCCGCATTCCCGGGAGGTCGTCGCATCACTCCGTGGGACATACCGGCAGGTCCAGTTTGCGGAGCCCGGGAACCAGGCCCGTTCGCGTCGACAGC
Organism: Rhodospirillales bacterium; assembly: GCA_028824295.1. Classification (NCBI taxonomy): domain Bacteria; kingdom Pseudomonadati; phylum Pseudomonadota; class Alphaproteobacteria; order Rhodospirillales; species Rhodospirillales bacterium. The sequence continues at coordinate 156,218 of JAPPED010000003.1, read as the reverse complement.
CAGGCTCTGCCAAACCGGCTCGGCCGGTTGCCGCGGTTATCCCCGGGCGTCGCGTGAGTTGCTGGGTACGTTGAGGACCAGGCCGTCGAGCTGCTCGGTCAGCTCGACCTGGCACCCCAGGCGCGACGTTTGTGTGACGCCCCATGCCAAATCCAGCATGTCCTCCTCGTCGTCGGTCGGCAGGGGCAGACGGTCGTGCCAGTCGGGGTGGACGATCACATGGCAGGTCGAGCACGCGAGAGACGCTTCGCAGGCCCCTTCGATATCGATGCCGTGCTTGTGGGCGATGTCCAAGATCGACTGCCCCGCGGCCTCATCTACTTCGAGTACCGATCCATCAGGCTGGTGGAAGATCACGCGCGGCATGGACAGCTGACTCCTAGGCGCACTGTGCTCGGAGCGCATCTACACCGTCGGCAATGGCCACGGCTGCCCGGTCGATCTCCGCTTCGGTCGTAAAGCGGCCTGGCGAAATTCGGAAGGTGCCCGCTGCCAGCGCCTCGGACACCCCGAGGGCCCGCAGCACGTAGCTGGTCTCGACGGAGGTATCCGAACACGCGGATCCGGTCGACAGAGCGACGTCACCGAGTTCCCGCACGAGGCGATGGGCTTGAATTCCGGCATAGCCCACGCTGAGGTTTCCGGGCAGCCGCGCATCCATTTCGCCGTGAACGACCACGTCCGGATGCCGAACCCGCAATCGGGAGAGCATGCGATCCCGCAGCATCCGAGTGTGCTCCGCCTCCTCGGCAAGCCGTTGGCGGGCAATGCGCGCGGCGACCCCGAGGCCCACGACCAAGGGCACCGGTACGGTCCCGGAGCGAAGTGTGCGCTCCTGGCCGCCGCCATCGAAGAGCGGCTCGATGCGCACACGCGGCCGGCGGCGAACGTAGAGCGCGCCCACTCCCTTGGGGCCGTACAGCTTGTGTCCAGACAGGCTGACCAAGTCAACACCCAGCGCCTGTACGTCGAAGGGAATCTTTCCCGCAGCCTGTGCGGCGTCGGTGTGCAACACCACGGAGCGTTCCCGGCAAAGACTGCCCACCTCCTGCAGGGGCTGCACCGTGCCAATCTCGTTGTTCGCAGCCATGACGGAGACGAGTGCGACACCGGCCTCCAGCACCGCCTCTACGCACTTCAGATCAACAAGACCCGAGGGCTCGACCGGCAGGACCGTCGACCGAAAACCTTCGCGCTCAAGGCGCGCGAACGATTCGAGCACGCACTTGTGTTCGGTAGCGACCGTGACGACATGATCCAAGCCATGCCGTTCGCGGCGGTACCGCGCGGCTCCCTTGATAGCGAGATTGTTGGATTCAGTCGCACCAGAAGTGAACACGATCTCGCGGGAGTCGGCGTTGATCAATTCCGCAACTTCGGCACGTGCTGATTCGACAGCGGAGGCGGCTGCCCGGCCGAACGCGTGGGCATCGACGTGCGGGTTCCCGAACTGCTCACGGAAATAGGGAAGCATCGCGTCGAGCACTTCAGGGTCGAGCGGCGTGGTGGCCTGGCAATCGAGATAAATCGGATGCTGTGGCGCCATCAGTTGCATGACCTTCCGTGGCCTGTCAGCCGTGGCAGCGGGCGCCGGATCAATGCCGCTCGCAGCGGATCTGTCGCGATGCCAGCGGGCCCGTGGGCCAGTGCTCCGAAGCCCGTCCACATAAACCGACACCTGCCTGCGGCATGACCATTACATCACACCGGCCGGTCCCGCCCGGCCCACGCCCGGCGCCCGAGAATCGCCATCGCGGCGCTTCAGGTGTCCATACAGGCCATCAGTCATCCGGTGGCTCAATGCGCGAAGCAGGCAACAGACCCCGCCACAATGCCAAGCTCCATCATACTAACCGCATGCCGCGCTCACAGACTCGAACACCGTAGCCTGCGCCGTCGGCGGTCCCGCGCATCACCCGGGGGGCCTCGCAGGTCAACACCTCGCGGAACTACGCGGCAGGCGGCGCCTCGACACCAATGAAGACGGCCGAGTGCAACCTCTCGGAGGTTCAGCGTCCCAGCTGAGATTCCGGCGCAGGGACAAGGGCCGACGGTGACCGACAGTCCTGACCGTCTCCGGGTGGCGCCGGCGCCATCACGCTCAGAAGAAGATCTCGACGCGTGCCACGTACTCGTCGACGCTCGCTTCCCGCGTGCCCAGACGCCCCCCGACCGCCGTCGGATACTCCACATCGATGCGGCCGGCATTGAAGATGGCGCGGGTGAATGCGTTGAAATACCAGTTAAGCCCGACCGTAAAGCCGCTGGCCTCACCGCCAGTGACGCCGGTGACGTTGCCATCAACGACAGCCAGCCGATCGTTCAGGTCGATCATTTGCCAGCGCGCCCGTAGTTCAAATGCTCCGAGCCCGCCCTGTCCCAGATCGTTGTCCGGCTTCAGGCGCCAGAACTGACCGAAATATGGGTTGTAGTTCCGGCTCTCTCCGGTCAGGAAGTATCCGACATCGACGTATCCGCCGCTGAACTCGTAGCTACCGCTCGACTTTGTGTTGACCTGTGCAGTGCCCCATTCTCCCTGAAGGGAAACCGGGCCTCGAGAAAGGGCGCCCTCGGCAACGACGTACGTGTAGTCCTCGACGGCGCAGAACTTGCCGGTATTCACCAGGGACGTGCCATCGACTGCAGAAATACCGAACGCCCTGAAGCGGAAGCCGCTGCCCATCGAGCCTTCCGGACACGAGCGCATGTGGTCGGCGCCCACGACTTCCTCCTCAGGCTTGCGCCAGTACCCGCTCACGCCGATGTGGGAACTCAGCCTCCGCTCTCTATGCGGCTGCAGCAGGAAACGGCCATGGAGACCCCACCCCTCGTCAAAGTCGCTGTCCACACCGGAGTTCTTTCCGAAGACACCGAACCGGGAGTACGTGAGCTTCCCGCGGTGAGACGCAATCAGCGCCATCACCGGCGCGCTCGGCGCATAGGCGAACGCGTTCGACATCATCGGGCGTTCCGCCATGCCCAGGAAGCTGTTGAATGTGGACGATTCCAGTCCGACCGAGTTGCCGAACTGCCCCGCCATCAGCCACCAGGGCTTGATGCCCCGGTACACGATGGCGGCCGCGCGAAGCCCGCTGTCAACCTGTTCGCCACCGTCCGCCAGGTTGTACGACATGAACACGATCCAGTCCTGCTCGACGACGTTCGCGATGCCAAAGCTGGCCCTCCGCATCTTGGCGCCACCACTGAAGTCCGTGTCGCCCTTCCCGATGTAGTAGTCGTCCCCGAAGACGCCTTCCCAATCTCCGCTCTCGCTGTACGCCGCCAGATCAGTCTGCAGGTTTCCGTACAGGAACGTTTTGAAACGCCCATCGCTTGACGACAAGGGCGCAATCGGGCCGAAGAAGGCCTTGTCGTAGTTGTACGCCCCCTGCTGGCCGGTGATGTCCGATCGGTTGTTTCCGTTCGGAGCCGGCTCGGCCTGCGCCACGGTGGTTGCATCTTCCGCCGGCGGTGGCGGTTCAGCGGTCTCGATCCCCAACGCCTCGGCTAATGCCTTTTCCAACTGCTGAACGCGGAGCTCAAGCGCCTGAATCCGCGCATCTGTTTCGGCAGAACCACTTTCCTGAGCGAATGCCTGGGTTCCCATTCCGACGACAAAAGCAATGGCGTACGCATACGTGAGCAGGCGAAGAAGCATCGGCAGTTCCAGCGAACGTGAGGGCGGACGGCGAGTGGCAATGCTCGGAGTTGACCGGAAAACCTACGTATCTTCGAGCGATGGCCACCGGCACCGTGTCAGACTATAGCGATGCATATGGTATCGACAACCATGTTTACGATTTCGCTTTCACACGGTTGATATTGAAAGCATTTCAACTTGGGTTGCCCCTTGCTACGTCAACGACGGCGGTTTGCGCATCCACCGGATCCGGTAACCCGTCGGCCACTGTTCCCGTGTTGACCCCGGTCAGTTCGCGCGCCAGAAGGACATCGGGCTCAATGGCCACCGGCCGCCGTATCCCCCCGCCCGGTGCAGCTCATGACATGCATGCCGTTCCACGGTCCGTCAACGCTCGCGCCGGCACCCCGTCCGCCGTCAGATATCGATTGAGAAACCGTCGAGCACCGGCCATCATCCGGGGCTCCACATTGGCGCGGATGTCGGGGAATGAAGTTCATCGTGATGGGGGCAGGCGGCGTCGGCGGATACTTCGGCGCCCGGCTTGCAGCATCCGGGCACGAAGTCGGGTTCGTCGCCCGCGGCCGGCATCTTCGGGCGATGCAGGAGCACGGCCTCAAGGTACGCAGTGTGCTTGGTGACATCGCGCTGAAGCAGGTGCACGCGAGCAACGATCCGGCCGTGTTTGCGTCGCCCGACTACGTCCTGTTCACAGTCAAGAGCTATGACTGTGAACAGGCGGCTGCACTCGTCCGTCCCGCGCTATCAAGCGCCACAGGCGTCGTGCCGCTGCTCAACGGTATCGAACACATCGACATGCTCCGCGGGATGTTGGGGCCTCGACGGATTCTGGGCGGCGTCGCGCAGATCAGCGCACTGATCGAAGCCCCAGGGGTGATCCGACATTTCGACCGCATGCAGACGCTCCGAATCGGCGAAATGGACAATTCGCCGAGCAAGCGTGTTCAGGCCCTGCGCGAAGCCTGCACCGCGGCCGGCATCGACTGCCCGCCTCCCGACGATATCGAATACGAACTCTGGCAGAAGGCGGCGATGATCTGCACGCTCGCTGGGGCCAACTGCCTCACGCGCTTGTCGCTCGGGCCCTGTCGGGCCAATCCTGCGACCCGGGCGATGATGGCACGCCTGACGGCCGAAACGGTTGCCGTGGCACGGGCGCTCGGGGTGTCCATGCCCGACGATCAGGAAGCACGGACGCTGGAACTCCTGGACAGGCTGCCAGCCACGATGAAAGCATCGCTGCTCGTTGCTCTGGAGCGGCGGGAGCGGCTGGAGATTTCGGCACTGAGCGGCGCGGTCGAGCGCTTGGGTCGGCAGCTCGGGATTGACACGCCCACCCACCGCACCGTGTACGCCGCCCTGGCGCCGCACGAGCACGGCCTGCGCGGCGCCTGAAAGTGCAATTGCCTGGATGGTGATTGCGGTCCAACAATTGCGTGACTGCCGTCCACTCTGCCACGCCGGCAAACGCGTGCAAGTCGCCGTCCGAGCAGAACGATGAGGTCAGTATGACCGGTTGCGTCGGCCTGAACCTCGATCAGGGACTCGTTCTTCTCTCCGGCACGCGAATCAACGCGGCCGCGGACGATATTTCCGTCTTTCGGAAGATGCTCACTTGGGCCACGCCAGGAAAGCCGGTCATCACGCTGATTGCCGCGGGCAACCTGACGACGACCCAAGCGGCAACAAGCCTGCTGGACGAATGCACGCAGTCCCCACCCGGCTGCAAGCCGTCGCTCCGTGAGGCACCGTCGATGTTCCAGGTGGCCCGGGCGGCCGGTAACACCCTGCACGGCATGAAGACGACCACTCAAGACCGCTCCCTGACATGACAGACCCGGCGACAAGGTGGTGGCAACCATGGCGCGAAGTCAGTGGTGCTACGGTCCTACATGTCGATCTGACTGCCAACCACGAGCACGAGCGTCATGCCCGCGCTGTACTTGATGAAGACGAACAAGAGCGCTGGCATCGCTTTGTGTCGGACCGCCCGCGACGCGAGTTCGCACTCTGCCGCGCTGCGCTACGTTTCAGCCTGTCGGAGCGCCTCGATTGCTCTGCCAGCCAGCTGTCGTTCCACTACCGGGAACACGGCAAGCCGTACGCCACCGTGGCCGGACAGCCGGTGTCGCTGGGGTTCAACGTGAGTCACAGCGGGCGCCATGGACTGATCGCGCTTGGGCACCGAACGTGCATCGGGGTTGATGTCGAAGAACGCATCGCACGTCGCGACTTCGATGGCATCGGCAGCATGGTCTACAGCCCGAGGGAACGGCAGTCCCTTGCGAGTGTCGACGGACAACAGAAGATCAACCGCTTCTTTCGGCTGTGGAGTTTGAAGGAGGCGCTGATCAAAGCGCTCGGTTCTGGATTCTCGCTTGACCCATGCGGTTTCGAAGTACCGGGCGCGATGCTGCAGGGCGTTCGATCCAGCGTGTTTCGGTTTCCGCACGCCCCCTCGGCCGCATGGCGTCTCCTGGATCTTGGGGAGCCGCGGTTTGCCGCCGCGCTCGCCTACAAACTACCCCCGACGTCGACCCGCGGATAAGAACCGCTCGACTTCTCCCGCGCAATGGCCCCAGTTGAACCGGCTCCGGCAACATTGCCGAGCGTCCGTGTCCCGGCTGGGGGGAGCAACACGATCTGCCCCGCCGAGGCAGACGGATCATGCTTCCATGCACCGGCATGGGGCGCGGTCTCGAAAACTGCAGACCCCAATACTTCTCGCGGCTCTGTGCCGGCTTGTCACCCGCTCGGTGTGGTGCCATCCGATGAGAGCGGACTCGTCACGCTTTGCCTTCCATGACGATTTCGACCAGATGGGGCTTCCCGGAATCGAACGCAGACTTGATTGCGGTACTGATTTCATCGCTTTCGGCGACGCGTGTACCGGCGACGCCCATACCAGCTGCCAATTCGACAAAGCCGAGCACGGGTTCGTTAAGGTCCATCTGCGGGTAGCCCTCATTCGACGGGATATCAAAACGTGTTCGGTAGTGGTCCATGTTGTGCTTCAGCACGCGATACTCGCGGTTCGCCAGAATCGCGAAGACGATCGCCAAATCGTGATGGGCCGCTGTCCAGAGGGCCTGGATGCTGTACATCGCCGAACCGTCACCGGAAATCGCGATCAGTGGTCGGTCGGGGTGGCCCAGTTTCACACCGATTGCCCCGGCCAGGCCCTGACCGATCCCGCCGCCTCGCCCACCGAAATAGTCGTCGGCCGTCTTGAACTGGATCGTCCTACTCAGGTCCGAACTAGCCGTTATGGACTCGTCGACAACAATGGTGTCGGGCGGGAGGCCGCTGCGGATCTCTTCCACCACCCTTGGTAGCGCCGGCGGCTCGCGATGCCATGCCTGCTCGACCCGGAGCTTCTGGAAGCTCGCTTCGTCCGCCTTTTTCTGCCGCAATTCGGTGTTGCGCTCCCTCGCTGCACCGGCGAATTTTGCACTCGCCCGCTGCTGGAGGGCCCGATTCATCGCTGCGAGCGTACTCGGCAGATGGCCAACGAGACCGGCGGTCACCGGGTGATTGAAAGCGAGGCGCTCGGTGCTCTCCTCGATCTGCACTACCTGTGCACCCGCGGGGAACGGGCTGCCGTCCGAGTACCAGACCTCTTCGAAGAACGGCCCACCTACCATCACTACGAGATCGGCACTGCGGAGTGCCGCCGCAATGCGCGCGGCGTCAAACGGCAATCCGCCGCGCGCGTTCGGATGACCGGTCGGAAACGCGACCCGCTGGTGGAGCCCCTCGAACCAGACCGATGCCCCGACAGTCTCGGCCAACCGTACTAGTTCGTCGTTGGCGCCCGAGCGCGCCACGTCATCTCCGGCAACGACCGCGGGCTTGTCGCTGGCGAGAAGGTGGTCGACCACAGCGGAGATACCCGCAGGATCCGCACTGGCGGCCCGAAACAGGTCGCCGGCGTTGGCGGCGCCGACGTCCGTCTCCCGTTCCATCACGTCGATCGGTAGCGCTACGAACACCGGGCCCGCCGGCGGATCATGCGCGATCTTGAACGCTCGGCGCATGATGTCCGCAATCTCGTCGGCGCGCTCCACCTGCGTGCTCCATTTCGTCACTGGCGCCGCCATCGCAACGAGATCATGACTCAACAGCGGCTCACGCAGTCGCATTCGCGTGTCCTGCTGACCGGCGGTGACGATCATGGGTGAGTTCGCCTTCAGAGCGCCGTACAGCATCCCGAGGCCATTGCCGAGCCCGGGGGCCGCATGGAGGTTGATCAGACCGGTGTTGCCGCTCGCCTGCGCGTAATAGCTGGCCGCGCCCACGGCAATGCCTTCGTGCAGCGTCAGGATGTATTGCAGATCAGGGCAGTCCGACAACGCTCCGATCAACGGGTTCTCGGTAGTCCCGGGATTGCCAAAGATGTACCTGACGCCATGGGCGGATAGGCTGTCCATGAAGACGTGGCGTCCACGCATACGCGCCTCGCTGCCAAATGCGGCGAAGAATACTCTGTCTTGGGCCGCTGGCTGAACCTACGAGGTGTGCCGATGCAGTGATTCCGGCTGCGATGTATCGCAACCGGAGCGCACTGCGCCCTGAGTGCCCGATCGGCACGAATGCCGAGGGCCTACCCGGCTTCGGTGGTACCGGCGCTTCCGCCGCTGGCTCCCCTCACGAGTCGCCGAGCGCGCTTCTCTTCCCTCGACGGACCCCGCATCTGTCTTCCGCAGTCTCTCGGATCCCGGGCAGTCATCCATGTTGGGCCGTTGCAAGGCGCCCCGCAGTCCCGTTGCCGATCACTGGTCGGACGCGTACCGCAAGGGATCACATCCCTCGAACACCTCTTTTCGCTTGTAGAGCTCCACCAAGTTGGCCACCTCGACCAGCGACAGCGAGATCAGGTAGAGACGATGTGCGGGTGCCGGCATCGGGTCGTCGCGGAAGTCTTCCAGGTAGCGAATCATCGCTTCTAGCCGCGGCTGGACCGTGTCGTAGAAATCGCGGATCTCGGCCATCGAGGACGCGACCCTCTTTTCAGTTCGCGCGCGTTCGGGCTCAAGCGCCCACTCGAGATAGGGCTGGAGATCCCCGAACTCCTCCGGCAATGACGGCCCGTCCATCGCCGGCATCCCGCCTCCGTCGCTGTCGCTGATCAAGTTGGCAGACCAGCGCCGATCCGATCTTCCATCACCCTATGGAAGTGGCGGATGGCGATCTCGTTGTCCTGCAGGATGATGTGGGGCTTGGCGCGCGAGGCGAGGCCAGAATGGACGGCCTCATGCATGGCCGTGTCTTCCTGCAGCGTATCTCTGGAAATGCACTTGAAGTACTCCTGCCGGATTCGCTCCCGAACGGACAGGGGTTCCCTGAAATAGACGCGGATTTCCCAGATTGTGCGATCGACAGCCAGTGGCCAGAAATGATAAGTGAGGTAACTCGTCGATGTGCCTAGCTGGTACAGCAGGATCACGAAATTCGGGAACACGGTGAAGAAATCCATCTCACCGATCATCTGCGGAATGGTGAACGCCCGAAGAATTCCGTCGAACTTGTAGAGAGTGGAGGCTATCGGCGTGAGTTTGTGGCTCTCGCCGTATTCACATGACCAGACACTGTGATAGTTGTAGAGCCTGAGGTCCTGATAGCGGCTTTGATGCTTGTCGTTGGTCCTGAACGCATCGCCGGCCACATGACGATGCTGAAACGGGAAATGATAGAGTTCGTTTTGGGCGTCGAGTCCGATCTTCCAGTTGGCGCGTTCCTCGACACGGTAGGTTTGGCTGAGCGGCATCTTGTCGAACGGACAGCCTGCTAGCTGATCGGCGACACCTCCAAGATAGCTTTGCAGCGTCTGGGCCGGCTCCGGGTCCAGATGGACAAACACGAAACCTTCCCAAATGTCCATGTTGACTGGAGTCAGGCCATGGTCCCGCTTGTCAAGATCGAAGAAGTTTTCTTCGTCCGGGACCCAGAGCAACTCTCCTGTGTCGCTGTACACCCAGTTATGGAAGTGGCAATTGAGCCTGCCCGGGCACGTTCCCCGTTCGTCCAGCACCAGGGTGTTGCTGCGATGCGAACAGACATTGTGGAAGGCGCGTACGATACCGTCCGAGCCCCGGACGACCAGGATGGAAGCCTGGCAGATGGCAATATCTCGCACGAAGTAGTCGCCGATGCCTGGAATCTCGTCGACGCGTCCCACATTGATCCAGCTGCGGCGAAAGACCAGATCACGCTCAAGGGCGAAACGTTTCTGGGAAAGGTAGGGCTCGGTTGGGAGCGGCTCGGTTCCGACATCAGGGTACTTCTCGACCCATTGCTTTTCGCGCAGCTTGGTCTTCATCGCCATTTCATTCGGGCAGTCGGGCGTCTGCAGCCGGCTCCAATCGTCGTGTCGGCAACCACGATAGCATGGCAACGTCTCGCAAACGTGCTTGCGGGCAGCATGAGCTTGCGCTAGTTTGCGGACGCTTCTCGCTCGCCTGTGTCATCTAGTTTCAAGCTATCTAAACCCCACCTCCAAGGTAGGCGGGGGCGAAGCTAGAGGCCAGCATTCCGCTTGAACGTAATGCAAGAAAGGAACCCAAACACATGTCGTCAACAGAAAGCCGCCTGAGGCAGCTCATCAACGAGAACCTTGATCTGGATCATGAGCCAGATTTCGACAGGGCGTTCAGCGATGCCGGGGTCACTTCCATGCAAGCGGTGGCATTCTTCAAGCTGGTCAACGACGAGTTCGACCTAAAGATGGTGGCCGAGGACTGCATGCAGTTCGATACGCTGCGGGATTTGGTAACCCACATCGACGCACGCGCCGCCTGACCGTTTCTTGGTGACCGGCCGCCCCTGGCCGACCGCCACCTGACGTCAAACGTGCTCAACGACTGCCCCCGATGCGGGGCAGTCAGGGCTCGCATCGCGAGGCCAGCTTCGTTGCTGCCGGCGCGCTGCCGATCGAATTGACCTCAACTCCGCTGCTTCTGGAGCCAGTGAGCTCGACGCTGAAACGGATAGCCCGGTAGCGAGACGCGACGGCGTTCCTCACCGGCGAACAGTCCTTCGAAGGAAACCGGCAGCCCGGCTTCGTATGCCTTGGCAGCCGCATCCAGGAAACCGGTGCCGCACACCGACGCCAAACTCGTCTCGTCGGAACCTGATGGCTGCAGACTCGAAAGCAGCATCGGTGTTGCGGCGCCGTTTACCGACTCCGACCCTTCGCGGCCCCGTTTCGACCCTAGCGCGGCGTGCACGCCGATCTCGACAACCATCTGGACCTCCAGCGTCCCGAGCGCGTCTGCCCAATGCTCGGACGGCGACGACTCCTGCATTTGCGCACGCCAGTACGCCGCATCCAGTGTCTTGCCAGCCTCTACCGGCTGACCCGTCGCGCCGCTCAGAAGTCCGATCGAGGGTGGCGCGAAACTGATCCCGTCCAGAGTGGCATCGAGTTCACCTGGATCGGTCCCGCCAGCCGCGCCGTTGTGCAGCTGTTGGCGTCGCGGCTCCCATATCGACGCGAGCCGAAGCCCGTCCTCCAGATCGAATACGCCAGCGGCCTGGGCGGCTGCGATTTCACCGGCGCCCTGTCCGCCGACTACGCTCGGCCGAATGCCAATGCTTGACCAAAGGGCAGTAAGCGTGCAGGCCAGCGCATACACGGCCGGACCTCTCAAATCCGATTGGTTGAGCGCCTCTGCTGGTTCGCCCCGCTCAAACATTGCATCCAGCAACGAGGCCCCGCGCTCGTCGTGCAGCACCGTCTCGCATCGGTCGAGGACGGCCCGCACCACGGGCTCGCTCTCGTACAGAGCCTTACCGACTTCCGCCCATCGGCCAATTTCGTCAGGGTAAACGAACGCCAGCTTCACGCCCGCTGAATCGCCCGAACTGCTTTTGGCTTTGGCTAGGGCCTGCAGGCGCTCTCGCAGAGAGGCGGTGTCACGGAACACCACGCCGGCTCGTACGGCAAGGTGGCTCCGTCCCACTCCGGCGGTCCACGCCATGTCTGAAAGGAGTGGGCCCGATGCGTCACCATTCGTCGACAGCAGGTCGGTACGTTCATCCAGCCACGCCAGATATTCCCCGGCCAAGGCCTGCAGCGCCCCGCCCGACTTCGCGGACAGAGGCAGGAGTCGCGCATCACGCGCCGTGAACCCGTCATCGCCTTGGGCAGGCCCGGCAAGCGTCTGCGGCAAACTGGCAGGGACCCGCCAGGCGGCGCCCTCGGGCAGACAATCGTCTTCATCCACGCTGCCGTCGGCCCCTTCGTGCCCTTCCAAGACGACATGCGCATTCACCCCGGAGATCCCGAACGCGCTGACCGCAGCCCTCGGTGGCCGACCAGACGCAGCAGGCCACGCAGCCACCGTGCTCGCCACCCGCACCGGCAGCCGGTCCCATTCGATGAGCGGACTGGGCTTGTCGAAGTTCAAATGCTGTGGGATGACCCTCCGGCTCATCGCCAACACCGTTTTCATCAAGCCCGCAATGCCAGCAGCCGATTCCAAGTGACCGATGTTGGTCTTGACAGACCCGATCAGCAGCGGGCTTTCCTCCGGACGTTCCTGACCGTAGACGGCCGCGGCAGCCTGCACCTCGATGGGATCACCGAAGGCGGATCCGGCTCCATGGGCCTCAAGGTAGTCCACGTCGGAAGGCGGGATACCAGCCTGCGACAATGCCTGGCTGATCACCCGTTCCTGCGCTGAGCCGTTGGGGACTGTCGGTCCCGCGCTCGCCCCATTTTGGTTGACGGCCGTTCCGCGAATTACTGCCCAGATGCGGTCGCCATCGGCCTCCGCGTCCACGAGGCGCTTCAGGATGACCATGCCGCAGCCCTCACCTCGGACGAAACCGTCCGCAGAGGCGTCGAAGGTCTTGCACGCGCCTTCGCGGGACAGCAGTCCGAGATCCGCCATTTCTCTTGTAATCGGCGCCGACAGCACGGCACTCACGCCACCGGCAAGGGCAAGATCCGCCTCGCGCAGCCGCAAACCGTCGACCGCCTGATGTACGGCGACTAGCGACGATGCGCAGTTCAGTTCCACTGGCATGGTCGGCCCGGCCAAGCCGAAGTAGTAGGAAAGCCGGCCAACCGCCATGCTTGCGGCGGTACTCAGATAGCCAATGCCATAGTCGCTGTTCTTCATGAGGTCCCGGTATTCGCTGGTGGCGACGCCGACATACACCCCGGTGCGACTGCCACTCAGCCGGTCCGGATTGATGCCCGCATCCTCGAATGCCTGCCAACCAGTCTCCAACAGCATTCGTTGCTGCGGGTCAATCAGTCGGGCCTCGATGGGTGAGATTCCAAAGAACTTCGCATCGAACTGATCGATGCCCTCGACAAACCCACCACGGCAATAAGCGGAGTACTGGTCAGGCAGAAGGTCGAGGAAATCGGACCAAGGCCGCGCCTCACGGCGTGCGTCCTGCAGGGCGTCGGTGCCGGCTGCGAGCAGGTCCCAGAAAGCCCGAAGGTTTCTCGCGCCCGGGAACCGGCATGCCATTCCCACGATTGCAACGGCATCTGCCTCGCCGCCGGGAGCGTGAGGGGTCGTTGGCGGTTGCGACGGCCCAGGCTGCACCACCGGAGTAGACACCCCGACCAACCCGGCGAGCTCCTCGGTCAAGTGGGTAGCGAGGACGGCGATACTTGGGTAGTCGAACACCGCGGTGTTGGACACCGTGTACGCTCCGGCCAATGCGCGGTTCAGCCGGTTGCGTAATTCCACCGCCATCAGGGAGTCCATTCCCAGGTCGAAGAAACCCACTGTGGACTGCGGAGCGGCAGGAAGCCTCAAGACTGCCTGGACCTCTCCCTGCAAGTACGACACCAGCTCTTCTTCGCGCGTCCCCGCGGGCGTATCCCGCAGCCTGGACAGCAGGTCCTCGGACGACGACGACTGGGTCCCATCCTCCGCATCGTCGGCCAGCACCTCCTCCAAGAAGGGTGGACGGACCTCGAGCGACTCGCCGAACGCGACCCAATCCCTCGCCAGCACTACCCCGGTTGCCGCGTCCTCCCGGACCAGCCGATCGAACGACCGAAGGCCTTGCTGCGGCGTGATCCACTCGATCCCGCTGGTTGCGGAACGCTGCGTCATGCGCTCACGCTGCTCCTCAGCTTCGCCGATTTCCGACCAAGCTCCCCAAGCAATTGCCTGCCCAGGGAGCCCCAACGCACGCCGGTGGGCGGCTAGCTGATCAAGGAACGCATTGGCTGCAGCGTGGTTGGACTGGCCCGGATTGCCGAGAACGCCGGCGACACTGGAGAAGAGCACGAACATGTCCAGATCGCGGTCGACCGTCGCTCGATGCAGGTGCCAGGCTCCCAACAGCTTTGGCCAGAGCACTGTCTCGAACGTCTCCCAGCTCTGATTGCCGATTGCAGCGTCGGACAGTACGCCGACGCTGTGGATGACGCCTCCGAGCGGGGGCAGTTCCGCATCCATCCGCTCCAACATGGCATCCATCGCGCCCGCATCCGTCACGTCCGCAAGTTCCACATGAACCGTGGAGCCGCGCCGGCGCAATACCTCGATCGCTTCTGCTACGTCAGATTCGGGCGGTCGGCGACCGTTAAGCACGATCACACCGGCACCGCGCTCGGCCAGCCAGCCTGCCACCGCGCAACCAATGCCCCCAAGGCCTCCAGTCACCAGGTACGACCGGTCCGCGCGCAGCCGACCGCGGGCCAACGGCGAATTGGTGAAGACGATCTTGCCGACGTGTCGGCCCGCACGCATGCATTCCATCGCCGGTCCTGCCTCGGCCAGCGGCCATCTCGCATGCGGTAGCGGGGTCAACGTCCCGGCTTCCAACATTCCCAGTACCCGTCGCAGAATATGTCCGGCCCGTTCCGGGTCCTCTTCTTTCAAGGCATCGATTGCGAGGATGGCGTAGGCAACGTCCGGACGCTTCGCCGCCATCTCTTCCTCGCTGAGAATGTCGACCCGGGCCATTTCCACGAAGCGACCGCCCTGGGCCAAGCAGGAGAGAGACGTCTCGATGAAGCCCTCACCGGTCAGGCTGTTCAGGACCATGTCGACCCCGGCACCTGCCGTGGCCGCCAGCACGTCCTCGCCGAACGAGGTGGTGCGGCTGTCGAACACATGCGCTACACCGAGCGAGCGCAGAAAGTCTCGCTTGCGCTCGCTGGCAGTGGCGAACACTTCCGCACCAGCCGCCTGCGCCAGCTGGATCGCCGCCAGCCCGACACCCCCGGCACCGGCGTGAATCAGCACGCGGTCACCGGCGTTCAGACCTGAGAGTTCAAACGATAGTGCAGCCGACACGAACGCCGTCGGCACCGTCGCAAGTTCGGTGACCGAGAACCCGTCGGGGGCCGGAGCCACCATCGTATCGAGAGTCACCGTCTCGGACCCGAAGGCGCGGAACGTCAATCCGACGACGCGGTCGCCGACGGCGACACTTGAGACGCCGTCCGCCACTTCCAAGACCCGACCGCAGAACTCCCCTCCCATGGAGTCTTCGACGAGGCCAATCGCGATGAACACGTCCCGGAAATTGAGACCGAATGCCTCGATCGAGGCGCGTATCTCACCGGGCTCAAGGGCACGGTCCGGCAGGGGCTCCACCCGCATCCCGTCGAGTGCACCACCGGCATCGGGCGCCAGCGCCCAACCCGGTTCGTCCGGCAGGGCGAGCCGGTCAACGACAGCTGTGGCCGGGACCAGCCGCGCGCACTGGCGCCGGCCGAAACGATAGGCAAGGTGGCTCTCGGAATCGGGATACAACAGCTCGTTCACGAGGTCGGCGCAAGGTACCGACCCGACAGTGTCCAGATCGAGCATCCTGGGCTGCAGCTGCGACGCTTCCCGGGCCATCACCTTGCCAAGGCCCCACAACGTGGCACCAGCGAGAGTTCCGCCGCGCTCGATCTCCAGCACTTGGGCTCCGCGCGTGATGAACCACACCCCCTTGGCCGGCTCCACATCCGCGTCCGCGATACCCTGCGCCATCGCCAATGCGGTCGCGGTCGCCTGGCGTATGTCTCCCGCCATCTCGCTCGTGGTCGCTTCCGTGCCGTGTCCGTCCAGCCCAAGCAGATGTACGACGCCCGCCAGTGGCGCGTCTCCGGGCAGCTCCTGGAACAGCGTCGTCCACGCCGCTCGTCGTTCCGTCTCCACGGACACCTCAAGCAGTCCAGCCGGAACCGACCCCGACCCATCCGCGGCTCTGCCATCCGCGCGTACCAGCACCACCACCTGATTGCGTCCTGCCAGTTCCCGCGCCAGCTCCTCCGCGACACCACTCCGATCGCCAGCCAACACCCATACACCGGGCGCCTCGGTCACTTCCTTCGGTCCCTGCGCCACGATGACACCGCGGTCCGGGTTCGCATGGGGATCCGCCTCGTCGAATCCCAAGATCGCGATGTCCTCGAAACCTGCGTCGCCGAGCGCTTGGCGCCAGACGCCAGGCCTGGCAAGGGCGTGGTGCGGACGATAGCTGTCGGCGAACCGCCACCAGCCGTCCAACTGCCCGAACGTCAGATCCAGCCATCCCTGTGAACGCAGATTCTCCAGCGCCACCAATTGACCCGACGGCGCCAGGAGCGCGCGGCAGTGTGCGAGGGTCTCGTTCAGATACCTCGTGGCATGCAGTACGTTGGACGCGATCAGCAGGTCATAGCCGTGCCGGTCGAATCCCTGCTCGATCGGGTCCTTCTCGACATCCAGCACGCGGTAGTCGATCGAAGCCTCTGGTCCTCCAAACCGGGCTTCGGCTTCCGCAAAGAAACCTGCCGAGATGTCGGTGTAGACGTAGTCGTAGAGCCCTTCCGGGAGTTCGGAGAGCACGGCGGCCGTCGCGGAACCCGTTCCAGCCCCGACCTCGAGGATTCGCAACCGCCGACCGGGCGGCAGGGACCGCAGGAGAGCCGCGATCGCCTCGGCCAGCATGCGGTTCGCCGCGCGCGCCACCGGCGCCTTCAGGTACAGGTCCGCAGCGGTCGGCTCGCCACTGCTGAACAGGAGTGTTAGCGGGTCCGCATTCCCCCGAAGGACTTCGGGCAAAGCGGCGGCGCTGCGACGAAACAGCCCGATCTCGTTTGATCCGTGCGCATATTTCTCTGCCATACGGGCCGCAATGGTGTCGGGATCGTCCGCCAGTCCTGCCGGCAGCGGTTCCCCGGACGCGATCGCAACGCGAAAACCGTCGCCGGCCTCCGCCAGGATCCCGCCGCGCGTCAGCATCTCCAGCAGCCGGCGGAATAGCCGCTCGTGTTCCGAGCCCACCCCGAGGTGCTTCCGCAACGCCGCGGAATCAATCTCCGCCCCTGCGGTGCGTTCCCATCCCAGCCCATCGAGGGTCGCGACGGCGTACACGTGGGCCAACTGCTCAAGATCGGCCAGCAAGTTGGCCCGATCTTCGGCGCCGACACCTTCGTTCGCGAGATATTCGGCGAACAGATCGGTTTCCCCTGCAACCGTCGAGGGTTGAGTGAGGAAATCGGCTGGAGGCATGCCGGGCGGCAGGGCGCTGTCACGCCAGACCACCTCATAAAGGAGGTCGTCGATACCTTCGATCGCCGAAAGCAGTGCGGCCCGGGTAGCCCGCTTCACGGTAAAGCCGGACAGTTGACCGACCGGATGACCGCTTCGGTCGTAGAGTTGCAGATCTGCGGCCTGGACTTCCCGCAGTTCAGCGTCTTCCGATCCCGCCGTTCCTTCAGCGGGGCCCGCCCGCATCCGCACGTGGCAAATCAGCTGATCGGGTAGCCGGTCCGGCAGCCACAGCCGCTCCCACGCGAAGGGAAGGTACGTGATGCCGCCTTCATCCCCTTCCCAATCGCGGGCCGCCCCCATGACCTGGAAACAGCCGTCGAGCAAGAGCGGGTGCACCTCGAACCGGCTCTCCTCGAGACCGGCAGGGAGCGCGATCTCCCCCAGTGCCTCGCCGGGTCCCGACCACAATGCCTCCAGGGTGCGGAACGCGGGGCCGAGGTCGATGCCGACGGCCGCCTTGGCGCGGTAGTAGGCCGGCAGTTCCACAGGGGCGAAGCCTGCCTTCATGCGGTCGAGATCGAGCGGTGGAACCGTTTCTGGCGGGGTGGCGACGGATGTGGAGATCCGTCCTTCCGCGTGCAGCGTCCAGATCTCCTCCCCGTCGCCCCGGCTGAGCAGCCGAACCCTGCGCGATGCGTCGTCTTCGGAGTCACCGAGCAGGACTTGAAGCCGTCGGCCCGGATGGTCGGAGGCCTCGTCGGCGCCTTCGCTCCGAAAAACCAGTGCCGTCTGGATCTGGAAGTCCTCAACTACGGCTGACGCGCTTCCCTCCAAAAGGGACGCAGACGCTGCCATGGCCCCGTAGAGCGCGCCCGGAACCACCAGATGGCCGAATACCTGATGGTCGTTCAGCCAAGCCGGGTCCGAGGGCAAGACCCCGGTATCGAACGCGGTTTCGCCGCTGGCAGAATCATGGCGCTCGCCCAGAAGCGGATGCCCTGAACCGTGCCGACGCCGCCTCGACGTCTCAACCCAGTGACGTTCTCGCTGGAACGGATAGCCGGGCAACGAAATCCGGCGGCGTGCCTCTCCCGCGAAAAGTCCCGTGAAGTCGATCGGGAGACCTGCCTTGTAGCCCTCGGCAACCGCCTCCACGAAGCCGCCGCCGGAACCCGGCGCAGGCGGCGCCTCGTCCTTCGACGGTCGCCGGAGGCTCGCCAAAACCGTCGGCGTGGCGTTTCCCGCCGACTCCGGCCAGGCGAGGGTCGTCATGGGGCCGAGCACGGCGTGTGGGCCAATCTCCACGACTGCATCGACCCCGACGGCAGCCAGGGCCTCAACGCAGCTGCGGAAGGCCACGGGGCTGCGGGCTTGGCGCAGCCAGTAATCGGACTCGAGTGCGTCGGCCACTTCAACCACGTCGCCCGTCAGGTTGCTGACGAAGGTCAGCGACGGTCGCGAGAAAGTGATGGCAGAGAGCACCGCTGCCAAACCGTCCAGCGCCGGTTCCACCATGGCGCTGTGATAGGCGGGACTCTTCCTCAACCGCGCAACCCGGACGCCCTGCGCGTCCAGTCGCTCGAGGAGCTCCTCGATTTCGTCCCGGGGACCGCTAACGACCTGATGTGCGCCGTTGTCAGCAGCGATGCAAAGGCCGACCCCGGACGAGCCGGCATTGTGTTCGTCCAGCGCCGCTGCGACCCCAGAGGGTGGAGCGAAGACGGCCGCCATCGCACCTTCGCCGGGCAGCGCCCCGATGAGGGCACCCCGCGCGGCCGCAAAGCGCAGCCCATCTTCCAGACTGAACACGCCCGCACACCGCGCCGCCGCAATCTCCCCGAGACTGTGGCCGAATACGACGTCGGGCCGAATCCCAACGCTCGACCACAGCTCGGTCAGCGCGCACTCCAGCGCGTAGATCGCCGGCTGTTTCCACTGCGGATCGTCAAGATCGCCTGTGGTCCCCGGGCGGCCGAACATCACGTCCAGTAGCGACCCGCCGTTTCGCTCGTTTCGGAGCAGGGTGTCGCAGCGATCCAGAACTGCGCGCATCACCGGCTCGCTGTCGTAGAGCGCAGCCCCCATGCCGACCCATTGACTGGCCTGGCCGGTGAAGGCGAACGCCACCTTGCTCGCTGGCGGGGAAACGCTGCCTTCGTCCACAACGGAGAGCTCCAGCAAACCCTCACGCAACGATTCGGCGTCACCGAACACCACGCCCGCACGACGGCTGAAATGGCTGCGCCCGATGCTGGCTGTCCAAGCCATGTCGGCCAACACGTCCGCGCATTGGCCTTCCGCTGCGAGCGCATCCGCCCGCTGGTCAAGCCAAGCGAGATGCCGTTCTATCGCCGCACCGAGCGCCGCGTCAGTCTTGCCGGAAAGCGGCAGCAATCGGACAGCGCGCCCCACGAGTGACGCCTCCGCCGAGGTCGCCTGCGCTCCCTCCGTCGCGAACGTGGCAGACACCGCCTTTGCTGGGCCGGCGGCCCAGTGTTCCGGCCCCGCTGCAGCCGCACCATCGGGCCTCCCGTAACCCTCCAAGATGACGTGGGCGTTCGTGCCGGACCAGCCGAAGCCGCTGACGCCTGCCCGCGGCGGACGCCCAGAAACCACTGGCCAGTCTGTCGGCGTCGCGGTGACCTCCAGCGGCAGCCGATCCCAGTCCATGACCGGGTTCGGAGTGCGGAAATGGAGGTGTCTGGGGATGACTCCCCGGTTCATTGCCAGGACGACCTTGATCACTCCGGCCACGCCGGCAGCGGCCTCCAAATGACCTATGTTGGTCTTTACCGATCCGATCAGTAGCGGCTGGTCCGCCTCGCGCCCGTAACCGTATGCCGTTCCCGTCGCCTGCACCTCAACCGGATCGCCGACTTCAGTCCCCGTGCCATGCGCTTCGACATAGTCAACTTCCGTGGCAGCAATCCCTGCCCGCTCTAGCGCCGCCGCAATAACCTTCTCTTGGGCCGGTTCACTTGGAACCGTCAGTCCAGGGCTTGCCCCGTCCTGGTTCAGGGCTGAGCCACGGATCACGCCCCAGATCCGATCACCGTCGGCTTCTGCCTCGGCGAGCCGCTTGAGCACCACGATCCCGCAGCCTTCGCCGCGCACATAGCCGTTCGCCGCCGCATCGAACGTGGCGCAGCGCCCGTCCGGCGACAACATTCCGGCCTTGGCGCGCAATTCGAGCAGGCGTCCGGACAGGATCGTATGCACGCCTCCGGCCATCGCCAGATCCGCTTCGCCGCGCTGCAGTCCGGCTGCAGCCTGGTGGATCGCCACCAATGACGACGAACATGCGGTATCGAGCGCAAGCGCGGGGCCTTCTAGGCCGAGCGCGTAGGCAACCCTTCCAATGGCGGTATTGAAAGACGTTCCCGTGACCGCGTACAAGCTCGCGGCGGCCTCGGCCGTCTCGCTCGATTCCATGATCAGGCCGCGGTACTCGTTGTTGCTGATTCCCGCGTAGACGCCGGTACGGCTGCCCTTGAGGCCATCCGGGTCCATGCCGGCGTCTTCCAGCGCCCGCCAGCAGGTTTCCAGCATCAACCGTTGCTGCGGGTCCAACATTTGCGCCTCAACGGGCGAGATACGGAAGAACGCGGCGTCGAACTGATCTAGGTTCTCGAGATAGGCGCCAAAGCGGCATGCCCTGGGCTCCACATCGGGGTCGGGGAACAGTTCGCCAATGCGTCCGACTCCAGAGCCAGGAATTCCTTCGGTCACGGCATTCACGCCATCGTCCAACAGGCGCCAGAAGGCGGAAAGGTCGTCCGCTCCGGGAAACCGGCATGCCATGCCGACGATTGCGATCAGCTCGCTATTTTCGGGGAACCCGTGTTCTGACGAATGGCGCTCGATCGGAGACGCTGCTGGACGACGTTGACGAGCGTCTCGGGTCATGGCTGGTGTTCCCTGTGCCGATTTCACCACTGCAAGCCCTATCTACGGAGCAGCGCCAACGTTGGTAGCGCAACTAGGTCAAGGCATTGAATATAGTCTTGGACGAGGGCAAACGTTAGCCCTTTCAACTCGTTTGACGGCGTTAACAGCGGCGACATATCGCGTTATTGAATTGCTGTGCGCACGCCCGCGGCAGGCATTTAGCTCGCCCGGCCGGACGTTTCCGACAGAATGAGTGACGGCAGCGTTACCTGCGCCAGGGACTCACACGCCGGGCTGTTGATACGTCGGCGATCGCACTGGCGACAGACCAGAATCTCGGGACCGCCCACGACTTAAAGCGTTCTCCCAAGAGCGATCATCCACGCGCATCCCGCGTCAACGTACCCTCTTGCCATGGTTGGTGTCATGGGTGGTTACAGCTCGTCGAGGTCAACCCCTTTATTTCCGGATCAGAATCGGCGTACCTACAGGGACCAACGCCACCAACTCTCGAATTTCGCGATTCGTGACGGCAATGCAACCGTTGGTCCAATCCTCGCTTCCATGCCCGACTTCCTGAGCCGATACACCGTTGGGGAGGCCATGAATCATGATCTGGCCTCCGGGATCGTACCCGGCCTCCATTGCCCGGCGGCGATCCCATGCGTTCGGGTAGCTGATGTGCAGCGCCCGATGGTATGCGCTCTCTGCCACAAATCCGTCGATCCGGTAGAAGCCTTCTGGAGTTTGGCCATCGCCCTCGCGCGACTTGTGGCCTTCGGGATTGAAGCCAAGCGCAATCCGGTACGTTCGAACAGTGCGACCTCCGCGCAAGAGACGAAGTGTGCGCTGTCGTTTTTCCACGATCACGAGATCAACGGAACCTGCCACGGACGTGCTCGCACCCAGAACCCAGGGCATGGCAAGGAGCGCGGAGAAAAATGTTCTCCTAATCATGGAGTTGCCCCGGCCAACGCGGCGGGTTCCGCCGGCAGACGCTGGAGTTGCCTGACTGGTGCCTGCATGCTTGCCTCGCCATCCACTCCCCATGTGATGCGGTCGAACGAGCCGCACCGGTCACAGACTGCCTGCCAGCGCAGATATTCCTCGGTACAAGCGTTGCACAGCCAGGTCGGTGCCGGTTTAGCGTCCAGTGCTGCCGACAGCCACTTCGACGCCGCCTCGGCATCGTTGTTGCTGACCCGTTCCAAATCGGCAAGTATCCGATACACGCGCTCGTCGTGCTGGCTTCCCCGCACCAGTTCAAGATACTTGCGGGCAACCCCAAATAGTTTGGCACGCAAGGCCACTTCCGCCAGCGCGAGATTTCCCTCCATCGTATCCGGGGTCAGTTCGGTCAACTCTTCCAATGGACCGACCCCAGCGAGTGGACCGTCCGCACCACTTGCTCTCAGCAGCAGGAACGCCAAGTCGGGATGAGGCTGCGACTTCCACGCCGCACGGATGACCTGCGCGGCCCGGGACGAGCGGCCCGCATTCAACCATACCTCCGCGGCAATTGCGGCCGCTGGCGCGAAATCGGGTAGCATCGAAACTGCTTCGGATGCTGCCCTTTGTGCCCCGGCCGCATCCCGGTCCGCTCGGCAGGCCCTCGCCACTTCAACGGCAATCACCCCTCGGGCTCGGCGCGCGGCCGCTTCGTCCATGTGTCCGCTACGCCGCATTGCGAAAACAGCCTGCTTGGCCCGGCCCCATCGACGGAGCCGCAAGCTGAGGTCCAGACACTCCTGCAGGGCCCAACGGGGCGATGGCACCTGCTCGGCCGCACGTTCTGCGAGGTCGAGAGCTTGGGCAAGCCGGCCCTGCTGCCGCACCTCGGCGACCAAGCCCCGGAGCGCCGCGAGCTTGGTGCTGGCCCCGTGTTCCATTCGTTCGAACGCAGCGTGAGCACTGGCTACGTCCTCGACAAGCATGGCCGCCTGCGCTTCGAGCAACAGCCGCAATGGCGCGTCCGCGGGCAGCACCCGCACGCCCCTGAGAGCGTTGCGAACACCACGTTCGTCACCGCCCGCCGCTGCCGTCAAGCCGGTTTCCAGTGAGCGCCATCCCCGCCGGACCCGCTGATCCCGCCACGCGGTCACCGCCCGCCGCGGGAGCCTCCACAAGAGCCTGAACAACGAAAGTGCGCCGAGCACCAGCACAGCCAAGACCACGAGCGCTGCCGCTAACAGACCGGGTGCGGCACGGACTTCCCAGCCCTGCCATTGGAGACGCAATTGACCGGGCACGTCGGCAAGCCAGGCAGCCGACATCCCGACAGCCGACAGCACCGCCAGCAGAACCAGCAGTCGAATCATCGTGACCCCGGCAAAGGTTCCAATTCCGCATTTCGGACCAGATCCGCAAGCTGCCCGTCGGCATATCGTTCCAGTGCCTGCAGGGCGTCGTGCGCGGCCAACACCGCTTCCGCTTCGCGTTGCCACTCGGCAAGCTCGGCCTGAATCGCCTCCGGAAGCGCACCGCTTTCCTGCCAGGCTTTCCTGAGATCGCCGGCTTCGACGAGAAAACTCACCCGGCTCAGCACCGAGTCCGGTGATCCGCCCGTTGGTATTTCGGTCCGTCGGACCTCGACCAGCCCGGCCACGCGGTCGAGCAACCTGTCCAGGCCGACCGCCGTGGGATCTCCAAGCGCCGCACGGGCTGACTGCTCCGAAGCAAAGAACTTTCGAGCCAGCTCCGCCTGCGTTGCGAAGCCGGTCAGTGCGTATGGCGTCAGCACCGTGAGGGCAGCCGCCGGCTGTGGATCACCGTCAACCAATTCGCGAAGCAGCGCCAGCGGCTCCGCATAGGGCCTGCCGTGCTCCACTTCCGTGCCGATCCACTGCAGGATCTGGGCCGTGGCAAGGGCGCGAAGCCCGGCTTGCAGCCAGGCTCTGTCCGCCGCCACCGTGCGGGAAATCTCGGCGAATTGCCTAGTCATCGCAATCGCCTCAGCCTCGGTTCCCGGAAGCAGCACCAGCGCTGCCAGCCTGTCCTCGACTGCGCGGAGCTGCCGGCCCAGAGAATCGCCGAGTGCATCCACCTCGCTGCGAAACGCCAAGGAGTCCTGGTGGGCCGTGAGTCGCTCCACCTGAACGTTCAGCTGCCGCAAGTCTGCGTCGGTCAGCGCTTGCGCCCCAATGTTCGATACCTGCTGCTCGAGTTCCTGGACACGGAGATCCAGGGTCCGAGTCTCCTCAATTGCCGCCGTGAATTGACGCCGGAGTTCCCAGACAGCAACACCAATGGTGGCAAGCACCAAGACGACTCCAACCCATACGACGGCCAGACGTGGCCATCGAGGTCGCCGTTGCCCGATGGACGCGGTGGACGCGCGCCGCGTGCCTTTCGCGCGCGGACCTGCACCAGCTGATGACGGAACTGACGGCTGGCCCGCGCGCTTCCCGCTTTGAGATTTCGCGGCCTCCTGCCCGTCCTGGACAGTCTGCTTCGTCCCTGCACCGACGGCCTCGTCCTTCCTCGAGCTTGCCGGGGCCGTAGCCGAGACAGCGGATGGACCTGACTGCGCGGTGGAAGCCGGGCCGTTGGATTCCGGTGCATCTCGTGAGGCCATCTTCAAAATGCTCGCATCAGGGCGGCCGGTGGCACGGACTCAAGATACCACCGGAACCACTGCTAAATCGGTCGGCTGGACGCCGATGTCGCCGCCGACCGCTCAGGTCCGGCCCCTCCACGATCCTGGTTCCCGACCGCGGTACGTGGTACTCGCGACCTCGGGTGATTTGAATCCGTGCTCACTCCGCATGTGCGGGAACCGGCCTCGGCCCGTCCCGGATTTTCCCGTCACCGCTCCCAAACCACCATTGGCGGCCGGCTCAGATCCGTTCATCGCAGATGACCACCACCTCACCGGGCTTGCTGCTGGCAGTCACGCGCACCTCCACCTGAGTCGCCCGAAAACCTGCCCGGTACCCCTGAAAGACATAGGTCCCTGGACGCAGGGTCACTGTCGTTCGATCGATCCGCCCCAGCGACCGAACTCCGCGAATCATCACCACTGTGGCCTAGTCGGACACCACCGTGACCTCGACCGGGCGATCACCGGGGTCGGGTTCGACTGTTGTGTGCCGCGCGTCAGTTTCTTGCAAGCCACTTTCCGTCCGCGGCCGGGACGGTTGACTACCGATCTCTCTCAACTTCGGAATGCCCGGTCCCTGCTGGTGCGCTCGCGTCTGTCGGCGCCGAATCCTGAGCGTCAATCAGTAACTCCGTCCGGGCTAGCTGAGCTTCAGCAGTGCTTCTCGCAGTGTGCAACTCCTGCAGGGCTTCGTCGAAGGCGCGTCGCCGTACCGCTCGTCTGGCGCGTCGCTCTGCACCCGCTAGGGCGGCCACCATCTCGGGAGTCAGTCGCGCACTGGCCCTAGCGTCCCGGGCTTGCGCGAGCCACGCCTGATAGCCGACAGCGAAGGCGACGTATCGTTCGCATGGCCCTCGCGGACCCAAGACGCAACTCACCCGGGCGAACGGATCGGTCTCAAGTCGGCTGGGCGCTTGCCAGGACTCGCCGTGCCCCGACTGCTCACCCGGCGAGGATACGCCAGGGCTCTCCCATCCTTCCTCCCGGCCGACCACGACGTAAACCAGCACGAGGAATGCGGCAAATGGCACCAATGGTTTGGCAAGTCGGCGCAGCGCCCACAACATCAGGCGACGGAGCATCATGGCCGCCAGACGCATACGTGCGCCTGAGCCTTCTCAGACAACGCTCCGCCTGACCCCTCAACAAGCAGTCCCGCCCCCTGCCGACCGTCATCGTCGTTCAGACCGGCCCTGGCACGGCCCGAGTGCGGCGCGCACCCAGCGGAATCTCGCAACCGCCCTGCACGGGACCGCTGACGGGCTTCCTCAATGAGAATTGCGCGATCCGCCAACACGAAATCCTGGTCCGAAGGCTGTGGAGACCCAGCACGAATGGCCTCGACGGTTGCACGCTCCGGCCCGATGCGAAGAGTCGTTTCGTAGCGCATACTGCGCAGGCGCTCGCCAGGACGCCGTGACCGCAACGCGCAGTTGCCCGAGTCCTGTCGCCACGTAGCTGTCACACCACGCACGTCTGCCAGATCGGAATAGTGTGTCCGACGGATGAACATGTTCCTAGCAATCGCTGTCGGCGGCGCCATCGGCGCCGTACTCCGCCACGCCGTAAGTACTGGAATGTACAGCTGGTTGGGCTTTGGTTTCCCGTGGGGGACCCTGACGGTCAACGTGCTCGGATCCCTTGCCCTCGGCGCCGTTGTCGAAGCCGGTGCATCGACCTTGAAGCTGACGCCCGAGCTGCGTGCCCTGATCGCCACAGGGCTCCTGGGGGCCTTCACCACGTTTTCGACATTTGCGCTGGATGCAGCCAACCTGTTCGATCGCCAAGCGATGATCTCCGGCATCCTCTATGTCGGGCTTTCTGTCTCACTTTGCATTGGCGGCTTCTATCTCGGTGCCGGGGGCGTGCGGTTGGCCCTATCGTGACGAGCAACCCCACTCCGGAAACGGTCCGTCCCGACGACGACGGAATTCGGCTTGATCGCTGGCTGCGCGAGCAGCTGCCCCAACTGCCTTTCGGGCTGATCCAGAGGCTTATCCGCACCGGCCAGGTCCGCGTGGACGGGCATCGCGCGAGAGCCCATCTTCGACTGGCCGCGGGCCAGGTGGTGCGCATTCCCCCTGTCCGGGGTCAGGTCCGCCGGGTACGGGCACACGCCTCGGCTGGACTGCACGTCGCGGCGCTGGCGGACCGCATCCTCTACAAGGACGATCACTTCATCGCCTTTGACAAGCCGGCAGGACTCGCCGTCCAGGGCGGATCAGGGATTTCCCGTCACCTGGACGGCATGCTGGACACCCTGCGATTCGGCGCCGATGAGCGACCGCGGCTGGTCCATCGTCTGGATCGGGATACGACCGGCGTACTCTTGTTGGCACGGTCCCGCAAGGCTGCGCAACATTGCGCCCAGTTGTTCCGGGAAGGTCGCGCCAGCAAGGTCTATTGGGCGCTGGTCGTCGGTGCCCCTAGTCCCCGCACCGGGAAGATTTCCGGCCATTTGCGGAAGGTCACTGCCGGCGGTGAGCGACGCATGATCGGCAGTCTCACAGGGCGGACCGCAACCACCCACTACTGCACAAGAGGGTTCTCGGATGGCACGTCGTGGCTCGAATTACGCCCGGAGACCGGCAGAACCCATCAACTGCGGGTTCATTGCGCCATGATCGGGTGCCCCATTCACGGGGATTCGAAGTACGGCGGGGCTCGTGCTGAAGCGGGCGGCCAGCTTCAGCTACACGCCCGCGAACTCACCGTGCCGGACCTGGACGGGTTCACGCTCCGGATCGAAGCGCCATTGCCCGAGACGATGCGATCCCGCTTCGTACGATCCGGCTTCAGGGATCCGGATGCGGCTGACACCCAGTAACGCACTCCGGGGCGAAGCAATGCCGTACGGTCAGCCCCGCCCCACGCTCGCTGGCTTTGCGAACCGCTCAGGCGTGGCGGGAGAGGCGCCCGCCGATCAACCGAGCCTGCAAGCCCGCGCCAATCCAACGGAAGACTCCGACGATTGCTTCCCGAACGGCCCTGCCCTGCAGGGCACGACCGGCCCGGGCCAACTCAGAGTAATCCGCTTCCAGCGAGCCGACGATGGGCAAACCGGTTGAAGACCGGAATGATTGGGTGTTCATCACCTTGTTCCTTTCAAGCACGCGATACCCGTGCCTGCAGAACCATGTAGGAAATTGGTAACGCCTACCCAAGAGGCGAACTTGCGCATCAATCATGCAGAAGTTGCATGGCTTGATCCCGACTCTGACGTTCCGAAGTTGGCCATTAGCCAACTACAACCAGCATTGGGGTTAGGTCTGAATGGCGTTCCTACCCCTGTCCTGCCCAGGACCGCGGGTGAATGTCACCGCAATATTTGATGTTAGCCATGCTGATTCTGCATTACTTCGTGGCAGGAGGTATGACAGTCGGCCCCCGCGAAGCGCTCAGTCCAGGAAAATGTCCTGCTTGAGCGTGGCGCCGGGTTTGACCGCATAGGACTCGAAGCTGTTGAGCCCCGTTTCACGCAGGACATCCTCGTCGATGAAGGTATTTCCTGTGCAGGATCGCGCGGGACGAGTCACGATGGCGTGCGCCGCGTCCGCCATGATGGCGGGCTTCCGGCTTCGCTCCATGAGCTCGGAACCAACAACAAATTCGACCGCCGCCGTCGCAATGGTCGTGCGCGGCCACAATGCGTTCGACGCAATGCCGGCTTCCGCCAGTTCCCCGGCCATGCCAATGGCCAGCATGGACATCGAGTACTTGGAGGCCGTGTAGGCAGCGTGTGGCGCGAACCAGTCGGGATTGAGATTCAGGGGCGGTGCCAAGGTCAGGATGTGCGGGTTCGAGGCCTGCCGAAGGTGCGGGATTGCGTGGTGCGATACCACGTGCGTACCACGCACATTGATTGCAAACATCAGGTCAAACCGTTTAGCCGGTGTCCCTTCCACCCCGGCCAAGTGGATGGCGCTGGCATTGTTGACCAGCACATCCATACCCCCAAATGTCTCGACCGTCCGCCTGATGCAATCGGCCACCTGCTCCTCGGCTCTGACGTCCAGCGCCACGGCAAGGGCCTTCCCTCCTGCCTGTTCCACTTCCTCGGCGGCCGAATGAATGGTGCCGGGCAATTTCGGGTGTGGGTCCTCGGTCTTCCCGGTCACAACTACGTTGGCGCCGTCGCGTGCACAGCGAAGCGCAATGGCCTTCCCGATTCCCCGGCTTGCGCCGGTGATCAGGACGGTCTTTCCGGATAGTGCCGGCATGTCTTTCTCTAACGGGGTGCTAGGCGGACCGCACCGTCGAGCCGGATGGTCTCACCATTGATCATCGGGTTTTCGTAGATGTGGCGAACCAACGTCGCGTACTCCTCGGAACGTCCGAGACGCGACGGCTGCAACGTGGATGCAATCAACGATTCCTTGGCTGCTTCCGGCAACCCGGCCAGCATCGGCGTCTCGAACAGTCCGGGCGCGATGGTCACGACGCGAATCGCCGACCGTGCAAGTTCACGGGCCGCCGGCAGCGTCAGCGCGGCCACGCCGCCCTTTGACGAGGCGTACGCGCCCTGACCAATCTGGCCGTCGAACGCTGCCACCGACGCCGTGTTGACGATCAAGCCCCGGTCGTCGCCGTCCAGCTCGTTCTCCTGCATGACGGCCGCAGTCGCCTTCATGACGTTGAACGTTCCGACCAGATTGATCTGGATCACCCTGACATAAGCCTCTAGTGGCAGGGGACCGTTGCGACCTACGATCCGCCCCGGCGTTGCCACGCCTGCGCAGTTGACCACAAGGTTGAGCGGGCCGAACGCGCTGACGCTGGCGGCAACTGCATCGGCCACGGCCGCCTCGTCCGCCACATCGAGCGCCGCCGCCCGGCTCCGCGCTCCCAACCGGGCTGCAAGCGCCGCCGCGCGATCGCCATCAATATCCACGATGCTCGCATGGCCGCCCGCCTCGACCACGGCCTCAACCGTCGCAGCACCCAGCCCCGACGCGCCACCTGTCACAAATGCATGGGCGTTACTGAAATTCATCCACTAGCTCCTGAAATCTCAGGCTGTCGCCAAGTCAGCCGTTCAATGGCGCGTAACGTCGTCGCCAACCGGTTTGACTGGCGGGCCCGCGGGAATGGTGAGCTCTCGCATGTCGTCGCTCCATTCGCGGGTCGTAAGTTCCGGGAGTACATACGACAGGATCTCATCGACCTCATTGACGGGCACGATCTCAAGCCCGTCCTTGACTTCATCCGGGACCTCAGCCAGGTCCTTCTCGTTGTCTTTCGGAATCAGCACCGTTCGAATGCTCCCTCGAAGCGCCGCCAGGAGCTTTTCCTTCAACCCGCCGATCGGGAGGATCCGCCCCCGCAGGGTGACTTCTCCGGTCATCGCAACGCGAGCCGACGCAGGAATTCCGGTAAGCGCCGAGAGAATCGACGTGACGATCGCCAGTCCCGCGGAAGGACCGTCCTTCGGCGTCGCGCCCTCGGGCACGTGGAGATGAATGTCCCGGGTATCGAATGCTTCCGGGTCGATGCTCATGAGCGGTGCGCGCGAACGCAAGTACGACACCGCCGCCTTGACCGACTCCTGCATCACATCGCCCAGTTGGCCGGTGATTTGACGGCGCCCCTTGCCAGGCATGGTCACGGCCTCGATGGTGAGAAGGTCGCCACCCACTTCCGTGTATGCGAGTCCGGTTGCCACGCCCACCATCTGCTCGCTTTCGATTTCACCGTAGCGATAGCGCGGCGGTCCTAGGTATTCGGCCAGGTCCTCCGGTGCCACCTCCACCGTCTCGATCTCATCGCCAACGATCTTGCGGACAGCTTTTCGACATAGCTTTGCGATTTCCCGCTCAAGTCCGCGAACCCCGGCTTCACGGGTGTAGCGACGGATAATCGTCTCCAGCGCATCGTCCTGCAGCTTCCACTCGTGCGGACGAACTCCGTTGCGTTTCATCTGCTTGGCGATCAAATGCGATTTCGCGATCTCGATTTTCTCGCGTTCCGTGTAGCCCGGCAGTGGGATAATTTCCATTCGGTCCAACAGTGGTTGCGGCATGCTGCGCGTATTCGCGGTGGTCAGGAAAAACACTCCCGACAGATCGTAATCGACCTCCAGGTAGTGATCGTTGAAGGTGACATTCTGTTCCGGGTCCAGAACTTCAAGCAGGGCGGACGTCGGATCGCCTCTCCAGTCGGCACCCAGTTTGTCGATTTCATCCAGCAGAAAGAGCGGGTTGGACACCTTGGCCTTCTTCATTCCCTGGATGATGCGACCTGGCATCGAACCGACGTAGGTACGACGATGCCCGCGGATTTCCGCCTCGTCACGAATTCCGCCAAGCGCCACGCGTACAAACTTCCGGCCCGTCGCTCGGGCAACGGATTCACCCAAGGAGGTCTTGCCCACACCGGGCGGGCCCACCAGGCACAGAATCTGCCCGTGCCCGCGCTTGGTTCGTTGCTGAACAGCGAGGTGCTCGAGAATCCGCTCCTTGACCTTCTCCAATCCGTAGTGGTCTTCGTTCAGGATTCTCTCCGCCCTCTTGAGATCGCGATTGACCCGGCTGGACTTCTTCCATGGGACGTCCAGCAACCACTCGATGTAACTTCGGACGACCGTGGACTCGGCGGACATCGGGCTCATGGAACGAAGCTTGCGCAGTTCTCCCAGAGCCTTTGCTTTGGCTTCCTTGGAAAACTTGGTCGCCATGATCCTTGAGCGGAAGTTGTCGGCATCGTCCTCGTCGCGGTCGCTGCCTTCACCCAGCTCGCGCTGGATCGCCTTCATCTGCTCGTTGAGGTAGTACTCCCGCTGGGACCGTTCCATCTGCGTCTTGACGCGGGTCCGGATTTTGCGCTCGACTTTCAGTACCTCGATTTCGGCCTCGATCAGCGAATGGATCAGATCAAGCCGCTTCCGGATGTCGCCGGTCTCCAGCAGCGTTTGCCGGTCCGAGATCTTGCTGCCGATTTGGGCGGATACCGCATCCGCGATTCGGCCGGGATCGGTAAAGTCGATCTGCGCGATCGACGACACCATCTCCTGTCCGATCTTCTTGCTCAGCTTGGCGTAGGTCTCAAACCTTGCGTGTACGGCGCGTAGCAGGGCTTCAAGAGTGCTGTCCAACGCTGGCGTTTCATCGGGAAGGTCGGTGATCCTGGCCTGCAAGAACTTGTCGGTGACCGTGAACTCTTCGATGGACGCCCGGATCACACCCTCGACCAGCACCTTCACCGTATTGTCGGGCAGCTTGAGCAGCTGGACGATCTTCCCGACTGTGCCGACCGGATAGACATCGTCCGGCCCTGGATCGTCTTCCGTGGATTCCCGTTGTGCGACGAGCAGGATTTGCTTGTCGTTCGCCATGGCCTCTTCCAGGGCGCGCACCGTCTTTTCGCGTCCAACGAACAGCGGCACGATCATGTTCGGGAACACGACGATGTCGCGCAGCGGCAACACCGGCAAGACCCTGTTCTTGGGTTCCGGCACCGTGGGGACGGCCTTCTCGGTGTCTTCTTGCATGGTGATGTGTCCTTAGTGGCTCCGGAAACGGCTGGCGGTGCCTAGCAGAGTTGTGAACTCCGAAGCCCTATTTCAAGACCCTGCGCGCGCTCCAGAGATGGCGCGGGGTTGTGCGCGTTCGACCGAAGATCCGACCGCGGGATCCGCGAAGATCATCAGGGGCTGTCGACGGCCCTCGGCGACTTCCGAGTCAATGACGACTTCCTGTACTCCATCGTGCGACGGCAGATGGAACATTGTATCCAGCAGAATAGCCTCAAAGATCGAGCGAAGGCCACGGGCGCCGGTTTTCTGTGAAATGGCCCGGCGCGCGATCACACGGACCGCATCATCGGTGACCGTCAGCTTCGCACCTTCCATTTCGAACATGCGCGCGTATTGCTTCACCAGTGCGTTCTTCGGGGTCGTGATGATCTCGACAAGCGCTGGCTCATCGAGTTCCCGCAGGGTGGTCGCGACTGGCAGTCGACCGATGAACTCCGGGATCAGCCCATAGCGAAGCAGATCTTCCGGCTGCACCTTCTTCAGGATGTCGTCCTTGCGCGCCTCTTCCGGTGAACGTACGTCGGCACCGAAGCCGATGCCGGTTCCCGTTTCCCGATCGGCGATGATCCGTTCGAGACCGCTGAACGCACCACCGCAGATGAACAGGATGTTGGTGGTGTCGACCTGCAGAAACTCCTGCTGCGGGTGTTTGCGGCCGCCCTGCGGTGGGACACTTGCGACCGTGCCCTCCATGATCTTGAGCAGCGCCTGCTGCACGCCCTCGCCAGACACATCGCGCGTGATGGAGGGATTGTCCGACTTGCGGCTGATCTTGTCGAT
Source organism: Rhodospirillales bacterium (assembly GCA_028824295.1). Classification (NCBI taxonomy): domain Bacteria; kingdom Pseudomonadati; phylum Pseudomonadota; class Alphaproteobacteria; order Rhodospirillales; species Rhodospirillales bacterium. The sequence continues at coordinate 123,312 of JAPPED010000003.1, read as the reverse complement.
TTCGTCGACGTAGACGATGCCGCGTTGGGCACGCTCCACGTTGTACTCGGAATTCTGCAGCAGATGGAGAATGATGTTCTCGACATCCTCGCCCACGTAGCCGGCCTCGGTCAGCGTGGTAGCGTCTGCCATGGTGAACGGAACATCCAGGATACGAGCCAGGGTCTGTGCCAGGAGCGTCTTGCCGCTCCCGGTCGGGCCAATCAGGAGAATGTTCGACTTGGCCAGCTCGACATCCGACGACTTGAGGCCATGGGCAAGCCGCTTGTAGTGATTGTGTACGGCGACGGACAACACCCGCTTGGCGTGATCCTGACCGACGACATAGTCATCGAGTACCGAGCAAATCTCGGCCGGGGTGGGGACGCCCTCGCGGCTCTTTACCAGACTGGAGTGATTGTCCTCACGAATGATGTCCATGCACAGTTCGACGCATTCATCGCAGATGAACACGGTCGGGCCGGCAATCAGTTTTCGGACTTCGTGTTGGCTCTTGCCGCAGAACGAGCAAAACAGACTGTTTTTTCCGTCCTTGCCGGTGGAATCGCTCATTTGCCGCCCGCACGCGTAACTGAACCGTTCGTCACGGCCCCAATAAGGAGAGAAATCTAGCCCTTCGCGGGCCGTTGGCGCAAGCTAAATGCCATGCCTTGAAGGGCCTTCCGCTCCATACATCTCATTTAGGGGGAAACCGGCGGAACGCCGAGGTCCCCCTGGGCGCCGGCCCCCGGAAGAACACCAGCGGCGCTACAAACCGGACGGCCCGACCGGCAAGGGATGCCAGCCGAAGCTTCGGTGCTAATATTGAACTTCGCTACTTCAACGACACGATCGACAAGTCCGGCACCACTCGATTCGGCAACAGACGACATGAACGGGAAACGCCTGCAGCTGGTTCGGAATTGGCTGACAAAACACGGGCTCCGAGGTTTCGTACAACCGCATGAAGACGAGTTCCTTGGCGAGTTCATCCCCGCTGCGGCGGAACGGCTGGCGTGGCTGACCGGCTTCACCGGTTCCGCGGGAACCGCAGTAGTACTCGAGGACCGGGCGGCGTTGTTTGTCGACGGCCGGTACACGATACAGGCACGCTCGCAAGTTGAAACAAGCTGTTACGAAGTTCTCAACAGCGGTGCCTGCCCCCCTGGCCGCTGGCTCTCCGATGCGATGGGAGAGGACGCAGGCATCGGCTTTGATCCACGACTGTTCAGCGTCAGCCGCACCAAACAAATGGCTCAGGCCGTCGAACGGGCAGGCGGGCGACTGGTACCCACGGACTCCAATCCCATCGATGAACACTGGACCGACCGACCGCCGCTGCCGACCGGGAGCATTCTCCCTCACCCGATCCGATATGCGGGCGAATCGAGTGCAGACAAACGCACCCGACTCGCGGCGGTCCTCGAGCAAAATGCGGTCGCGGCAACAGTACTGACGTCCTGCGAATCGGTCGCCTGGCTCCTCAATGTCCGCGGGAGCGACCTGCCGTATTCGCCTGTGGCGCTGGCCATCGCCATCCTGATGTGTGACGGGTCCGCTCAATTGTTCGCAAATCCCGCGAGCGTGACTGACGAAGTGCGGTCGCATCTGGGTGATGCAGTGTCCCTGCATCCTCGGTCGACGCTCCGGGAATCTTTGTCTGAGTTCGGAGCAAACCAGGCCACGGTGCAACTAGACCCAGCCTCAACTCCCGTGTGGATTCAGACACTCTTGACTGAGTCGGGGGCCGATGTTCGACATGCCCCCGACCCCGTCGAACTTCCGAGAGCGGTAAAGAATTCCGCCGAGCTGCGCGGCATGCGGGATGTGCACGAAATCGACGGCTTGGCGATGGCCAAGTTCCTGTGTTGGCTCGACGCAAACGCGCTGGCCGGAAACGTTAGCGAGTGCCGCGCGGCCATGCAGTTGGAGGCATTCCGGCGAGAGTGTCCCGACTTCAAGTCGCCCAGCTTCCCCACGATTTCCGGTACTGGTCCACACGGGGCCATCGTCCACTACCGGGCAACACCGGAAACTGACCGGCAGCTTCGTCCCGGAAATCTCTACCTCGTGGACAGCGGCGGCCAGTACCCTGGTGGCACGACCGATGTCACTCGGACCGTCGCAGTGGGCCATCCGGAACCGCAAATGTGTGACCGGTTTACCCGCGTGCTCAAAGGGCATATCGCGCTGGCGTCGGCGCGCTTTCCCGTCGGCACGCCCGGCGGCCAACTGGACATCCTCGCTCGGGCGCCACTGTGGCAGGCTGGGCTCACATACGACCACGGCACCGGTCATGGCGTAGGGAGCTTTCTCAATGTGCACGAAGGTCCCCAGTCGATCTCCTTTCGGATCAACCGCGCGGGCGGCCCGCCCACTGTCTCAAAGAGTGCCCTGGTGCCGCTCACGGCGGGGATGGTGATCTCGAATGAGCCGGGTTATTACCTTGAAGACGCATACGGAATACGTATCGAGAACCTTGTTGCGGTGCGCGACGAGCCTGAACCTGAAGGCGCCGAGTTGGCCCTGCTTGGCTTCGAAACCTTGACACTGGCGCCAATTGACCGCCGGCTAGTCGTTGCGGACATGCTCAACCCGGACGAGGTGCATTGGCTTGATAGCTATCACCGGCGCGTCGAATCGACCCTTTCCCCAAGGCTTGCCCCGAGCACTCGGGCTTGGCTGGCTGAAGCGTGCGCACCGTTGCGGACATGAGGTCTGTGCTCCTGCGGAGCCCTTCACCACCACTTCCGCAGGGCACCGGCGCAATTCCGCTGGTATGGCGGTTCGAACTGCGAAACGAACCCACCAGGAAAGTTCAGTGAACTGGTGCCACCTGACGGTTCGCATTGGGCAAGTACCCCGCAGGCGCAGCGAGCGCCATGGCCGGGTCGTTGTTGTTGATCATCCGCGACGACTGGCGATGCGGTCGCCACGAACCAGACTTCGATAGACCCGAAGGGCACGCTGCCGGGCTTCGGCGTGATCCACCATCGGGGTCGGATAGGTCTCGCCTAACAGAACTCCGGCCTCGGCTAGGACCGGTGCGGATGCCGTCCAAGGTGCGTGGACAAAGCGGTCGGGCATTCGCCCCAGCTCCGGGACCCAGGTTCGGACATACCCTCCCTCGGGATCGAATCGCTGCGACTGGGCTACCGGATTGAAGACCCGAACGTACGGAGTGGCATCGGTGCCAGTGCCGGCCACCCATTGCCAGGATGTATTGTTGTTGGCCCAGTCAGCGTCGACCAGCGTTTGCCAGAACCAATCCGCGCCCGACCGCCAGTCAATCAATAGATGTTTGGTCAGGAAGGACGCCACGACCATCCGGACACGGTTGTGCATCCAGCCCGTGGCGAGCAGTTCGCGCATTCCGGCATCGACCAGCGGATAGCCTGTCTGCCCCTGCTGCCACCTCCGCAGGTCTGCCGGGCTGTCTCGCCACGGCATCCGGTCGAAGTCGTCTCGCAGGTTGACGGTTCCCAAGTCCGGGTTGTGAAACAGCAGGTATTGGCTGAACTCCCGCCAACCGAGCTGCCGAAGGTACGCGTCTTCCGCCCGAACACGGCCGCTCCGCGCGAGGCTATCTGCAATTTGGCATGGCCCGACCTCACCAAAGTGCAGGTGCGGCGAGAGCCTGCTGGTACCGGACGTTCCTGGCTTGTCTCGATCGGTTGCGTACCTGCTCGCCGCACCCTGCACAAAATCTTCCAGCCGGGACAACGCCCCAGCTTCTCCTGGCTTCCAATGGGCGGCCTGGCGATCGGGCCATTGCGGGTTGCTGCGACCACGCCGCCACGCTTCGAGCGGTTCGCTGGCGGGCCAGGTTGTCGGCAGGGGCAGCGACAACGGGGGCCGCTGCGGTCGCCGGAACTCCCGTGCAAGGCATCGCCGCCAAAACGGGGCAAAGACTTTGTAGGGGGAGCCGTTTCCGGTTCGGATTTCGCGGGGCTCAACCAGCAACGCGGAGTTGAACGTCCGAATCTCCAAGCCCGCGGCACGCAGTTGGGCTTCGACCGCACGGTCCTGACCGCTCAGCACAGGATCGAATCGCCGATTCCAGCAGACCGCCCATGCCTCGGCTTCCTTGGCCAGGGTCTCGAGCGCGGCTCCAGGCGCGCCTCGACGAAGAATCAGTCGACTGCCCAGGACACCCAGTGAGGCCGTCAGTGCCTGAAGGCTGCCGTGCAGCCACCATCGGGAGGCGTTCCCGGCGGCCCGGGCGCCGGGCTCCCCATCCAGTATGAACACGGGAATGACTGGACTGCCGGTCTGGACTGCCCAGCCAAGTGCCAGGTTGTCCGACAGCCGCAGGTCGTCGCGGAACCAAGCCAGGACGGGCTTCATCCCGCCCCATCGCTGGTCATACAAACCGTGAGCCGCAGCGATCGGGACCAGACACAGTCGGAACCGAGGAGTGGCACCCGGTGGGCCTGGCGGGGCCCGCCTCGGACGCTGGCAGCTGCAACGAGGAAGAGTCGCCTCAAGGTGGAATCAGGAAAGCGCTCCGAGCAGTGCATCAGTCACCTTGACCGTACTCTGGGTGCCGTCGATCTGCGTCAACAGGCCCCTGCTTCCGTAGTAGGGCACCAATGGCGCCGTTTCCGCCCGGTATGCCGCCATGCGCTCCGCCACGGTTTCCGCACGGTCGTCCTCTCGACGACGAAACACTGTGCCGCCACACACGTCACAGATATTCTTCCGCTGGGTCGGCTTGGAATGCTCGTTGTAGACGGCGTCACACTTGGTACACACGTACCGTCCTGTGATGCGGCGCACCAGCTCATCTTCCGAAATCGTGAACTCGATCACTTGATCGAGCGCGTGGTCGGCCCGGTCCAGCATCTGTTCAAGGGCATCGGCCTGAGCCACAGTGCGCGGAAAGCCATCGAGGATGTAGCCACGCGCGCAGTCTTCCAGGCCCAACCGAAGTGCAACGATTTTCTGGACCACCTCGTCCGGAACCAGAGCTCCCCGGCTCATGATCGAGGCGGCACGACGTCCGATCTCGGTGTCCGCTTCCACGGCTGACCGCAGCATCGCGCCTGTCGATAGATGTGGAATCCCGAAACGATCACGTAGAACAGCTGCCTGAGTGCCCTTCCCACATCCCGGCGGACCCAGCAGCACCAAGCGCATTACGATCGGCCCCGGAGCTTCGCTTTCTTGATTAGGCCCTCGAATTGGCGCGCGACAAGGTGGGAATGGATCTGCGCGACGGTATCCATCGTTACGTTAACCACGATCAACAGGCTGGTCCCGCCAAAATAGAACGGCACCGCGTACTGCGAGATCAGCATCTCTGGCAAGAGACACACCAAGGCAAGGTACGCCGCCCCGGCGGTGGTAAGACGCGTCAGGATGCGGTCGATGTAGGCCGCTGTATTGGCACCGGGCCTCACACCCGGCACAAAGCCGCCATACTTTTTGAGGTTGTCCGCAGTGTCGGCGGGATTGAAGACCACTGACGTGTAGAAAAATGCGAAGAACACGATCCCGCCGACGTAAAGGGCAAGGTAGGCTGGCTGCCCTCGTCCCAGCGCGGCCGTGACGTCCAGCAGCCACGACGGGCCCTGTCCCGCATTGAAACTGAGCGCCGTGACCGGCAGCAGGAGGATCGAGCTCGCGAAAATCGGCGGAATCACGCCCGACGTATTGAGCTTGAGCGGCAGGTAGCTACTGGTATCGCCACCGAATGTCTTGGTTCCCAGTTGCCGCTTCGGGTATTGGATGAGAATGCGGCGCTGCGCCCGCTCGATGAACACGATGAAAGCGATCACTGCTACCGCCAACGCCATCAACAGGATGATCAGCGCGCCCGACAAGGCACCAGTGCGGCCCAGCTCCAGTGTCGCCACCAGAGCCGCGGGCAGCTCGGCAACGATTCCGGCCATGATGATGAGCGAGATCCCGTTTCCGATTCCGCGCGAGGTAATCTGCTCACCAAGCCACATCAGGAACACGGTGCCGCCCGTGAGCGTGATCACGGTCACGAACCGGAAAAACAGGCCCGGGTCGCGTACGGCCGGCCCCTGCGAACCGGAAAGGCTTTCCAACCCGACGGCAATCCCGAGTGCCTGCATGGCCGCGAGGATCACCGTGCCGTACCGCGTGTACTGGGTGATCCGCTGGCGTCCGGATTCGCCCTCTTTCTTCAGTTGCGCGAGATGTGCCGAGACAGTCGTCATCAACTGAATGATGATGGAGGCAGAGATGTACGGCATGATATTCAGGGCGAATATCGTCATTCTGCCCAGCGCGCCGCCGGCAAACATGTCGAACATCCCGAGGATGCCGCCCGAATTCTGCTGGAAGACGTCTGCCACCGCGCTGGTCTCGATCCCAGGCAGCGGGATGTAGGTCCCAATTCGGTAGACGATCAGCGCGCCTAATGTGAACCAGATGCGCCGCTTGAGCTCGGTTGCTTGGGCTATCGCACCAAAATTGATATTGGCAGCGAGTTGTTCGGCGGCAGATGCCATCAGCCGGCACTCCCCAGCGGATCACCACCCTTGCCCGGGCGGAAATCACAGCGGTTCATCACGTTCATGCCTCCGCGGACTCTTCCGACGTCGCGGCAGGCGATTTGTCTCCGCCTGATTTGCCGGAGGACAACAAACGGACACTGCCGCCCGCTTGTTCCACGGCCGTGATCGCGGAACGAGAGGCTCCGGCAACCTCAAAGGTCATAGGCACAGATAGGGACCCGGAGCCGAGAAGGCGCACGCCGTCGCGCACGCGCCGAACGATCCCGGTTTCCAGCAATACAGAGGCATTCACTACCGTAGCAGCGTCCAGCCGGCCAGCATCAACTGCCGCCTGAATCCGGTTGAGATTCACCTCGGCAAACTTACGTCGAAACAAAGGCCGAAATCCGCGCTTCGGGAGGCGGCGGTACAGCGGCATCTGCCCGCCTTCGAAACCCGAAGTGCTGGCACCGGATCGAGCCTTCAGCCCCTTGTGGCCCCGCCCAGAGGTCTTTCCCCTGCCCGAGCCGATGCCGCGACCGACGCGCTTGCGGTTGCGTTGCGCCCCCTTGGAGGGCCCGAGTTCTCGGAGCATCATTCGCTGGGCTCCCCGGCGGTAATCTTTTCCATTGAGACGAGATGCTGAACCCGCGTAATCATTCCGCGCACGGCTGGTGTGTCCTCGAGTTCGGAAACTCGACCAATTCGATTCAGGCCTAGTCCGACCAGTGTCTTCCTCTGAACGGGCTTGCGACCAATTGGGCTCTTGATCTGGGTGACGCGAATGCGTCCGGAACGGGGAGTCGCCATGACGAATTACGCGGAAGTCGCGCCTTCAGTGAGATTCTTGCCGGGCTCATCGGCGGCGGCCGGCGCCGCATCAGTTGAGTCGGCCGCCGGCGTTTCGGTCTCTTCGCTTGCTCGCCCGCCTGCAGTCTTGCCGGACCCATCCGTACCGTTTGCGCCCTTGCCCGACCGGCGCCGTCGATCAGTCCGATTGAGGATTTCAGAAACCTTGAGGCCACGCCGAGAGGCCACGTCGGCCGGCGATTGCACTTTCTGCAGGGCATCGAACGTCGCGCGTACCATGTTGATGGCGTTGCCGCTGCCCACTGACTTGCCGACCGCATCCTGCACCCCAAGCCGCTCCAGAACCGCGCGAACAGGACCTCCGGCAATGATGCCGGTCCCTGCCGGAGCAGCACGCAGGATCACCTTGGCGGAGCCGAGCCTGCCACTTGTGTCATGGTGCAGGGTACGCCCCTCGCGCAGTGGGACGCGGATGAGTCTTCCCTTGGCGTTTTCCGTCGCCTTGCGTATCGCCTCCGGAACCTCCTTGGCCTTGCCCGAACCGAAGCCAACGCGTCCCTGGCCGTCACCGACAACGACGATTGCAGCAAACCCGAAGCGGCGCCCACCCTTTACTACCTTGGCCACCCGGCGAATCTTGACCAGGTTGTCGGTGAGTTCCTGACGTTCCTCAGGATTACGTTGTCTACGCGCCATACGCTCTCTCGGTCCGGGGCTCAGAACCCGAGACCGCCCTCCCGTGCCGCCTCGGCCAACGCCCGCACACGACCGTGATAAAGATAACTTCCGCGGTCAAAGACCACAGTGTCAACGCCAACTTCCTTCGAACGTTGGGCAACCAACGCGCCAACCGCGCGCGCGGCCTCGATCCCGCCACCACCTTTGCCTTCTGATCTCAGTGCGCGATCGAGTGTCGATGCGCTAGCCAGCGTCCGGCCCGCTTCGTCGTCAATGACCTGGGCATAAATGTGGCAATTCGAACGAAATACGGACAGTCGCGGCCGCCCATTGGCCGCGACGCGAACCCGGCGGCGATTGCGCCGCCGTCGCCGAAGCATGCGTTCCCGAGGAGAAACAGCCATGACCTACTTCCTCTTTCCTTCCTTGCGGCGGACGTACTCACCCCGATAACGGACACCCTTGCCCTTATAGGGTTCGGGCGGGCGAAATGCCCGGATTTCAGCCGCCAGCTGCCCCACACGCTGCCGGCTGGCCCCTGAAATCTCGATCTCCGTTGGCCTCGGGCAGGCTACCTGCAGATCGTCGGGCACGGCGATGTGGACGTCATGGCTGTAACCGAGCTGCAGGCTCAGAATGCCGTCCTTGAAGGCAGCACGGTAACCAACCCCTTCAATGTCGAGATATCTTCTGAATCCGGCGCTTACACCGGTCACCATGTTCGCGAGCAATGCCCGCGTCATGCCCCACGCAGCTTGCGAATTATCGCTCTTCGAACGCGGCGCCACTTCGATCAGCTGATCCGCCTGTCGAATCTCGACACTCGTCGGAAAGGACTGGCTAAGGACCCCGAGCTTTCCCTCGACCGTCACGCGAGGCCCCGCAATCGTGACGGTAACGCCATCCGGAACTGGAACGGGGTGCTTGCCGACTCGAGACACGGTCAGAACACCCGACACAGAACTTCGCCGCCAACATTGGCCTCGCGGGCGGCTCGATCAGACATGACCCCCGCTGGCGTCGACAACACGTGCACACCCAGGCCCCCATAGAAGCGCGGAATCTCGCGCGCCGGCGAATAGATACGCCGGCACGGACTGGAAACCCGTTTGATCTCCTTAATTGCAGGCGCGCCCTTGTGATACTTGAGCTCGATCACGAGCTCGCGTTTCGGGCCGCCGAGCTCCTCGACATTCCATGCGCGGATATAGCCCTCCTGCCGCAGCACCTCGAGAACGCTCCTTCGCAACCGCGAATCCGGGCAGCGAACCGTCTGCCGCTCAGCCATCAGGCCGTTGCGAATTCGAGTCAGCATGTCCGCCAGCGGGTCCGTCATGGTCATCGTCCGGAGTCTCCTACCAGCTCGCCTTGGTCATGCCGGGAATCTGGCCCATGGAAGCAAGCTCCCGGAGCGCGATCCGTGAAATCCGCATCTTCCGGTAGTACCCGCGCGGCCGCCCGGTCAGCTCGCAGCGGTTGCGGATCCGTACGGGCGAGGCGTTCCGCGGCAGCTTGGCCAGGGTCAGCACTGCCTGGAACCGCTCCTCAGGCGGAGCCTTGCGATCGCGCACTTTGGCTTTGAGAGCAAGTCGGACACCACGCCCACGCTCGGCCATCTGACGGCGTCGACGGTTCTTCATGATGGCGCTCACTTTGGCCATGGAAATCAGGCTCCCCGCCCACGGAAGGGCATATTGAATTTGAGCAGCAGCGCACGCGCCCAATCATCGTTGGTGGTGGTGGTGCCGATCACGACGTCGAGGCCCCGCACCTGGTCCACCGTGTCGTAATCGATTTCGGGAAAGACGATCTGCTCGCGCAGGCCAAGCGCAAAATTCCCGTTCCCGTCAAACGAGTTCGGATCGACCCCGCGGAAATCGCGTACGCGGGGAAGAGCGATGTTGATCAGCCGATCCAGGAACTCATACATCCGCGTGGATCGAAGCGTCACCTTGCAACCGATCTTCATGCCCTGGCGAATCTTGAAGCCGGCGATCGGCTTGCGCGCCTCCGTCGCTACGGGCTTCTGGCCGGCAATCGCCTCGAGGTCTCGAAGTGCGCCCTCGACCCCCTTGTCATCCTCCTTGGCCAAGCCACCTCGGATTGACGATTGGGTCGGTACCCCAACACCCATGTTGAGCACGATCTTCTCCAGCCGAGGCACGGCAAACAGGTTGGCGATTTCCAACTCCCGCTGCAGCTCCTCGCGGTAGCGGGTGTCGTACAATTCACGGAAACGTGCAGCCATGGTGACCTCAGTCGTCCAGTAGATCGCCAGATCGTTTCGCAATCCGCACCTTGCGGCCGTCATCCATCCGCCGGTAGCCGACCTTGGTAGGACGGCCATCGGAGGGGTCTCGCAGAGCAACATTCGAGACATGAATCGGTAGCTCCCGCTCCACGATTCCACCCGGATTGGCTGGCGAAGGTCGCATGTGGCGTCGCGCGATATTGACCCCGCGCACGACGACCCGCGACTGCTCGCGATCCACCCTGATCACCTCGCCGGTACGACCCCGGTCGCGACCGGTCCGCACCACGACCTCGTCACCCCGGCGGATGCGGAACTTGCCCGCCATCACAGAACCTCCGGCGCAAGACTGATGATCTTCATGAATCTCTTGGCGCGCAGCTCACGGGTCACAGGTCCGAAAATTCGGGTACCGATTGGCTCGTTTTCGCGGTCGATCAGTACTGCCGCATTGGAATCAAACCGGATCGAGGTACCGTCAGAACGGCGAATTTCCTTCGCGGTACGTACAATTACGGCGCGATGAATGTCACCCTTCTTCACGCGTCCGCGTGGAATGGCTTCCTTGACCGAGACCACAATCACATCGCCTACCCACGCATAGCGCCGCTTGGCGCCGCCCAACACCTTGATGCACTGGACACGCCGGGCACCGGAGTTGTCGGCAACCCCCAGATTCGTCTCGGCCTGTATCACTGTTCCAGCACCTCAGTTGGCGTCCGTGGGAAGGACTTCCCAGCACTTGAGCTTGGACATGGGTCGGCGCTCGCGGATACGCACCACGTCACCAGGCTGGCAGGCATTGTCCGGGTCATGAGCATGATACTTTGCCGACCGCCGGATGAACTTCTTGTACAGCGGGTGGCGGACCAGACGCTCCACCCGAACAACGACGGTCTGTTTCGGCGCAGCACTCACCACGACGCCACGCATCACGCGTTTCGGCATACCTCAGGAACCTTTCGCGCGTTCGTTCAGCACGGTCTTGATCCGCGCGATCTCGCGCCGCGCTTCGCGGGCCCGCGCCGTGTTTTCGAGCTCCCCGGTGGCCTGCCGGAATCGTAGGTTCAGGCGCTCACGGGCTCGTTCTTCCAACATGGTGGCGAGCTCATCGTCGGTTTTTTGCCGCACTTCCGCGATTCGTAATGCCACCGCTACTGCTCCAACCGAGTGACGAAACGCGTCCGCACCGGAAGTTTGGCGGATGCCAATTCAAATGCGCGTCGCGCCGTCTCAGCAGTGACGCCATCAAGCTCAAAGAGGACGCGGCCGGGTTTGACCCGACAAACCCAGTACTCGGGAGAACCCTTCCCCTTGCCCATTCGCACTTCCGTAGGTTTGGTCGAGACGGGAACGTCGGGAAAGATCCTGATCCAGACCCGTCCCTGTCGGCGGATGTGGCGCGTCACCGCACGCCGGGCCGCTTCGATCTGCCGCGCCGTGACTCGTTCAGCTTGCAGGCTCTTGATGCCGAAGGATCCGAAATTGAGCGTGGTTCCCCCCTTGGCGTTGCCGCGGATCCGCCCCTTGTGGGCTTTACGGAACTTGGTCCGCTTCGGGCTCATCATGACTGCGAATCTCCCTCTGCCTCGTCGGCCGCCGACTCTTCAGTTCCATCAGCAGGCGGAGATTCAGCATCGGCTGCAGGCTTGACGTCGGCTGCAGGTTCTGTGGTCACCTCCGCCTCCGATCCAGACTCCGGTTCCGGATCAGAAGCTGGCGCTGCGGCTACCTCGGACTCAGGCGCAGATGCCGGTTCCGGATCAGGCGCCGCGACTTCCTCGGATTCTGACGCAGATGCCGGCTTCGGATCGGGAGCAGGCGTCGCGACTTCCTCGGACTCAGGCGCAGATGCCGGTTCCGGATTGGGAGTAGCTGCCACGGCCGCATCCGATTCGACCGGAGGCGTGTCCGCAACCGCAGCAGCCGCGTCGGCGGGTGGGGTTTCAGCGGGCGCACGCTCCGCACCGGCCGCCCGTGATGAGCGGTTTCCACGTCCTGAACCGGAGCGGCCGCCCTGACCAGTGCCCGCGAGTGGTCGCTGCTGCTGCTCGCTCCGCGTGCGCTCCATCGCCGAAGGGTCGTGCGCCAAGATCTCGCCACGGAATACCCACACCTTGACGCCGCAGGTTCCGTAGGCGGTACGGGCGGTGGCGATGCCATAGTCGATGTCGGCGCGCAGCGTATGCAGCGGCACGCGGCCTTCGCGGTACCACTCCACCCGCGCAATCTCGGCCCCGCCCAACCGGCCACCAACCGTGATTCGAATTCCGAGCGCGCCAAGGCGCATTGACGCCTGGACCGCGCGTTTCATGGCACGACGGAAGGCAACCCGTCTTTCCAGCTGCTCGGCAACATTTTCGGCTACCAGCTGCGCCTCGATTTCCGGCTTGCGGATTTCGACGATGTTCAGCTGGATCTGGCTCTCGGTCATGGTGGCAAGCTTCTTGCGAATCCGCTCGATGTCGGCGCCCTTTTTGCCGATCACCATGCCTGGCCGGGCCGTATGGATGATGACCCGCGCCTTTTTGGGCGGGCGTTCGATCGTGATCCGGCTGATCCCGGCTCCCTTCAGGTCGGACTGGATGTAGCGGCGGATCTGCAGGTCTTCGTGCAGCAAGTCCGCGTAGTCGGCACTCGCATACCAGCGCGAGTCCCACGTTCGGTTGATGCCGAGTCGCAAACCGATCGGATTGACCTTGTGCCCCATGCCTGCCTATTCCTCTTCCCGCACGATTATCGTCAGGCGACTGAACGCTCGCCGGTAGCGCCCCATCCGGCCCCTGGCACGAGCCCGGAAGCGCCGCATCACCAGCGATTTCCCGACCGACGCGTCCGCGACGACCAGCTTGCCCGCATCCAACCGGTTGCCTTCCGCATTGGCCACAGCTGAAAGCAGGACCTTGCGAACGTCGTTCGCCACCCGCCTGCGGGAGAACTCGAGAGCCCGGGCCGCATCGCTGACGTTGAGCCCGCGAATGAGCCCGGCCACCAGATTCAGCTTCTGCGGGCTGACCCTGACAGCCCGTGCCATGGCCATCGCTTCATTGGGGCGAAGTCGGCTCGGAGCGGAACGTTTACCCATGGCCAATCAACGCCTGGTCGCCTTGCGGTCGCCGGCGTGCCCATAAAAGGTGCGGGTCGGAGCGAATTCGCCGAACTTGTGTCCGACCATATCCTCCGACACCAGCACTGGAATGAACTTTCGGCCGTTATGGACAGCAAAAGTGAGCCCGACAAACTGCGGCATGATCGTGGACCGACGCGACCACGTCCGGATCGGCGCGCGCGAACCGCTTTCGTTCGCTTGCTGCGCCTTACGAAGCAGGTAGCCATCCACGAATGGTCCCTTCCACACTGACCGCGCCATCGTATGGGCTCCTACTTTTTCCGCCGACGTCGGATGATCCAACGGTCGGTCGACTTGTTGCTACGGGTACGGTGACCTTTCGTGGAGACACCCCACGGAGTGACGGGATGCCGCCCCCCTGACGTACGACCCTCGCCGCCGCCATGCGGATGGTCCACCGGATTCATAACGACGCCGCGCACGTGAGGTCGCCGCCCCAACCAGCGACTTCTTCCCGCTTTCCCGAGCTTCGCATTCTGGTGGTCTGGGTTCGAAACCGACCCGACCGTCGCCCGGCAGTCGGCTCGCACCAGGCGTTGTTCCCCGGACACCAGTCGGATCACAACCCGGTCCGGGTCTTTGCCGAGCAGTTGCGCGTAACTCCCGGCCGACCGGGCCAATTGGCCACCTGCACCGGGCTTCAGCTCGATGTTGTGGATGATCGATCCGACCGGCATGTTGCGGAGCGGCATGCAGTTACCGGGCTTGATGTCGGTCCGGTCGCCGGAAACAACGGTGTCGCCCGGGGCCAGTCGCTGCGGCGCCAGGATGTAGGACAGTGTGCCGTCCGTGTACCGAATTAGCGCGATGAAGGCACTCCGGTTGGGGTCGTACTCGAGACGCTCGACGGTGGCAGGGTTGTCGTCGCGACGGCGCCGAAAGTCGATCAGTCGGTATCTCCGCTTGTGTCCGCCACCGCGGTGCCAAATCGTGATCCGGCCCTGGTTGTTGCGACCGCCAGTACTGGACAGTCCTTCCGTCAAGGCCTTCTCTGGTTTCCCGCGGTGCAGGGTCGACCGGTCGACCAGGACTAGCTGACGGCGACCAGGGGTCACGGGACGATGCTGCTTCAGAGCCATGGTCAGACCTCGCTCCCAAGATCGATTGACTGCCCTGCCTCCAGCGTCACAAACGCCTTCTTCACGTCGCTTCGTCGCCCCTTGATGCCCCGCAGCCGTTTGGTCTTGCCCTTGGCTACCAACGTGTTGACTGCGGTGACCTTGACCTTGAAAAGTCGCTCGACTGCTTCGCGAATTTGTGCCTTTGTCGCCTGTCGGCTAACCCGGAACACGACCTGATTGTGTTCCAGCGCGGCCGATGACTTCTCGGTCACCAGCGGGCGGAGCACGATCTCACAGGAGCGTTCGACGTTCATGACAGCCGTTCCTCCAGCGCGCGAATCGCCTCCGGAAGCAACACCAGCGTCTCATGGCGAAGAATGTCGTAGACGTTCGCTCCCTGCACCGGCAGGCAGTTGACGCCCGGGAGATTGGCGGCCGCCCGGCGGAAACCGGGATCCACTTCGCCACCTGCAACGAACAGGGCGCGCTTGACGTCCAGCACCCGGAGTTTTTCTGCCAGAACCTTGGTTTGCGGCGTGGGGAGCGACAACGATTCCAACACCACGACCTGCTGGTCCGCCACCTTTGCCGAAAGGGCGCAGCGAAGCGCCATGCGCCGTACTTTCTTCGGGAGCGAGTGAGCGTGGCTCCTCGGGCGTGGACCGTGCACCGCACCGCCGCCACGAAAGATCACTGCCTTCCGGGAGCTGTGGCGTGCCCGTCCAGTACCCTTCTGCCGCCAGATCTTCGCCGTCGAACCGGTCACCTCTCCACGCTCGCGGGCCTTGCGCGTGCCGCGACGACGGCGCGCCAACTGGTAGCTCACCATCCGGTGGAGGATGTCCTTCCGTACCTCCACCGCGAACACGGTATCCGCGAGCTCGGTCTCGCCAGTCTTCTCGTTGTCGAGCGTACGAACGTCGAGCTTCACCGGATCACTCCCCGTCCCCCGCCTCGACCGGGGCATCGTTGCCTTCTTCCGTCGATGCGGCGCTCTCCTCGATCTGATCCGGCGCATCGTCGGCAGCCGTCGGCGATAGCTTCTCTTCAATCCCTGCCGGGAATGGCACCCCGGGTGGCAGTGCCCGTTTTACTGCATCTGACAGGGCGAGCCAGCTCCCTGGCGCACCGGGAACGCCGCCCTTCACCAGAATCACGCCACGTTCCTCGTCGGTCGACACCACCTGAAGATTCTGGATGGTCCGTTGTCGGGCGCCCATTTGCCCTGCCATCTTCTTTCCCTTGAAGACGCGACCGGGATCTTGGCTGTTCCCCGTGGAACCATGACTTCGGTGCGAAATCGACACGCCGTGCGAGGCCCGGAGGCCGCCGAAGTTATGGCGCTTCATGGCGCCGGCAAAGCCTTTTCCAATGGTGACACCGCGGGCGTCAACGTACTGGCCAACCACAAAATGGCCGGGGCGGAAACGGCTTCCGGTCTCAAGCATGTTCTCCGGCGAAACCCGGAACTCCCGCACATGGCGCTTCAGCCCCACGCTGCTCTTCTCGGCGGCGGCTCGTTGCGGCTTGGCGACGTTCCGAGCCGCCACACTGCCCGAACCCACCTGGACGGCGCTGTACCCGTCACGTTCCGGAGTGCGCTGCCCGACCACTTCGCAACCTTCCAACGCGAGCACCGTGACGGGACAGTGCTGGCCGTCATCCAGGAAGAGGCGCGTCATGCCCAGCTTGCGTACGAGAACCCCGGATCGCATCCCGTCAGCCCAACTTGATCTCGACGTTGACGCCTGCCGCCAAGTCAAGCTTCATGAGTGCGTCCACGGTCTGCGGAGTCGGGTCCAAGATGTCCAACACACGCTTGTGTGTGCGAATCTCAAACTGCTCCCGCGACTTCTTGTCAATGTGCGGCGAGCGGTTGACCGTAAAGCGCTGTATCCGATTGGGAAGCGGGACGGGGCCACGAACCTGGGCTCCTGTGCGCATCGCGGTACCCACGATCTCGCGCGCGGATTCGTCGAGCAGCCGCCGATCAAACGCCTTGAGGCGGATCCGGATGCGCTGGTGTTCCATCGTCCACTCCGCCCCAGCTTCGCCTTAAGCGATGATCTTGGTAACGACGCCGGAGGCGACGGTTCGGCCGCCTTCACGGATCGCAAACCGGAGTCCCTCCTCCATCGCGATCGGCGCAATCAATTCGCCCTGGAGCTCCACGTTGTCGCCGGGCATGACCATTTCGGTCCCCTCCGGCAACGCGACGGTTCCAGTCACATCGGTAGTTCGGAAATAGAACTGCGGCCGATAATTCTTGAAGAACGGCGTGTGCCGTCCTCCCTCTTCCTTGGTCAGCACATAGGTCTCAGCGAGAAACTTGGTGTGCGGAGTGATCGACCCCGGTCTCGACAGCACCTGACCACGCTCCACGCCCGTGCGTTCGACACCCCGGAGGAGCACGCCGATGTTGTCGCCCGCCTGACCTTGGTCAAGCAGCTTGCGGAACATCTCGACGCCGGTGCATGTCGTCTTCTCGGTCTCTCTGACGCCAACAATTTCGACCTCGTCACCGACCTTGACGATGCCGCGTTCCACACGGCCCGTTACGACGGTCCCGCGGCCTGATATCGAGAACACATCCTCGATGGGCATCAGGAACGCACCGTCGATCGGACGATCAGGCTCCGGCACGTATTCGTCGACCGACTGCATCAACTCCAGGACCGACTCCTCGCCCGCCTGCTCCCCTTCCAACGCCTGAAGCGCCGAGCCTCGGAGTACAGGAATGTCATCACCGGGAAAGTCGTACTCGGAAAGGAGTTCGCGCACCTCGAGTTCAACCAGATCGAGGAGTTCCTCGTCATCCACCTGGTCGACCTTGTTGAGGTACACCACCAGCGCCGGCACGCCGACCTGCCTGGCAAGCAGAATGTGCTCGCGCGTCTGCGGCATCGGACCGTCGGCCGCGGACACGACGAGAATGGCCCCGTCCATCTGCGCCGCACCGGTGATCATGTTCTTCACGTAGTCGGCGTGTCCGGGACAGTCGACGTGGGCGTAGTGGCGAGCGTCGGTTTCATACTCAACGTGTGCCGTATTGATCGTGATGCCGCGCTCTTTTTCTTCCGGCGCCCGGTCGATTTCCTCGTATCCGACGAACTCCGCGCCGCCGCGCTCCGCCAGCACCCTTGTGATGGCCGCGGTCAGTGTGGTTTTGCCGTGGTCGACATGGCCGATGGTGCCCACGTTGACATGCGGCTTGGTCCGTTCGAATTTCTCTTTGGCCATTGCCTACTTCTCCTTCATTCGCGCACTCATGCGAGCTTGGAGCGCACTTCTTCGGCAACCATTTGCGGCACCTGATCGTACCGCTCAAAAAACATGGTGAACTGCGCCCGACCCTGCGAGAGAGAGCGGATTGCGTTGACATAGCCGAACATCGTTGCCAGTGGAACGTGAGCGCGGACCTGAGTGGCGTTGCCCTGTGGCTCCATGCCCTCAATCTGGCCGCGTCGGCCATTGAGATCACCAATGATGTCACCAACGAATTCTTCCGGCACGACGACCTCGACCCGCATCATCGGTTCGAGGAGGCGCGGCGCAGCCTTCTGCATGGCCTCGCGGAACGCGGCGCGGCCAGCGATCTCGAAAGCGACTGCACTCGAGTCCACCTCGTGGTAGGCGCCGTCCGTGAGCGTCACCCGCACGTCGATCACCGGGTAGCCAGCGACGATTCCGTTCTGCATGGCGCTGCTGATGCCCTTCTCGACCGCCGGTATGAACTCCTTGGGAACGTTTCCGCCCGCGACCTTGCTGACGAATTCGAGTCCCTCTCCGGACTCACCCGGCTCCACAGTCATGATCACGCGAGCAAACTGACCTGATCCGCCTGTCTGCTTCTTGTGCACGTAGTCGACCTCTGCCGCCCGCGTAATGGTTTCGCGATAAGCGACCTGCGGCGCGCCCACATTCGCGTCTACCTTGAACTCACGGCGCATTCGGTCAACCAGGATGTCGAGGTGCAACTCGCCCATGCCCTTAAGCACCGTCTGGCCCGTCTCTTCATCCACCGACACCTTGAAAGACGGGTCCTCGGCTGCCAACCGGCCCAGGGCCTGCCCCATGCGCTCCTGGTCGGTCTTGGTCTTGGGTTCGATCGCAAGCTCCATGACCGGATCGGGAAACTCCATCCGCTCGAGCACGACCGGGTGGTGAAGATCGCAGAGCGTATCGCCGGTGGTCACCGACTTGATTCCAGCCAGCGCCACGATGTCGCCCGCCGAGGCTTCCTTGATGTCCTCGCGCGAATTGGCGTGCATGAGCAGCATCCGGCCGATCCGTTCGCGCCGGTTCTTGGTCGAATTCTTGACGGTCGCGCCCGATTCCAGCACTCCCGAGTAGATTCGCACGAATGCCAGGGAACCGACAAACGGATCATTCATGATCTTGAAGACCAACCCTGCGAAGGGAGCATCTCGCGAACTGGCTCGCTCCGCTTCCGCGCCTGTATCCGGGTGGTGTCCGCGCGTTGCCGGCAAGTCTGCCGGCGCCGGAAGGTAGCTGATAACTCCATCAAGAAGCGGCTGGATACCTTTGTTCTTAAACGCAGATCCGCAAAAGACAGGGGTGAACGCCGACTTGACCGTACCTAGCCGGATACATCGGCGCAGCGTGTCATCGTCCGGAATCTCGCCGTCGAGGTAGCGTTCCAGAGCCGCATCGTCGTGCTCCACCGCCGTCTCGATCAGCGCGGTCCTGGCCGCTTCGGCTTTGCTAACCAGTTCCGCCGGTATGTCGCCGACCGCAAAGGTGGCGCCCAAGTCCTCTTCTTTCCAAACGATCGATGTCATCGAGACCAGGTCCACGACCCCCGCGAATTCGGCCTCGATGCCGATCGGCAATTGCAGAATCAGCGGCTCTGCCCCAAGGCGCTCACGGATCGACTCGACAGAGCCCTCAAAATTGGCGCCCACCCGATCGAGTTTGTTGATGAAGCAGATCCGGGGAACGCCGTAACGGTCCGCCTGGCGCCAGACTGTCTCTGACTGCGGCTCCACTCCCGCGACGCCGTCAAACACAGCCACGGCACCGTCCAGCACCCGAAGGCTGCGCTCCACCTCAATGGTGAAGTCGACGTGACCGGGCGTGTCGATGATGTTGACGCGGTGGTCGCGCCATGCGCAGGTCGTCGCCGCCGACGTGATGGTGATTCCGCGTTCCTGCTCCTGCTCCATCCAATCCATGGTGGCGGCCCCGTCATGGACCTCACCAATCTTGTGGGACCGACCGGTGTAGTAAAGAATCCGTTCGGTGGTCGTGGTCTTGCCGGCGTCAATATGCGCCATGATCCCGATATTGCGATATCGGTCGAGAGGAACGGTCATCGCCACGTTTCGACTCCGGGACCTACCAGCGGTAGTGCGAGAACGCGCGATTGGCGCGGGCCATGCTGTGGGTGTTCTCTCGCTTCTTGTAGGCCGCGCCTCTGGCGGAGGCGGCGTCGGTAAACTCTCCGGCCAAACGCTCGAGCATGGTTCGTTCTGACCGAGCCCGGGCCGCCTCGATCAGCCACCGTATGGCCAGCGCCTGCCGCCGTGCCGGGCGTACCTCGACCGGAATCTGGTAGGTCGAACCCCCGACCCGCCGCGAACGGGTCTCGACGTCCGGTTTAATGTTTTCAACCGCTTGACGAAACACCGTCAGCGGATCTTGATTGGTGCGTTCCGCGATTCGATCGAACGCACCATAAAGGACCCGCTCAGCCACAGACTTGGCTCCACCGCGCATGAGCGCGTGGGTGAACTTTGTGACCATTACGTCGCCGTAGCGCGGGTCTGCAAGAACCTCGCGTGGGTTCGCGCGATGCCGTCGTGACATGGAAAAGGCTCCGCTCGACTACTTCGGCCGTTTGGCGCCGTACTTGGAACGCCGCTGCCGGCGACCAGAGACGCCTTGGGTGTCATAGGTTCCGCGGATCACGTGATAGCGCACGCCCGGCAGGTCCTTGACCCGCCCGCCGCGAATCATGATGACCGAGTGCTCCTGCAGATTGTGGCTTTCGCCGGGGATGTAGCTGGTCACCTCGTAACCGTTGGTGAGACGCACACGCGCAACCTTGCGGAGAGCTGAGTTCGGCTTCTTCGGCGTGGTGGTGTAAACGCGCGTGCATACGCCCCGGCGCTGCGGGCACGACTGAAGAGCCGGGACCTTGCGCTGTTTCTCCGGCATCTTCCGCCCCTTGCGGACGAGCTGGCTGATCGTCGGCATAGACGCCTCAATTCCGAACCCCGGAGGAGTTCATGCGAAAACAGACCGATCCGGGTCACGCTGTCGGCGTGACGCGACGGTCCACCCAACGTTTGCTTCGACTGAACCACGGGACGTGGGCCGACGAAGGCATGCACCCCGCGTGGTGGGCCGCACCGTAAGCCGTTAGCCCCATCGCGTCAAGGGGTTTCTTGCAATGGGCGCCCGCGAAGGGAGCACCCTAGCGGCCCGGATTCGACCGCCAGGAAGTACTGTCTTGCTCCCCCTAGCTGGTGATCGGGAGCACCTCCGGCAACGCGACGCCGGACGCCGGTGACATCGCCCCGGCCGCCGCCAGACGACGGGCAGCCTGCTCGGACTGCCGCTCCTTCTGCTTCTCCAGCACGACGCGGTCTCGGGACGAAGCCCGCAAGGCGTACGTTGCCGTGCTGTTGCCCGTTCCAGCCGGAATCAGGCGCCCCACGATGACGTTCTCCTTGAGACCGCGGAGCTCGTCGGTCTTTCCGGCCAGCGCCGCGTCGGCGAGCGCCCGTGTCGTTTCCTGGAACGAAGCGGCCGAGATGAAGGACTGGGTCTCCCGGCTGGCCCGCGTAATGCCCTGCAGGACCGGCGTACCGGACGCGGGTTTGCCCCCGTCCGATCGGATCTCCTGATTGGTCTCGAGGAAGGTTCGCTTGTCCACCTCGTCGCCGCGCAGGAACTCGGAGTCGCCCGGGTCCTGCACCTGGACCTTCTGCAGCATCTGACCGACGATCACCTCAATGTGCTTGTCGTTGATGCGGACGCCCTCGAGCCGGTAAACATCCTGAATTTCTTCGACAAAATGGTGCGCGAGCGCATCGATCCCCTGGATCCTGAGAATGTCGTGCGGGACGGGATTGCCGTCTGTGAGCGGGTCCCCCTTGCGCACCTGGTCCCCTTCCTGCACCAAGATGTACCGGTCACGTGGGACCAAATGCGTCTCCACATCCCGCTTGGTCGCAATCGTGATCCGTGTTCGGCCCGCCGCTTCCTCGACGGACTGGATGGTCCCGTCCTTCTCGGCAAGGACTGCGGGCTTCTTCGGCTTGGGAGCGTCCAGCAAGGTAATCACCCGCGGAAGTCCACCGACGATGTCCCGGGACTTGCGGTCCTCTGTTTGGACGCGCGCAATCACGTCACCGGCTTCAATCGTGGCCTCATCCTTTACGACAAGAACGGTTCCCACCTGCAGCTCGTAACTGCGCTCTTCAGGTTCACCCGCTCCGTCCGCTGAACTGACCACGGTCACGCGGGGACGCAGGTTCTCCTGACTTTGCTTCACCCCCTGCCACTGCGCGACCTCGAGCGATGGCAGGCGGGTCGACTCGTCCATCCGCTCCACGAGCGAGACACCTATTCTCAGGTCGTCGAACCGAACCGTTCCGCTGATTTCGCTGAGAATTGGGCGGGTGTACGGATCCCATTCCGCAAGCCGCGCGCCGCGTGTCACAGCCATCCCGTCCTCGACCTTCAACTCCGCACCGTACGGAACGCGCGCCCGGCTCAACACTTGTGCTTTCGGACCCTCGACGACCAGTTCCAGGCCCCGCGTCATGACCATGCCTTTCGCCACCACGTTCTTCAGTTCGGATCCGTCGGTGGAACGGAAGTGCACAGTGCCGTCGGCGGTGCTGTCGACACCGAACTGGTCGGAGCCTGACTTCGCGACGCCACCGATATGGAAGGTGCGCATCGTCAGCTGCGTGCCCGGCTCACCGATCGACTGGGCAGCAATGACGCCAACGGCCTCGCCGACGTTCACGTCAGTGCCCCGGGCCAGATCCGTCCCGTAGCACTTCGCACACACGCCACTGATGGTCTCGCAGGTCAGTACGGAGCGCACCCGAACCACGGGGACACCCGCAGCATCGATTCGCCGACGCTCTTCTGGGCCGATGTGTCCGCCCGCCTTGACCAGAACCTCACCGGTTTCCGGATGTACGATCTTGCCGGCGGCATGCCGGCCCTCGATCCGATCGCCCAGCGTCTCAATGACCTCCGAACCACGCACCACAGCAGTCTTTTCGATGCCCTGCCGGGTTCCGCAGTCCAGGTCGGTGATGATCACGTCCTGGGCCACGTCCACCAGGCGGCGAGTGAAGTACCCCGAAATTGACGTCTTCCGGGCGGTATCCGCCAGCCCTTTTCGCGACCCGTGCGTGGAGTTAAAGAACTCCGCCGTCTCCAGTCCCTCGCGGAAGTTCGACGTAATGGGGGTCTCGATGATCTCGCCGGACGTATTGGTAATCAGCCCGCGCATACCGGCCAGCTGCTTCATCTGCATGACCGACCCGCGGGCGCCCGAGTCCACCATCATGTAGATTGAGTTCACGTGCCCGGCGCGCCCGGTTCCCTCCATCTTGTTCATCATGGCTTTTTCGACGCCGTCGGTGCACTTGCTCCAAGTGTCGATAATCCGGTTGTACCGGTCGAGCGCCGTCAGGGCCCCTGCCTGGTAACGCCGCTCCAGCAGCTTGACCCGATCGTGGGCCTCGTCGACCAAATGCTCCTTCTCGGCGGGCACGATCATGTCGTCCTTGCCGAATGAAATCCCCGCCGAGCAGGCCTCGGTAAAGCCAAGCTTCATCAGCCGGTCAGTGAAGATGACCGTCTCTTTCTGCCCGCAACAGCGGTATACCAGGCCGATCAGCTCACTGACCTCTCGCTTGGTGAGCTTGCGGTTGACCTGATCAAAACTGATCTCCGGATGCGACGGCAACAGCTCGCTGAGCAACGCGCGCCCGGGCGTGGTCTCTACCACCCGGCTCTCGCGGGAATGCGAGTCGACCAGCCGCACGCGCACCTTGGCGTGAAGGTCGACGACCCCCACCGCCAGCGCATGCCGAACCTCGCCCAGCCCGGCAAACGCCATGCCCTCGCCGAGCGCACTGTCCCGTTCCAGGCTGAGGTAGTAGATGCCCAACACGATGTCCTGCGTCGGCACGATCACCGGCTTGCCGTTGGCGGGACTGAGGATGTTGTTCGTGGACATCATCAGCACCCGGGCTTCCAGCTGCGCCTCGACCGACAGCGGGACGTGCACCGCCATCTGGTCGCCGTCGAAGTCCGCGTTGAACGCCGTGCAGACCAGCGGGTGAAGGTGGATGGCCTTGCCCTCCACCAGCACCGGCTCGAACGCCTGAATTCCCAGCCGGTGCAAGGTGGGTGCACGATTCAGCAGCACCGGATGCTCGCGAATCACCTGCTCCAGGATGTCCCACACCTCTGGCACCTCGAGTTCCACCATGCGCTTCGCGTTCTTGATCGCCGCCGCGTGGCCGTAGCGCTCAAGCTTCGAGTAAATGAATGGCTTGAACAGCTCGAGCGCCATCTTCTTGGGCAGGCCGCACTGGTGCAGGAGCAAGTCCGGCCCCACCACGATCACCGAACGGCCGGAGTAGTCGCACCGTTTGCCCAGCAAGTTCTGACGAAACCGGCCCTGTTTCCCAGTCACGATGTCGGACAGCGATTTCAGTTGTCGCTTGTTGGCGCCCTTGGCGGGACGACGTCGGCGGCTGTTGTCGAACAGCGCATCGACAGCCTCCTGCAGCATCCGCTTCTCATTGCGAATGATGATGTCGGGGGCCCGCAACTGCATCAGCCGCTTCAGCCGATTGTTCCGGTTGATCACTCGGCGGTAGAGATCATTCAGGTCGGAAGTTGCAAAACGACCTCCGTCGAGCGGCACCAGCGGGCGCAACTCGGGCGGGATCACAGGCACCACGGTCAGCACCATCCACTCCGGCCGGTTCTTCGACCGAATGAACGATTCGACGAGCCGCAGCCGCTTGGCCAGCTTCCGGCGCTTCATTTCCGACCGGGTTGCTTCCAGACTCTCGCGGATTTCGGCGCGCAAGGCATGCAGGTCGAGCTCGGCCAGGAGATCGCGCACCGCTTCGGCACCGATACTCACCGTGAACGTGTCAGCCCCATAGTCGGCCTGCAGCTGCTGGTACTGTTCCTCCGTCAGCAGCGCCCGCTTCGGCAGCGGTGTGATCCCGGGTTCCAGAACGACATACCGCTCGAAATAGAGGATCGACTCAATGTCCTTCAGCGTCATGTCCAGGAGGAGGCCCATGCGGGAGGACGGAGGCGCCTTCAGGAACCAAATGTGGGCAACCGGCGCGGCGAGCTCGATGTGCCCCATGCGTTCACGACGCACCTTCGACTGGATCACTTCGACCTGGCACTTCTCGCACAAAACACCTTTGTGCTTCATACGCTTGTACTTGCCGCACAAGCACTCGTAGTCCTTCACCGGGCCAAAGATGCGGGGGCAGAATAGGCCATCGCGCTCGGGCTTCAGAGTGCGGTAGTTGATGGTTTCGGGCTTGCGCACCTCGCCGTAGGACCACGACATCATCTTTTCCGGACTCGCGATGGAGATCCGGATTCCGGCAAACCGGACGGGTGTACCCGCGGAAGCCACTTCCGTGCGCGCGCCAGCCCCGGCGGGCACCAGATTTGCCATCGGGCCGTTCCTGCCGGCCAGCATCACTTCATTCATGGTGAACTTCCTGAACATCGAGGCCAAGCGCCTGCAGCTCCTTGACCAGCACATTGAATGACTCTGGCACGCCGGCTTCGAACGTGTCCTCGCCCCTGACGATCGCCTCGTACATCTTGGTCCGTCCGGACACATCGTCCGACTTGACGGTCAGGATCTCCTGCAAGGTGTACGCCGCCCCGTAGGCCTGCAGCGCCCATACCTCCATCTCGCCGAATCGCTGGCCCCCGAACCGCGCCTTACCGCCGAGCGGCTGCTGGGTCACGAGGCTGTACGGCCCGGTGGAACGGGCGTGCATCTTGTCGTCGACCAGATGGTGGAGCTTGAGCATGTAGATGTATCCGACGGTCACCGGCCGGGCGAAGCGTTCGCCGGTGCGGCCGTCGATCAGCGTTACCTGGCCTGATTCCGAACACCCGGCGGCCTTCAGCATCGCGCGGATGTCTGCCTCTGCCGCGCCGTCGAACACCGGAGTCGCCACCGGCACGCCTCCCACCAGATTGGTTCCAAGCTCGACCACGGCCGAATCGTCGAGCTCTCGGCGCACGTGCTTCCATGTGGACGCTCCGTAGATCTTCCGCATCACGGAAGCGGCCTTGCGCGCTCGTTCCGCGGCGCTCCGCGCGCCTTCCAGCGCGTCACCGATCTGGCGCCCCAAGCCCGCCGACGCCCAGCCCAGGTGAGTTTCCAGAATCTGGCCCACGTTCATGCGGGACGGCACGCCAAGCGGGTTGAGAACGATATCCACCGGGGTGCCGTCTTCGGTGTGCGGCATGTCCTCGATCGGGTTGATCTTGGAAATCACTCCCTTGTTGCCGTGACGGCCGGCCATCTTGTCGCCCGGCGACAACTTGCGCTTTACCGCGATGTAGACCTTCACAATCTTGAGTACACCTGGCAAAAGCTCGTCCCCTGCACGAACTTTCTCGACCTTGTCCAGGTAGCTCTGTTCAAGTTCCTTCTGCGCCCGCTTAAGGTCCCTGTGCAGCACCTCCACACGCTCGGTAACCTCGGAATTGTCGAGCCGGAAGCGCCACCAGCGCACCCGTGGCGTGCCGTCCAGATCTGCGGCCGCGATCACACCGGTCAACGGCCCGTCGTTCGCCGTCTGCCCGATGAGGAGGGTACGCAGGCGGTCATAGATGTTGCCCTCGATGATCGCCAGCTCGTCGTCGCGATCCTTGGTCAGGCGTGCGATCTCCTCGCGTTCCAGCGAGATGGCCCGCGCGTCCTTTTCCAATCCCCGGCGGGAGAAGATCCGGACATCCACTACCGTGCCGGATACCCCAGGCGGCACCCGCAGCGACGTGTCACGCACGTCGGCGGCCTTCTCACCGAACACCGCGCGCAGCAGCTTCTCCTCCGGCGTGGACGGCGTCTCCCCCTTCGGCGTCACCTTGCCCACCAGAATGTCACGCGGGCCCACTTCCGCCCCAATGTGAACGATGCCGGTCTCATCGAGGTGCCGGAGAGCTTCCTCTCCGACATTGAGAATGTCGCGGGTGATCTCCTCGGGCCACAGCTTGGTATCCCGGGCCATGACCTCGTATTCCTCGATGTGAATCGAGGTGAACACGTCGTCCCGTACCAATCGCTCGGACACCAGGATGGAGTCTTCGTAGTTGTAGCCCTGCCACGGCATGAACGCGACCAGCACGTTCCGCCCGAGGGCGAGTTCACCAAGGTCAGTACTCGACCCGTCGGCGATCACATCCCCTTCCTGAACCCGGTCGCCAACCTTGACCAGCGGGCGCTGATTGATGCACGTGCTCTGATTGGACCGTTCGAACTTTCTCAGGTTGTAAATGTCGACGCCGATTGTCCGTTCCTCGTCGCCGATCACCTGAATGGCCCGGACCACGATCCTGCGCGCATCAACCTGATCGACCACGCCGGTGCGACCGGCGGTCTGCACTGCCCTGGAATCACGGGCCACGTGGGCCTCCATACCGGTGCCCACGAGGGGCGCTTCCGCCTGCAGCAGCGGCACGGCCTGGCGCTGCATGTTCGAGCCCATGAGGGCCCGATTGGCGTCGTCGTTCTCCAGGAACGGGATCAGCGCTGCCGACACGGAAACCAGTTGCCGGGGCGAGACATCGACGTAGTCGATGGACTCGCGAGGGGCCAGAACGAAGTTGTCACCGCGCCGGCAGTTCACGATTTCCCGCTCGAACCGGCCATCCTTGGTAATCGGCGTGCTGGCCTGCGCAATCGTGTGCCCCTGCTCGTCCAGAGCGGTCATGTACTCGATTGCGTCCGTGACCCGTCCGCCCTCAACCTTCCGGTAAGGGGACTCGATGAACCCGTGCCGATTGATCCGGGCGAACGTGGCAAGCGAACTGATCAGGCCGATGTTCGGGCCTTCGGGCGTTTCCACGGGACAAAGACGGCCATAGTGCGTCGGATGCACATCCCGTGCCTCCAGGTTCGCCCATTCCCGTGTAAGTCCGCCCGGCCCCAGCGCCGACAGGCGGCGCTTGTGCGTGACCTCCGCCAGGGGATTGGTCTGGTCCATGAACTGGCTGAGTTGGGAACCGCCAAAGAACTCTCGGACCATCGCCGCGACAGGCCGGGCATTGATCAGATCGTTCGGCATCATCTTTTCGATGTCCGCCGACCCGATGCGTTCGCGCACCGCCCGCTCCATCCGCACCAGTCCCATGCGATACTGGTTTTCCATGAGCTCGCCGACAGAACGCACCCGCCGGTTGCCGAGATGATCGATGTCGTCAATGTGGCTTGCGCCCGGGCGGAACCCGACCAGCGTTCGCACCACTGACAGCACGTCACGGCGGCGCAGCGCACGGACCGAATCGTCGATGTCCAGACCAAGCCGCCCGTTAAGCTTGACTCGGCCCACGGCCGACAGGTCGTAGTTCTCGGACAGCCGCTCCTCGACGGCATTCGACTGCACCCAAATGGTGGCGGGTGCACCGGGAGGACGATGCGCCACTGACACCCCGAGGAACGTCCAGCCGTCCTGTTCATCGAGCACCCACGCACCGGCGTCACCCAGCGCAGTGCGGTCAAGGACGTAGGCTTGGCGGGCCGTCTCGCTTGGTGCCGAATACCCGGGAGTGAGTTCGTCAACCAGGGCTGCCGGCGCGAAGAACAGGTTATAGAAGAAGCGCTCTGCACCCTCCTCGCCCATCCAGACCCCACCTTCGCGGAGGGCACCCGAGGTGCGCTCCAAGATCCGGTCCCGGGACATGACGCCGCGATTACGGAGCGCGAACGTCATTCCGCTGGCGCGATGCGACGTCACACACGGGCTCTCTCGACGAAAGCCCCGACCGTCGCCCAGCACGCGGAGGACCCGTTCGCCCTCCTCCCACGACAGCATCCGCACCAGTGGTCCCTTGCCGCGGCTCAGCATTTCCTCTGCGCGGCGCGGCGTGATCTTGAGAATGCGGGCGACCGCTTCGGCGATCTCTTCCAAGCCTTCCCCGCTGCCGGGGTCGAGCACCATGAGGTCGACCGGACGGATTTTCCGGCATTCCTCTTCCAGTGCGTTGAGCACGAAAGGACCCTCGGTTTCCCGAACCGTTACCGCGGGAAGCTCCGTGATGCCGGCCTCGAGCAGGCGCGCCAGCGTGCCGGGCGCCATGTCCTCGACCTGACCGACGCATTCGCCGGCTTCGTAAAAGATCTCGCCGGTTGCCGTGTCCACGACATCGCGAGCCAGCCGGATGTCGAAGAGCTCTTCGGTCCCGATCCAGCGGCGGCGTTCCCCCTTGGCCGCAACCTCCTCCCACTCACCGGCAGAGAGATTTCGGTCCTTGGGCACAATGACCTTGCCGTCTGCGGCGTCCACCAAGTCCCATCGCGGCGCCCGGCCACGAAATTCGTCAACGTTCAGTAGGGTTGACCAACCCGATTCAGTGGATCCGTCTGGGGTTCCGACGGGGCCGTAGGTGTAAGTAGCCACGTCACAAAATTCGGTCAGCATGTCCTCCGACGTCATGCCCAAGATCCTCAGCAGGACCGTGACCGGGATCCTCTCAAGCGCCCGGCCGAACTGGACGCTCATCCGGTAGCCATCCTTCTTGCGGCCATCGATCTTGAACGCGAGCCACGAACCGCGCGCCGGGATCACCTGTGCCTGCGGCAGCAGTTCTTCGCCGCTCTGCGTGGTCTTCTTGTAATTGTCGAAGAACACGCCGTGGGCGCGGTGAATCTGGCTGACCACCACGCGCTCAGTACCGTTGATGATGAACGTGCCCTTGTCGGTCATGAGCGGCATGTCGCCCATGAACACATCCTGCTCCTTGATCTCCTTCGGCGCCCGCGCGGTTCCTCCGCGATCCTCGTCATAAATGATCAGCGACAGGGTCACCTTGAGTGGCGCCGCGTAGGTTTTGCCGCGACGGAGGCACTCGTCAACCTGGAACTTTGGCGGGTCAAATTCGTAGTGTTTGAACTCCAGCTTGGCCCGGCCGGAGGCATCAGTAATCGGAAAAACGGAGGTGAATGCGCGCTGCAGGCCGTCTTCCAGACGGGTGTCGGGGGCAATATTCCGCTGCAGGAACGCGTCGTAGCTGACTTTTTGGATCCCGATCAAATCGGGCATTTGCATCGGGTCGGAAGCTTGTCGGCCGAAACGGTGACGAAGGCGCTTGCGGCCAGTGAAGGAAAGGTCGTTGGAGTTCGTCAGCATCAAGGTCCCCTGGGCCCACACGCAAATGCCCGGACGAGGTGCACGGCGAACTCAACGCCCGTGCGCCGCCTAACGCGGTGACGCAGGCGCAAGCAACCACGCCGCGTCCTCAGGGGAAGACGGCGTGATCGTAGTTTCAATCCGTAGTTGCCCAGCGCGTCCGGGACCATCGCCTAGCGCGTAACCTAGCGCAATAGCACGCGATAAGCAAGCTCTGGAAGGGTCGCTTGGGGATTGACGCAGCCTATCGAACTCGCGATCCGTTGAGCGATTCGTCCATGCGTACGGCGTGGGCATCGTGCTGCTTCAAGGGGCACGAAATCGGCAGTCACCGTTGCCGCGAAGACAGCCTCCATTTGGACGGGACACTGCCGCGTTAGCGAGTCAGGCGACAGCCGCTGCTACGGCCTTGCCGACGTCCCTGGTGGTGGCATTACCTCCCATGTCCGGAGTTCTCGGTCCGTCCGCAACCACGGCCTCGATCGCGCGCACCACCGCCGTCGCAGCGGCCGACTGCCCAAGATGGTCCAGCATCATGGCGCCCGACCAGATCTGGCCGATTGGGTTGGCGATGCCGCGTCCCGCGATGTCGGGAGCAGAGCCATGCACCGGCTCGAACATGGAGGGCCATTCCTGTCGGGGGTTGAGATTCGCCGACGGTGCAATGCCGATGGTACCGGCCACTGCAGGCCCCAGATCGGAAAGGATGTCTCCGAAGAGGTTGGAGCCCACCACAACATCGAACCAGTCAGGATGCAGCACGAAATGGGCAGTGAGGATGTCGATGTGGAATTGCGCGGTACGGATGTCGGGGTGACGCCCCTTCGCGGCTGCGAACCGTTCGTCCCAATAGGGCATCGTGTGCACGATGCCATTGGACTTCGTGGCGGACGTGATGTGCCGGGCGGGGCGGGTCGCGGCAAGCTCGAAGGCCCAATCGAGCACCCGATCCACACCGCGTCGAGTGAATATGCTCTCCTGCATCGCCATCTCGTCGTCGGTACCCGCGTAGAGCCGTCCCCCGACTTCCGAGTACTCTCCTTCGACATTCTCCCGCACCACGACGAAATCGATGTCGTCGGGCCCGCGATCCCGCAACGGCGACTCCATCCCGTCCAGGACGCGTACCGGGCGCACGTTGACGTACTGGTCGAAGCGTCGGCGAATGGGGATGAGCAACCCCCACAGAGAGACGTGGTCGGGGACCCCCGGATAACCCACTGCTCCCAGGAAGATGGCGTCGTGATCAGCGATCTGATCCAAGCCGTCTTCCGGCATCATCCGGCCGGTCGCGTGGTAGGTCTCACAGCTCCAGGAGAACGAGTCCCACTCGAACGCGAACCCGTGTCGGCTCGCGGCGGCGTCCATCACGCGCATGCCTTCCGGCACCACCTCCTGCCCGATCCCGTCGCCGGGAATGACTGCGACCCGATATCGCTTCGACGTCATGTGGCTCTCCCATCGACAAACGGCCCGCAGCGAACCGAGCGGCACATTACCCGGCAGTGAGCCACACCACCGCCCCGAAGACCACGACGGCAATGGCCATTACCAGGAGGGTCCGGCGCACGCCCCGCACCAGCGCGGGAAATATGAGCCGCAACAGCAGCACCGCCAAGATCGCGACCGCGAACTTGAGGATCACTCTTCACATCCACCGGCCTGATAGTCGCGCGCGTACCCCTCGTAGACCTCCTTGCCCTGCCTGAAGTATTCCACCTCTTCGGGGCGAACTTCCCGGAACGGCTTGGCGGGCCGGCCGGCCCAAATCCAGCCTGCGCGCACGACCGTGCCCGGCGCCACCCACGCCCGGGCGCCAACCAGTGCATCATCTTCGATGGTCACGCCGGTGCAGACCGTGGCCCCCATGCCGACCAAGCACCGGTCGCCGATCCGGCAGGCTTCAAGCCGCACGTTGTGGCCGATCGTCACGTCGTTCCCGATCTCGGCCGACGCGCCGATCTCGGCTACGTCGACAAAGGAATTGTCCTGCACGTTGGTCCGGTCGCCAACCACAATGCGCCCCCGACCAGCACGCATGGCAGTGGAAAACCACACGCTCGCACTCTCGCCGAGACGCACGTCGCCCCACACCGCCGCCGTGGGCGCAACGTAGGCGCTGGCAGGAATCACCGGCGATGACCCGTTACTTCCATGCAATGGTCCGCTTGCCCTAGGTGGCCGAAATGCCGTGTCTTCCAGCGGCGGCAGCGGGTCATCGTCGGTGGCCGTCGCCGGCGAGGGCTCTGAGCGCCGCACCGCCACAGCCATCCGATCGACCTCACCGCTGGCCAGTGTCCGGACGGGACGGGCCGGACTCCCCGCGTACAGCCAACTGCCCGCCAGCTTCTTTCCAGGCGGCACCAAGGCACCGGCCGCAATGACCGCGCCGGTGCCGACCTCCGCCCGGTCCATCACCACCGCAGCGTCGCCGACCACGACGTGATCGGCCAGTGTGCAGCCGTGCACCAATGCATAGCGGCCCACGACGACGTCGGCTCCCACCACGCTGCCGTGTTCGTCATCGGCGATATGCACCGTGGCCCTGGCGCCCAACCAGCATCTGGGACCGATGGAGATTCGTTCGCCGTCGCCGCGCAACACAGCGAGCCGCCCGAGATCCACGGAGTCACCCACCTCGGTCCGACCAATGACGACAGCCCCCGGGCCGCATCGAAGCAGCGGCCTGACGGCGGGCCGGTACTCGCGATAGGGCAACATCATGGGATCCATGCGGCGACCTCCTTCGGACGAACTGACCCGCGAGCATACGGCTGACAGGTCGCAGTGTGCGGTCGTGTGATATAAGCGGATGACGATCTTGCCCTTCCGGGCCACCCATGCCGTGGAGCGCCGACCAACGTGTCCTGTCCCTCCTTCCGCGCCCTCGCCGCCACGCTTGTCCTGCCGCTGTTGTGTGCCGGGTTGGGCCCCATCGCGTTCACCGCCTGCAGTGGCCCGGTCGAAATCACTCCCCCTCCAGAGACGCCGGCCGATCGTGCGAGGCGTGAACAGCTGGAGGCACAGGGAATCACTCCCGGGTTCTCCCTTTCCGAACTCTTCGGT
Source organism: Rhodospirillales bacterium (assembly GCA_028824295.1). Taxonomy (NCBI): domain Bacteria; kingdom Pseudomonadati; phylum Pseudomonadota; class Alphaproteobacteria; order Rhodospirillales; species Rhodospirillales bacterium. The sequence goes on along the minus strand of JAPPED010000003.1, from coordinate 90,466 downwards.
GGCGACGGCGAGTCGGCAGCGGGCGTGCAGATGGCGATCAATCCCCAGCTCTGGCAGGCCGCGCTCGAGATTCTCGATTTCGCGCCGCTGGATTCCGTCGATTCGGTTGGCGGGGTCATCATCACCGAATGGACGGAGCTAGCCGACGCCCCGAGTGAAGAGATGAAATTCGTGGCCCGGATTACCGGTCGCGAATTGGCAGTCAGCAATTTGCGCGTCCGCGTGTACCGGCGGTTGCGCGCCGACGACGGCACGACGCAAGCGGCGACTGTGGCCGCCGAGACCGAAACGGCGCTCGAAGACCGAATCTTCACCCGCGCCCGCGCGTTGCTGGTCGCCCAGTAGCGACGCGGCGGCGGCACGGGACCGTCGCCGCGCGAAGTCCGTGCCGCGGGGCCGGGTCGGGCTCCGACCGGTCGGAATCGCTTGACCTCGGGCCCCAGTCTTGCTTACACATCTGCCCAGCGCTCTGGCGAGTGTAGCTCAGTGGTTAGAGCACCGGTTTGTGGTACCGGGGGTCGTGGGTTCAAGTCCCATCACTCGCCCCAAGGCCGAGGCGCACCGGCTAGGACCCTCCCCTTTCGTCACGCTTGCCCGGCAGGAGCCGACGGGCACCAAGCGGGCGATGGTTGCATCACCCTGCGGTCGACCGTTGGGGGGGGCGGCGAAAGGCCCGACGGCCCGCGTCTACCAGATGTTTGCTTCTACGATCGGCATGTCCCGATAGATCCGGGCGACGCCGAATCGCGACAGGTCAAGGGTTCGGTATTCGCCGAACGTGACGAGTTCAGCGATGGCCCGGCCGGCAGCCGGCGCCTGCTGCAGGCCGTGGCCGCTGAAACCGTTGCAGAACAGCAAACCTTGTACCTCGGGATGCGGCCCCAGGATGGCGTTCTGATCGAAGACGTTGAAGTCATAGTGACCGGCCCACGAACCGGCTAGCTTGACCGCCTCAAACGCCGGAACCCGGGCCGCCAGCACTGGCCAGATGACCTCTTCCCACTCGGTGTATTCCATTTCGAAGTCGAGCGGGTCGCTGTCCGGGTCCAGTTCTCGTGCCGGCGACACGGTGGCGATGTACCGGCCGCTCTCCGGCCGAAATGTAACCCCTGACGGGTCGATGGTCAGGGGCGCGTGCTGTAGGTCGTCGCGGCAATCGAATACGTAGACGTAGCGCTTCTTCGGAAAGACGGGGAGATCGACCTCAATGGTCGCCGCCAGCGCACCAGCCCGGGAGCCAGCTGCCAGAATCGTGGTGCCCCCCCGAATCAATCCATGCGCAGCGGTCGCAACGCCAGTGACGCGATTCCCCTTCCGGACCAAGCGAGTGACTTCGCCGTGCAGGAAACGGACCCCGAGCGACTGTGCCTTGTGGCGGAACCCCATCAGCAGGGAATACGGATCAACCCAGCCTTCGTTGGCCGACCCGAAGACGGCCGCGTCGACACCTCGCCAACTGACCCAGGGGAAGCGCTCCGCGAGCGCGTTGCCGGCCAGCCACTCGACCGCAGCCTGGTGGCCGCGCTGCACCTCCCAGTTCCGCCGCAACTGGTCGACATCGCTTCCCGACGCCATCAGCAGGTAGCCTTGCTCCCTAAATGTCACATCACACGCGGTGCCATCGACTGCCAGCTTCCTGGCCGCCATCTTGGCGAACTCGGCGCCGAACATCGACATGCGGATGTTCTCAGGAGTGGTGAACTGCTGGCGAATGCCGCCCAACGAACGCGTCGCTGCCCCGGTCTGGTAGGTCGGATCACGCTCGATGACCACCACCGATCCGTCAAAGTCGTCGGCGGCAGCCAGGAAATAGGCTGCGGCACAGCCCATGATGCCGCCACCGGCAATGACCACGTCGTGGAACTTCGTCATTCCGCGCATCTCGGACAGCTGCCCTGCTCGGTCCTCGGCCGGAGCCAACCCGTTTGTCGCCGCAACCGGCTCCCCCGGGCGCCTTGCCGCCCCTGCCAGTCTAGCTATACGGCCCGTTGGGCTCTGCCCGCGCCAGGCCGCGCGACCGCCCCGCATCCGGTACCCGCGCTCGACCCCAGGGTGTCGTGATCCGGTGACGCTTCCGCGCCACTGGGTTACGATGGAAAATTCATCTCCATCGCTTGTCGCCATCCACGATCCAGCGTTCCGGCGACCACCAAATGCACAGGAAGTCCGACCCCATGCTGCAATTCTCCGACCGTACCAACGTACTGCTTGAACGCCTGAACATGTTCATGGATGCCAATGTCTATCCGAACGAAGAAGAGATCGACGCGCAGATCGCCGGGGGTGACCGGTGGGCCCATCCACCCTTGATGGAAAAACTCAAAGAGAAGGCCCGGTCGGAGGGCCTTTGGAACCTGTTTCTCCCCGAATCGGAACACGGAGCCGGTCTGTCGAACTTCGAATACGCGCCGCTGTGTGAAGTCATGGGGCGCTCCGAATACGCCCCGGAAGTCTTCAACTGCTCGGCGCCCGATACCGGCAACATGGAGGTGCTCGCCCGTTACGGCACCAAGGCCCAGAAAGACCAATGGCTTACGCCCCTGCTGGCAGGCGAGATCCGGTCAGCCTTCGCGATGACCGAACCCGAGGTGGCTTCCTCGGACGCCACGAACATCGAATGCCGGATCGAACGCACCGGGGACGAATACGTCATCAACGGCCGCAAATGGTGGACGTCGGGCGCAATGTCGCCACGATGCAAGATCCTCATCGTCATGGGCAAGACCGATCCGGCGAATCCGGACCGCCACAAGCAACAGTCGATGGTGCTGGTTCCCCTCGACACACCCGGCGTCGAAGTCGTCCGACACCTGCCGGTATTCGGATTCGACGATGCGCCGCACGGGCATGCCGAAGTCATCTTCAAGGACGTACGTGTGCCTGCCGACAACATGCTGCTGGGTGAAGGGCGCGGTTTCGAAATCGCGCAGGGGCGTCTCGGACCAGGCCGGATCCATCACTGCATGCGGCTGATCGGCCTGGCCGAGCGGGCGCTCGAAAAGATGTGCAAACGGGTGAAGTCCCGTGTCACCTTTGGCCGGCCGATCTCGGAACAGACCGTCACCCAGGAACGCATCGCCGAATCGCGGATTGCGATTGACCAGGCCCGACTGCTCGTGCTGCATGCGGCGTGGCGGATGGACACCGTGGGCAACAAGGAAGCCCGCAAGGACATCGCCATGATCAAGGTTGCCACGCCGCTCATGGCATGCAAGGTGGTCGATTGGGCGATCCAGGCGCACGGGGGCGGCGGTGTTACGACCGACTTCGGGCTCGCTGCAGCGTACGCCAATGCAAGGACCCTGCGGCTCGCCGACGGGCCGGACGAGGTGCACCGCAACCAGATCGCGAAGCTTGAACTGCGAAGCTACAACTGACGGCACCTGACCATGTGGCAACGTGTCGGCGCCCATCATCTTGCAGCTCTGGCGATCCTGACCCTGCTCGCCGCATTGGGGATCGCCAGCAATTCACTGACGCAGCTAGCCAAGGATGCTGCGCCCCAAAGCGAGGCGCGGCTCGGCCTGCTCAGCCGCGTCCATGGACTGTCGCTCGAGCGCGCCGACAGGGACGCCGCCTTCCATCGCGTTGCGAACCGGTTGCTGATGACGAATTCACGCGTCGATACGGGGGCGGCGCGTGAGATCGTCGACGGGGCTCGCGCCCTCGAACGGAAGAACCGAGCCATGAGCACCTACCTTGCGGAAGTAAGTCCGATCCTCCCCGAAGAGGAGCGGGAGTCCTTTGCTGGCGACTTCCAACTGGTAACGCAGGCCGTCGGCGAAGTCGTGGTCAGCGCCGAGGCGTTGGCCGAAGAGCCCGGCGACTCGGCTCGGCTGGAATCAGTCGGCGCATCGACACGTGCCCTCGACGAGGTCCTGCTGCAGGCCAAGTCGCGCGTGGAGGGAGCGCTCAGCCGCGGCCAACACCGGGCTGAAACTATCGCGGAACGAACCCGGATTTGGACCGGCTCACTGGGCGCGGCGGCATTGGTGCTTGCCGCATTTGCCGCGCGGAAACGGGCCTTGTCATGACGGTCGAGGGCTTGATCGAGGTGCGTGCGACACACCGGTTCGACGAAGACGCACTAGCCGGATACCTGGCGGGCCGGCTACCTGGGTTCACCGCGCTTGATCGAATACGACAGTTCCATGGCGGACAGTCCAACCCGACATTCGCGGTTGAGGCCGACGGGGCGATCTGGGTACTTCGGAAGAAGCCGCCGGGCGACCTGCTTCCGTCTGCGCACGCGGTCGACCGCGAATACCGTGTGCAAGCCGCACTCCGGGATCAGGGCGTGCCGGTGCCCGAGATGTACTTGTTCTGTGACGACGACTCCGTCATCGGTACCCCGTTCTATGTGATGGAATGCCTGCGCGGCCGGGTCTTCGATGACCCGTTGCTCCCGGATGTGGGGCCGGCGGACCGGACGGCGCTCTATGACGCGATGAATCGGACACTCGCAGCCATTCACCTGGTCGATCACGAGGTTGCTGGACTCGCTGACTTCGGCCGCCCGGGAAACTACTTCGCCAGACAGATCGCACGGTGGACCCGCCAGTGGGAGCTCAGCCGGACACGCGAGGTCCCGGAAATGGATCGGTTGATCGAGTGGCTCCCCGCCAACATTCCGCCGGGCGATGAGACCGGCGTGGTGCATGGTGATTACCGCCTGGGAAACCTGATCTTTGCGCCCGACCGGCCCGAGGTGATCGGGGTACTGGACTGGGAACTCTCAACCCTCGGCCATCCACTGGGCGATCTCGGCTACAACATCTCCGGCTTCCAGATTCCGCAGTCGATCCGCCACGGCATCATGGGGCTTCCAGCCGAGTACGGCATCCCCGATCAGGCAAGCTACGTCGCCGACTATTGCCGACGAACCAATCGGAAGCCCATCGATACCCATTTCTACGTGGCCTTCTCGATGTTTCGGTTCGCGGCCATCGCGGAAGGTGTCCTGGCCCGCGGGCTCAGCGGCAACGCTAGTTCTTCCAACGCCACGGAAGTGGGCGCCCAGACGGTTCCGTACGCGCGGACGGCCTGGTCGCTGGTTTGCGGCGAGACTTCGTGAACCGGCCGGGCTGGCGTACCCAGGATCCAGGTGGTCTGATCACCGAAACCCACTTCGGCCGCACGCTCACCTGTTTCGCCGACCGCCCGAGAAATATTGGCGCGATGCTCCGTGCCACGGCGACGCGGCATCCCGACGGTGACGCCGTCGTCGATGGCGTGCGGCGGCTCACTTACGCCGGGCTGCTGCGGTGCGCCGAAGGGATGGTCGTTGCCATGCACCGCATCGGTCTGGCGCGGGGTGACCGGGTCGGCATCTGGTCCGGCAATCGATGGGAGGCGATTGCCGCGGTCGTCGCCTGCCTCCGCGCCGATTTCGTCGCGGTCCCGCTCGGCCATCGGCTGCAGACCGACGAAGTCGACTACATGCTGAACGATAGCGGCGCTCGGGCGCTCATGGTGGATGACGCGCTCGCAGCACGGGTCCCCGGCAAACGGCGGCTGCCGGACCTGCGCCACGTATTTTCCTTGACCGACGAAGGCGATGATAGGACGTTCGCCACCACCACCAGTCAGCCGGTGCCGCCGCCGGCCGGCGACGAGGAAGCCCTTGCCTTCCTGATGTACACCTCGGGCACAACCGGTCGCCCCAAGGGCGCCATGATCACCCATTTCAACCTTGCGCACAGCGTACTCCACTACATCCGCGCAATGCGCCTCAGCGACCAGCGCGAACGCACGCTTCTGGCGGTCCCGTTTACCCACATTACGGGGCTCGTCGCCCAGATCCTGACCATGTTTACCTGTGCGGGCGCGGTCGTCGTGCAACGGGAATTCAAGGCAGACGCTGCCGTCTGCCTGCTCCGCGATGAACACGTGACCCACGCCGTCATGGTGCCCGCGATGTACAGCCTGATGCTGCGTTCCGGTGGACTGGATGCGACCCCGCTCCCCCATCTTCGGATCGGCGCCTATGGAGGTGCCCCCATGCCGCCCGCGCTGATCAAGGAGATCCACCGCCGGCTTCCGGGCCTGGAGTTGATGAACGCATACGGGTCTACCGAGACCACCTCCCCGGCAACGTTGCTGCCTGCCGCCGACGCGGTGCGCCGACGCGACAGCGTCGGGCTCCCGATGCATTGTGCCGAGATCCGCGTTTGCGACGACGAAGGCCGGGAACTGCCGCGGGGCAGCGTGGGCGAACTTCGGATCGGCGGTCCGATGGTAGTCCCGGGCTACTGGAATCTTCCTGAAGTCAACGAGGATACGTTCGGCGACGGCAGCTGGAGGTCGGGCGATATCGGCAGAATCGATGCCGACGGCTACGTCGAGGTGCTGGATCGCAGCAAGGACATGATCAACCGGGCCGGTTACAAGGTGTACTCGGCGGAGGTGGAGGGCCTGCTGGTCCAGCACTCCGGCGTGGTGGAGGCGGCGGTCGTCGCCCGCCCCTGCCCGGTTCTCGGCGAGCGGGTACATGCCTTCGTTACGGTCTCTTCGGACCAACCCACTGCCCGGGAACTGACGCGTTTCGTCGCGGCGCGGATTGCCGACTACAAGGTCCCGGAGACGTTCACGCTGCAAGCCGAACCGCTCCCGCGCAATGCGAACGGAAAGATCGTCAAGTCTTCCCTCCGCGCGCGCGCCATGGCCGAAATCCCGGAACCCGTGCGGTAATCGGCCCGGCATGCCGTACGGGCCCCGGCCGAGCGATCGCCAGGCGCCCCGCGACCGCGAATAGCCCGCAACCACGAAGGAATCCTCGTGACGTACCTCCACGCATCGCTTCCGGCGACGATCCGAGCCCGGGTCGTAGATAACGGCAACGATCTACAGATGCACTTCCTGGAAGCTGGAAAGGCCGGCAATCCCAGCCTGCTGCTGCTGCATGGTTTTCCGGAGCTTGCCTACAGCTGGCGGAAGGCGATGGTCCTGCTGGCCGATGCCGGCTATCACATCCTGGCGCCTGACCAGCGTGGCTACGGCCCTACCGCAGCCGCGCCGGCCCCCTACGACGACGACCTTGTCCCCTATCGCTTCCTGAACCTAGTCAGGGATGTCGTGGGGCTCCGCTCGGCGGTCGGAATCGAATCGTTCGAGGCCGTGATCGGCCACGATTTCGGAGCGATGGTGGCGTACTACAGCGCGCTCGCCCGCCCCGACCTGTTCCGCCGCCTGATCCTGATGAGCGCGCCCGTTGGGGGTCCTCCGGCGAGCCGGGAACCGCCTGCCGTGCTGGCGGTGGAACCTGCGCTCGAAGCGCTGGCTCGTCCGCGCAAGCATTACCAGTACTACTACACCACGCCTGCGGCCGACCGGGACATGCGGGAGGCACCGGCCGGCATTCACGCGTTCCTCCGCGCCTATTCGCACCACAAGAGCGCCGACTGGTTGGACAACCGTCCGCATCCCCTGCAGGAGTGGACGGCCGGGGAGCTGGCCAAGCTTCCCACCTACTACGTGATGGACTACCACGAAACCATGGCGACTACCGTCGCCCGCCACGCACCGCCTCGGGAAGCTGCCTGGCTCACCGACGATGAGCTTGCCGTGTATGCAGCCGAGTTCGCCCGAACCGGGTTTCAGGGGGGCCTGAACTGGTACCGGGTCATGCTGGACCCCGTTCATCTCGATGAGTTGAGGCTCTATGCCGGCGCCGCCGTGCAGGTGCCGGCCGCCTTCATCGCGGGCGCTGCGGACTGGGGCGTGCATCAGGCGCCGGGAGCGTTTGACCGGATGCAGACGACGGCGTGCGCTGACATGCGCGCCGTCCACCTCATCGAGGGCGCGGGCCACTGGGTCCAGCAGGAACGGCCCGACGCCACGGTGACAGCCCTGCAGCGATTCTTGGAAACTACTTGAAGGAAGCCCCGTGAGGCCCGCTCGGGGAGGATTTCGACTTCCCTCCCGCCTACGAGCACCACTGGATCAACGTGACGATGCTCTTCGGATACCAACGCGGGAGCACGCGCAGCGCACCGGCATCGCAGTGCCGGGATGCCACGAACGCGGTGACGTCGGCAACGCGCGCACCAGAGCCCGCCGACCTCCGGGAGTGCCTCTTCTGCAAGACCGGACCCTGAGGCGCGGCCCTTCCCGCCGAGGGGCCGCCGCTCCGACGTTTCGCAATCCATTGATTGCCAGTACCTATGCGGCAACAATGACCGAATTCGCGAAGCGCTGTCGGGCTGATCCTTGGGGCACCCACCAATGCCGCCGCGACAAAGGATGCAACCGCAGCACTGGAGAAACTGTATGGCGTCTGATCGAGCCCGTTGTGCCGCATTGGTCGGCCCTTATCTCAGCGGCAAAACGACCCTTCTCGAGAGCTTTCTCTTCGCAACGGGAGCGATCGACCGTCGGGGGTCAGTGAAGGACGGAACCTCGGTCGGCGATTCTTCTGAGGAGGCGCGGGCACGGAACATGAGTACCGAACTCACCCCGGCGCGCATGACCTACCTGGGCGACGACTGGACCGTGCTCGATTGCCCCGGTTCGATCGAGTTGGTGCAGGAGACCCTGAACGCTCTCCACGTTGCGGACGTCGCGGTGCTGGTAATCGAACCCTCGGTCAGTCGGGTCCTCACGCTGACACCCGTCATTCAAGCTCTGCGGGCTCGTGGAGTTCCTTACATGGTGTTCATCAACAAGGTCGACACCTTGACCGAATCGATTCCCGACGTGGTCGCCGCACTGAAAGATGCAGCGGGCACGCCAATGTTCCTTCGGGAGTACCCGATTGCGGACGGCGATACGGTTGTCGGTTACGTCGATCTCGCCAGTCGGCGGGCCTATTCGTATGTCGACGGGAAAGAGTCCGAAGAGATCGAGTTCCCGGAAGCGCTATCCGACGAGATCACGATTGCTCGCGAGGAAATGCTGGAGGTACTGGTCGATTTCGATGACGCCATACTTGAGAAAATGCTGGAGGAAGAGATCCCGGAAGCCGAAGAGGTTTACGAAAAGGCTGCCAAGATCATGCAGGACGGAGACATCGTTCCGGTGTTCTTCGGGTCTGCTGAACGGAGCCACGGCGTACGCAGGATGCTGAAGGCACTTCGCCACGACGCTCCCCCACCCGAAAAACGTGCCGCCGATCTCGGCTTTGAAGCTGACGGCGAAGCCGCGGTGCAGGTCTTCAAGACTTTTCATGCCCAGCACAGTGGAAAAATCTCGTTGGCGCGGGTGTGGAGCGGCGAGGTCTCTGACGGCCAGACCCTGGGCGGGACCAGGATCGGAAGCCTGCAGGTAATGGTTGGCAGTCAAGCAGAAAAGATCTCGCAGGCCTCCTTCGGCGATGTCGTCGGTCTCGGTCGCATGGAGACCGTGCGCACCGGACACGTCTTGAGCGCTGACGCCGACTCGGCCGACGCGTCGAATTGGCCCGAGCCGTTGTCGGCTGTTTACGGCCTCGCCATCACGCCGGAAAATCGAAGTGATGAAGTCAAGCTGACCGGTGGACTGCAACGCCTCAACGAAGAGGACCCCTCACTCACCTACCTGCAGAACGAAGACACCCACGAGCTGGTGCTCCTGGGTCAAGGGGACATTCATCTGCAAATCGCCCTAGACAAACTCCGGTCCAAGTACAACGTCACGGCAACGTCGAACCGACCGAGCGTTCCGTACAAGGAAACGATTCGGAAACCAGTGACCCAGCATGGTCGCTTCAAGCGCCAGACGGGCGGCCACGGCATGTTTGGCGATGTTGTCGTCGATATTGCTCCACGCCCCCGTGGAAGCGGATTCGAATTTGCGGACAAGATCGTTGGCGGCTCGGTACCCCGTCAGTACATCCCGGCCGTGGAAACCGGCATCAGGGAATTTGCAACCGAGGGGCCGCTGGGCTTCCCCGTGGTCGATTTCGCGGTGACGCTGACCGATGGCCAGTTCCACTCCGTTGACAGCAACGAAATGTCATTCAAGTTGGCTGCCCGTGTAGCGATGACCGAGGGCATGCCGAAGTGTGCGCCGGTGCTGCTAGAGCCCATTGCCAAGGTGACGATCGACGTCCCGTCGGAGTACACCAACAAGGTCCATGCATTGATCAGTGTCCGTCGCGGCCAGATTCTTGGATTCGAACCCAAGGAAGGTTGGAACGGCTGGGATTCGCTGCAGGCTCACATGCCCCAGTCGGAACTGCATGACCTGATCATCGAGCTTCGCTCGCTCAGCCAGGGAGTCGGGACCTACCGCGCGGACTTCGACCACCTGAACGAGCTGACCGGGAAAGTTGCGAACGACATTGTGCAGGCGCGCGCCGAGTCCCGTAAGGAGGAGCGGGAGCGCTGACTGCCGACTAATCGCGATCACCGTGCCAGCGCACTGGTCCGAATGCGGGCGCGGACTGTCTCGCACGCAGTGACAACAGCCCCATCCGCAGGCTTGGCGCTGTCCCGCATCATTTGCCGCGACCCAGGGTGCCGTCCCGACGCAGTGGGCCGGTCACTGCGGCTGCCGGGGGTCGATCAGCCGGCCGGCCGGCGCCCACAAACGGCCGCAGCCCGCCCCCAGGCAGACACAAATGCGTCCACGCCGGCGTCGGTCACCTCAGGTCCGAAACTGACCCGGATCGCGCCATGCAGGAGTTCCGGTGCGAGACCCATTGCCGCCAGCACGTGGCTCGGCCCGACCTTGCCCGAGGAACAAGCCGAGCCAGCGCTCACGGCGATTCCTTCGAGGTCCAGCCGGATCACGATGGCTTCGGCGTCGCAGCCGGGCAGCGCGAGCATGGAGGTATTTGGAAGCCGGGCACTATCCCGTGCGATGACGCAAGTCTTTGGCACGGCCTGGCAGACCGCGTACTCAAGTTTGTCGCGCATTGCCTGAAGTGCCGTCCACGCCGGCGGACGGGCAGCGGCCACGGCGCCAAACCCGGCTGCCGCCGCAATGTTTTCGGTCCCTGCACGCCAGCCACGTTCCTGTCCACCGCCACGCAGCAATGCCTGGCGGAGTAGCCCATTGCGGACGACTAGCGCCCCCGCTCCCTTGGGCCCGCCGGCCTTGTGTGCCGACAGGGCCAACGAATCGACTCCCAGGCCGTCCATGGAGAAGGGCATACGGCGCCACCCCTGCACCGCGTCACAGTGGACCGATACCCCGGCTGCATGCGCAAGTGATGCCGCTTCCGCCACGGGCTGGATCACCCCGGTCTCGTTGTTGGCCAGCATCACGGCCACCAGCTCCGGACGGGGTTCCTCCTCCAGCAGTACCTTCAGCCGGGCCAGATCGACCGTGCCATCAGCGAGTACCGGGATGCGCCGGCCGGGGGCGACCGCCGCGAGGACCGAGTCGTGCTCAATGGCGGTCGCCGCGATCCGGTGTGGAGCACGCCCAGCGCATGCCAGCGCGTTTGCCTCAGTCGCACCTGAGGTGAACACAACGTCCTGCGGGGCGGCCGCCACCGAGCTTGCGACTGCGGCGCGCGCATCTTCGAGCAGGCGGCGGGCAGCGCGTCCGCAGCCGTGAACCGATGAGGCATTGCCCGTGTACCCCATCGCCTCAATCGCTGCATCCCGGGCAATGTCCAGGAGGGGCGCCGAAGCGTTGTAGTCGAAATACACTCCCCTTCTAGGTGCTGCAGGGGGCATGACGATCGCCGGTCCGGGTTCAGTTCCCGGAGCGGGTCCCGTGACCGGACCCTTGGTCGGCAGCCCCCGTGTCGCCGGGTTCGTCGCTGTCGGACGGCGCCCGCTCTTCAAGGGCGGCCAACCGATCGCCCAGCGCCGATATCTCGGCCGCCATGCGCTCCATTGCGACCGCATTCGGATCCCGAGCGTCGAGAGGCGTGCCGTACGCCGTCAGTTGCCCCCGGTCTCGGTCCGACCTGCTGGTCTCGCGGGCCGGTATGCCAACAACCGTTGCCCCGGCGGGAACATCGCGCACCACCACTGCATTGGCTCCGACGCGAGCGTTCTTGCCGAGCGTAATCGGCCCGAGCACTTTTGCGCCCGCGCCGACGATCACGCCGTCATCAAGCGTCGGGTGGCGCTTGCCGGGTTTGAGAGACGTGCCGCCGAGCGTGACTCCCTGGTAGAGAAAGCAATCGTCCCCAATCTCCGCGGTTTCGCCAATAACGACGCCCATGCCGTGATCGACAAAGAACCGCCTGCCGATGGAGGCTCCCGGGTGAATCTCGATGCCCGTGACCCACCGCGCGAGATGCATCAACCATCGAGCAAGCAGCTTTAGTCCGCGCCGCCACATCCAGTGTGCCAGGCGGTACCCGGCGACCGCGTGAAAACCCGGATAGCAAAGGACGATTTCCAGCGCGCCCCGCGCCGCCGGGTCCCGGGTACGTATCGCCCTGAACTCGTCGCGCAGTGCCGTGAACATGGTTGCTCCGGAGGCGGGATCACAGAAGCGACGCACGGCGGCAAGGCTTCCGGCCAAGCCTGAGAGACTGAACATATTGGAACGCCAGCCGAATTTATATAGAATCGTAACAACCCACCGGATATCGCGAACTCGTCGTGGAGACGCTCTCCGCGCGTGAGACCTCATTCGCCACAAGAGCCGCTATGCCCGAAGTAATCATCAATGGGCCCGCCGGGCGTTTGGAAGGTCGGTACCACGCCGGGGTCGGGTCAAATCCCCCACTTGCCCTGGTATTGCATCCGGATCCGCAGGGTGGCGGAACCATGAACAACAAGGTCGTCTATGCCTTGTTTCACTCTTTTGCACATTTGGGCTTCTCGGTACTCCGCTTCAACTTCCGGGGGGTTGGTCGAAGTGAGGGAACCTACGACAACGGGGAAGGCGAACTCGTGGATTCCGCCGCGGCCTTGGATTGGCTGCAGGCGGCCCATGAGGACAGCCGCATCGTTTGGGTAAGCGGCTTTTCGTTCGGGGCGTGGCTCGCCTTCCACTTGCTGATGCGGCGACCCGAATTGGGCGGATTTGTTTCCGTCGCGCCGCCGGTGGATCAGTACGACTTCAACTTTCTGGCTCCGTGCCCGAGTTCGGGCATCGTCCTCCAGGGAGACCAAGACACCATCGTCCAAGAAGCGGCAGTGGCCAAGCTGGCGAAGGAGATGGAGGTTCAGAAGAACGTCTCAATTACCTACCAGATGATCCCCGGTGCCGATCATTTCTTCGAAGGCCGCCTAGACGTGCTTGCGCAGAGCGTGGTGCGTTATGTGTCCGGGCAGGTTCGGCCCACCAATTAGTCACGGACGTCCGGGATGCACCAGAATCCCGCCGCTCATGGGCCGTGCGACCCCAGTGGTCGCCGGAACAGCCAGCGGTAGCCCTTGCAGCGAACGTACCGCGAGCCAACCGAACGCCTGCGCTTCCAGGGCGTCGCCATCCAAACCAACACTTTCCACGGCTTCGACGGTGGTCGAGAGCCTTTGCCTGAGTTCACGCATCAGCACCGGATTGCGTCGGCCACCGCCAGTCACCAGCCACGTCGCCGGCCGCTCGGGCATCCACACCTGAGCGCGGACCACGGACGCTGCACAGAAAGCGGTCAGCAGCGCTGCCGCATCCGCGGGTGAATGAGCCTGGCTGATCCGCGCACAACGGTCAACGAAGTGATCGCGATCAAGCGATTTCGGAGGCGGTAAGCGAAAGTACGGGTCGGTCAACAGTTGTTCCAAGGTCTCTTCCGGCACCGTTCCCGGCGCAGCCAGTCGACCATCGCGATCGTACGCGGTTCCAAGCGCACGCCGTGCGTGATCGTCGATGGGGGCGCAACCGGGTCCGGTATCGAAGGCAGAAAGGGCTCCGTCACGGCCGAGCCAAGTGACATTGGCTACGCCGCCCAGATTGAGCATCGCCAGCGGCCGGGCCATCGAATGGGTCAGTGCCTCATGAAACAGCGGGACGAGCGGCGCTCCCTGGCCCCCATGCGCCACGTCGCGACTTCGAAAATCGGTCACCACGCGGATTCCCGTCGCCGTGGCCAGCCGCCAGGCGTCACCGACCTGCCAGGTCCAGCCCTCGCCCGGAGCATGGGCGACCGTTTGCCCGGGGAACCCGATGACGTGCACGTCAGCGGGGCTCAGGTCTGTTCGCCGCAGCAGCTCCTGCACGGCGGCAACATGGCGGTCGGTAAGCCGGCGAACGTTCGGTGGTTCCGCCAGGTTCCTCGCGGCCAGGCCCTGGAAAGCATCTCCGTACGACTGCGTGAACGCCGGCCCAAGCGTCACTCTGCTTCGGCCGTCCGTCCGAATGAGGGCCGCATCCACCCCGTCGAGCGAAGTACCGCTCATCAACCCGATCGCGGTCTGCATCGCCACAATTGCCCCGATCTCAACGCGTCCATGGTACTTTCCCCGGTCCCCAATGCAGCACCCGCCATAGTCGCCTCATGACCAACTTTCGCTCCCCCTTCCTGCAACTAGCGACCGAGCGGGGCTACGTGCACCAGTGCACCGACTTCGAGGGGCTAGACCGTCTGCTTGCCGATCACCCGCCGGTCAGCGCCTACATCGGGTTCGATTGCACTGCACCGGGCCTGCATGTCGGCAGCCTGCTGCAAATCATGCTGCTCCGGCATCTCCAACGATCAGGTCATCGACCGATCGTGCTGATTGGCGGCGGCACAACCCGCGTCGGCGATCCTTCGGGAAAGGATGAGTCCAGAAAACTTCTCGATGACGAGACCATTGCAGCGAACGCGGCCGGGATTCGGAGTGTCTTCGAACGTTTCCTCACCTTCGGGGATGGTCCTACGGACGCCATCATGGTCGACAATCAGGACTGGCTCGGCGATCTCAGGTATGTCGACTTCCTTCGGACCGTCGGACGACACTTCTCCGTGAACCGCATGCTGACCTTCGATTCGGTGCGTCTCCGACTCGAGCGCGAGCAGCCTCTGAGCTTTCTGGAATTCAACTACATGATCCTGCAGGCGTTCGACTTTACGGAGCTGGCGCACCGGGAGGGATGCGTCCTGCAGATGGGCGGATCGGACCAGTGGGGAAATATCGTGAACGGTGTGGAGCTGGCCCGCCGTCTGGACAGTGCGGGCTACACGCTGCCCCCGCTGTTCGGCCTGACATCCCCCCTCGTCACAACGGCGAGCGGGGAAAAAATGGGGAAGACGGCTCGCGGCGCCGTGTGGCTCAATGCCGCAATGCGAAGTCCCTACGACTACTGGCAGTTCTGGCGCAATGCTGCCGATGCCGACATCGGCCGCTTCCTCAGCCTCTTTACCGAACTTCCGCTCGACGAGATTCGTCGGCTGGAAGCACTTCGCGGCCAGGAGGCCAACATTGCCAAGATCCGACTGGCCAATGAAGCTACCCGGCTCGCCCATGGTGACCGGGAAACCGAGCGGGCGGAAGCGACCGCCCAAGCCACGTTCGAGCAGGGCGGCACCGGCGAAGCGCTACCCACGATCCTGGTGCCTGCGGAGGAATTCGACGCCGGGATGTCAGTCGTCAAGGTCTTCGCGCGCGGTTCGGTACTGGCCTCGACAAATGGCGAGGCGCGGCGGCTGATCCGGGGCGGCGGTGCGCGCGTCAACGATGTGAAGGTGATCGACGAACACCGGACACTGGGTCCGGCTGATCTGGTCAATGGAGAGGTGCGCTTGTCGGCCGGGCGAAAACGGCATGCCGTGCTGCGGCCCGTCCGAACCCCCAATGCGGATTGAGCGCCAGGGCGGGAAGTCGCTGAGATCCCGACGCCTACTCGTCCGGTGACGGCGGCGAGGCCGGGGCGCCCCCAAACCCTTGCAGCACATTGCGCAGAACCCCTGGCATCAGGAATTGCAGCGGGCTCGCAGCAATCTCTGGCTCGGCAGCCGGGCCGGACACGGCATAGTCAGCCGCCAGTACGCCCATGGAGTCCGTACCCGTTATCAGTTGATCAATGACCGGCACTCGCGTGAGAAGAAGGTTGATGGCGTAGGCCGGAATCAGCGAGCCTCGGAGGTCAACAAGCTGGTTCCGGGTATTAATGACGCCTTCAACTGTGACTCCTAGGGACAGGCCCTGGGCGATGCCGTTGCGAATATCGATCACGCCGTCCGAAAACGTGAAGTCCGCATCAAAACTGGAGAACGCTACGCCGCCGCCGCCGGCGATTTGTTCGAGCAGGCCGAGCACCGTGACAGTCTGCAGCAGCTGCAGGAACACCGGCGCATTCACCATGGTGAAATCGCCGACCTGGACCGTGCCGGTGATCCGGCCCTCTTTCCGGATGGCCTCGATCCGCACCGCCCCGTCGTTTGCGGCCACACCCAATCCGAGGGCATCAGCCATCGATCGCGCGTTTGTACCGGTGAGCTCCAATTCCAGGGCGCCCTCGGCTCCGACACCCCGCAGCTCCATCCGTTCCTCATCCGGAAGCCCGAGCGTCAGATGCAGATCCTGAACGCCGCGCTCATCGGCCTCCAGCGTGAACGCCAGCGGGCCCGCAAGTGCAGGCGCCATGGTGCGGGCAGACCGGGTGTCCACGCTGACCCGCAGCGGTCCTTGCCTGGCCAATGTTTCGGAATCGGCCGAGAGGAACGGGCGGACATCAACCTGGTCGCCCTGCAGCACCGCCCCGAGGTTCCCGTCCGTATGTTGTGTGACGGTGCCGCTCAGTCGATGTTCGCCTATCTGCAGCCGCGCGAACACAAGCCGGTCCAGAGCTCCGTCCGCGAACCATACGCGGCCATCCACGTCCGTCCCGCCGCCCACCAGTTGGAGCCGCAAAGGCTCTTCCTCGGCCAGCAGGCCTCGGACCTTGGCATGCAAAGGCGCATGCGCCGGCTTGGTCCATTCGAGGGCTGGGATTGTCACCTCGGCAGCGGACAATCCGGCCTCGATATCCACTTCCCACCCCCCTGATTCCGGGCGGCGCAGCGCACTTCCGGCGAGATCGAGGGGCCCGTCCATGTCAACGAACTGAATTCCGAGGGCGTTGCGGGCCTCAGGCCACAGCAAACCCCGAACGGCCAGCTCCTGATCGCCGGGAACATCAGGAAGGGGAGACCGCCAAGCAAATGACAGTTCCGAGTCAACCAGAGCGGCAGTGCCGGAGACAGTGACGGTCTCACCCTGCAGCGCCACGGCTCCTGTCACGTCCCGAAACTCGTGGCCCTCCCAGGGTCCGGACCCAAAGCCTCCGGCCGTGAACGACGGAACAGCGAAAACGCCCTCCAGCCGCCGGATACCTGAACCGACGCCTTCCTGACGTGGGACGTCCATGACGACACGAATTCGCGCCGTTCCGGCCAGCGTGTCGATGCGAGGTGGCGGGCGGCCTGTACCTTGCACCTTCACCCCAAGTCCGATGAGATCGGCGAGCGGTCCGTGCAGGGTCGCCGCAATCCGAAACGACGACGCTTCCGGGCCCGAGGCCGTGAGCACCGCGTCGTCGATCAGGATGGACTTGCCGAGTGTTCCCGCGAACTGGACGTCGATGCCGCCGGAACCGTAAGTCCAGGTTCCCGCAAGCCCGTGAAGGTCGAACTCCGAGTACCCGGCCGGAAAAGACTTCGGATCGACACGGATGTCCTGAAACTCTCCGCGTAGCGCGACTTCCGCCTCCCGGTCGTTCGCGAACGGGATCCGCACACGCAACTCGGCATCCCGGAGAGGGCCCCGCAACATGGGCTCTGCGGCGGAACCTCGATCCAGCCCGATCTGCTGCAGGAGCGAGCCGGAGTCACCCGACAACCGTGCGGTCAACTCCGCTGCACCGGCTTCGGTGAACAGGTCGGCGCTGTGCAGCCGTAGGTCGTCGAGCGTCGCGGCCCCGACCGTCGCGGTAGGTGCAACCACGGTCAGCTCAGATCCCGCCAGATCCAGGTCCACGACAGCCAGGTCGAGCGTTGGCTCTCCTTCCTCCCAGTGGATGGCGGTCTCCCGCACCACACCGCTGATGTCAAGGCGGCTCCCCGCGGCAAACCCGTCGGGAAGGTCCGCGGTCAACGTGAGGTTCGTCAGGCTTCCGCCGTCGATGCGCCTCCTTACCCAGGATTCGGTCGAAGGATCGAGCGTCGGTCCAAGCCAGACCGCAAGGTCGTCGATCGACAAGCTGCCGGCAAAGCTGGCATGGATTTCCGAAGGCCCCACTGGAGGGTCCTGAAAGCTCCCCTCGATGCGCAGGTCGCCGACCGGACCCGTCAAGGTCAATTCCTTGAGGTCGAGCGCGCTGCTCTCGACGGCATATTCGAGACTTACCTCCATTGAACCGATCGGGACGGAGGCTCTCCCCGCGTCGGTTCGGGCGTCAGGGACCTGCAGATGCCCGCCCCTTCCCGTAGCAGTCAGCGTCAGGACCACCGCTTCAAGCGGTCCGGTTACGGCAACGGAGCCGCTCAAGGGCACCTGCAGTACGGCCTGCGGCGCACTGAGGCCGATCAGTTCGGCGAGGGCCTTCGGTTCGACCCCGCGGAAGGCGAGTTCGGCCGAGATTTCTCCTTGGTCGGGCAAGAGCTGCGCCGCCAGCTTCAACGGCACTGCGGGATGCGCCGGAAGGGATGCCGCACCGGTTCCGTCGAACACGACCTGCCCGTCGACCTCCGCCACGCTCGCTTGGATATCGACAACCTGGATCATGGCCGGGGAGCGCTGCAGCTCCAACGAGATCGCCCCGTCCAACACCTCAATCATGGTTCCCGAAGCGATCGCAGCCAACGGATATTGGGAACCAGATTGAGCCACACCGTCGCCCAGGCTGAAGCCGTCGCCCTCACCCTGCTTCAACACAACGGTGGGGGCATAGAGCACCACACCGGCCACCGATGTTTGGCCTCTTACCAGATCGCGCAGGGGAACCCGGATGCCAATTCCCTCCGCCGTGAGTACATCGCTGGCACGGAAATCGGAGAAACGCACGTACAACCAAGGAGCCATGAATGGCCAGTGGACTGCCGCGGCATCCCAGCGTGCCTCAACCGGCAGGTCGGCGTGGTCCAGCTGGCCGGCGAGATATGCTGAAAGGAAGGGCACGGCCACCGGCCCCAGGGTCAACCGCCAGATCCCTGCAGCCGACAGACAAACCACTATAGTTCCGATCACTAGTGCCGATCGAATCAGCCGGTTCCGGTGGCGCCGATCCCGGTAACCGACCCCTGGCCCTAGACTAGAAGCCGTCACGCTAGAGTTCTCCGGTCCACGACCATCCACACAAGACCGAACACGGTGACGCAATCTCTCGCAGTGTACGAATTGCCTGTATCCGCCATGGCCGCTATGCCACGGTCCATGATTCCATCCGTCCGCAGACCCCGCACGGGCTGCCGCGTCCAGGGCTAGTCTAATGCAGAGCCGATCTCGAATGGCGACGGGATTTTGGAGCGGGGATCAGCACCAGCAGGATTTGTACTGGAAGAAGTGGTCTGAAGCCGGCCATCCGACACGGGCAGAACTGGGCAGTGAGGGAACGGACCTGCTCAACCGAGTGTTTGGTCATAGTCCGTTCCTAAGTGACAGTGCCGTTGCTGAACCGCGAATCATCCAAGCCTTTGTCGCCGACGGAGCCGATGGAGCGGTTGCCGCCGCCCGTAACGATCTCCCCGATCCGCAAACCGTCATCGCCATGGAGGCTCCCGATGCCGCCAAGCACTTGCGGATCGTGCGACGCCGCATGGCACTTGCGGTCGCGCTGGCCGACATCAGCGGCGCATGGAGCGTCCCGCGTGTGCTGGAAGAATGGAGCGCGTTCGCCGGCGACTTGTTGCAACTCGCGTCGTTCCATTTGCTCGGGCCCGAAGCCGCTCAATCCGGATACGCGATCATCGCGCTCGGAAAGCTCGGGGCCAGGGAGCTGAACTACTCCAGCGATGTCGATCTGGCGATCTTCTACGACCAGCAGAGTCCTGCCTTTCCGGCCGCCGCCCGCGACGGCCGCGCTTCCCGGCACTTCACGCGTATCACGCAACGCCTCGTGAACCTGTTTCAGGAGCGTACCGCTGATGGTTATCTCTTTCGGATGGACCTTCGACTACGCCCCGATCCAGGCTCGACGCCCCTTGCCGTCTCCATGGAGTCAGCAGAGCTCTACTACTCCGGGCTTGCCCAAAACTGGGAGCGCGCGGTGTTTATTCGTGCTCGACCCATCGCCGGAGACTGTGAGGCCGGCGAACGGTTCCTTCGTTGCATCGCGCCATTCGTCTGGCGACGGAGTCTTGACTTCAGCGCCGTCAGGGACATCCAAGCGATGCTGCGCCAGACCAGCCGCGGCGACAGTGACTTCAGCCCCGCCGGGTTTCACCTGAAGTTCGGCGGCGGCGGCATTCGCACCATCGAATTCCACCTGCAGACCGAGCAACTGGTATGGGGCGGGCGCAACCGGGCGCTCCGCTGCGGCGGTACCGCCGAAGGCCTGCGGGCGCTCGCCGCAGCAGGCCGCATGAAAGACACAGTCGCAGACGAGCTCATTGTCCACTACCGGTACCTGCGCAAGGTCGAAAACCGACTGCAGATGATCCGTGATGAGCAAACCCATGTGGTGCCCGAAGATGAAACCGATCGATCGCGCCTCGCATCGTTCCTAGGCCACGCCACTCTGGCCGAATTCGATGACGAGCTGACCGGACATGTCATGGCGGTCCAGACCCTCACGGCAGCAAGCGACGCGGCGGACGAAAGCCTCGTCCATCCGTTCGGAAGCCTCGTATTCACCGGTGTCGACCCGGACCCCGCAACCGTCGCCACGTTGACCCGCATGGGTTTCCGGAATCCCAAGCGCGTGATCGCACAAGTTGCCGACTGGCATCGCGGCCGGATACCCGCGACTCGCTCGGAACGCGGGCGCGCCCTGTTGACCGAGGTCACGCCACGAATGCTTGGCGCGATCGGCGAAGCACCGGACCCCGAGGTGGCGTTTGCCGGGTTCGCCCGGTTTCTCGAAAGCCTCAATGCGGGCGTAGAACTGCTGTCCATGTTTGCCAACTACCCGTCGCTGATGGCGGTGGTCGTGGAAATCATGGGCTCAGCGCCAGAATTGGGACAATCCCTCACAGCCAATCCGAGGCTGCTGGATCAACTGCTGGAGACCCCGCTCGAGGCGCCACTCCCGGGACCGGCGGTGATCGAAGCTGCTCTGGACGCCGAGCTCGGCTTGGGGCTCGGGGACTACCAGGATGACCTTGATGCATTCCGCCGCTGGGCCGGTGAACTGCGCTTCGCCGTTGCTCTGAAGCTCCTTTGTGGCGTCGAGACGTCCGGAGACGCAGCAGTCGCACTGACGCACGTTGCCGACATCGCCATTCGGCGCCTGATGGACCGGGTCGCCCGAGAATTCGAGCCCAAGCACGGGCGCGTGCCTGGCGGCGGAGCCGCGTTCCTGGCCCTGGGAAAGCTGGGCGGGCGCACGTTGTTACCGGGATCCGACCTCGACGGCATCTTCTTTTACGACGCTTCCGGTGTCAGCGCCCAGTCCGATGGTGCGGCCCCTCTGGCGGCCTCGGTGTACTTCACACGCTTTGCCAATCGCCTCATCACCGGCTTCACCGCGCATACAGTCGCTGGACGACTCTGGGAGTTCGATCTCCTGTTGCGACCGCACGGCCGTGCCGGTCCCCTTGCATCGGCGCTCAGCGGATATGAAACGTATCTGGCAAAGGACGCCTGGCCGGTCGAGAAGCTGGCGCTCGTCCGTAGTCGAGTCATTGCCGGTGCGCAGGAAACCGTCGATACGCTCAACGCCATCATTGACCGGACGCTTACCGCTGAAGGCGAGTTCGACGCCCTGGCCGCTGACCTTCTGACACTCCGTACCAAGATCAAGGACACCCATCGGCCGTCGGGCCCATTCGACGTGAAGCACTCGCCCGGCGGCCTGCTCGACCTTGAGTTGCTGGTGCAATTCCTCGCGGTGACGTCGGCTCAGCGGCTCGGTCGGGCTATCCGGGGGTCAACCGAGGAAGTGATCCGAACCCTCGGGACGGTCGGAGTACTGCCGGCAGCAGACCAACGTCGGCTGTCCGAAACCGCGAATTTGTACCAGGCTGTCCAGACCATGCTCCGGATCATGGTGGGCAGTCGCACGGATCCGGCGGCTCTGCAACCGGCCCTGGTTGAAAGGATCAGTCAGGCGACCGGCTTCGACCGTGGTGACGACTTGATGGACGCGCTCCTCGGAGCCCGGGCAAACGTCAGCGCCATGACCCAGGCGCACATCAGCAACGCGACAGCCTGAGGGGGCGGGTCGGCTGTGGGCATCTTCGGCCCGTCGCCACCGCATCTGGCGGGATACCCACACGCCGACGGGATCCCGATCCAGCGTGCCGCACGCCGGACCACGTCGCTATAATTTGCTGCGCCCATCCTGCATGCCGCGGGATCCCGCTCTCCGGCCCCAGGATTCCCACCAGGATCGTGACCAAAGCCGCATGCCAAACCGTTCGCCCAGCACCGGAGACCCGGTCCCCGCCTTCGATCTTCCGACGCTCGATGATCGCGTGTCGGATTCCACCCTCGCTGGCCGCGCCTACGTCGTCTACTTCTACCCGAAGGACGATACGCCCGGATGTACGAAGGAAGCCATTTCGTTCACCCAGCATGGATCGGCGTTCGACGCCCTTGGCGTCACTGTGATCGGGGTGTCAAAGGATTCGCTGGCAAAGCACGCAAAGTTTCGTGACAAGCATGAACTTGGCGTCGTCCTGGCCTCCGACGAGGATGGGGCCGCTTGCGAGGCGTTCGGAGTCTGGGTCGAGAAAAGCATGTACGGGCGGAAGTATATGGGGATCGAGCGCTCGACGTTTCTCGTCGATCAGGCCGGTCGAATTGCAGAGGCCTGGCGAAAGGTCAAGGTTCCCGGTCACGTCGAAGCTGTTCTTGCCGCCGCCGGCGAGCGATTGGGGAAAGCCGGCTCCTGAGCAAACCTCACTGCTTCTCCCGTGCCGGAACAGCGGAGCCCGCCCTGCGGCACGCTTCCATGTCGCCGCGTCCAAGGCCGCCCTGGTCGAAGGCCGCGCGCTCGTTCGTTGCGGGCTTCGGCCCCAGCCTGATAGGGCCTACGTCTCTGCCGCGCCCTGTCCACCCAAGCGGCCGGCAAGAGCGGCGGACAGGAACGCGTCCAGGTCTCCGTCGAGCACCGCCTGCGGATCGCTGGTCTGGACCCCGGTCCGGAGGTCCTTGACCATCTGGTGAGGCTGCAGCACGTATGAACGGATCTGGTGCCCCCACCCGATCTCTGTTTTCTCCGCTTCCATGGCCTGGCGTTCTTCTTCACGCTTTTGCAATTCCAGTTCGAAGAGGCGCGCCTTGAGCATCCGCAGCGCGGTTGCCCGGTTCTGGTGCTGTGATCGCTGGCTTTGGCACTGCACCACGATGCCGGTCGGCTTGTGCGTGATCCGCACCGCGGAATCTGACTTGTTGACGTGCTGGCCGCCAGCGCCGGACGCACGATAGGTATCGACCTTCAAGTCCTTGTCTTCCACTTCGACTTCGATGTCTTCATCGACCACCGGATAGATCCAGACGCTCGCAAAGCTTGTGTGGCGGCGCCCCTGAGCGTCAAACGGCGAAATCCTGACCAGGCGATGGACCCCGCTCTCCGTCTTCAGCCAGCCGTATGCATCCGCACCGCTAACCCGGACCGTCACTGATTTCAGGCCGGCTTCCTCGCCGTCGGTCCTAGACAGCTCCTCGGTTCCACACTCGTGGCGCACTGCCCAGCGCAGGTACATCCTGAGCATCATCTCGGCCCAATCCTGGCTCTCCGTGCCACCTGCTCCGGCGTGGATCTCCAAGAAGCAGTCGTTGCTGTCCGCTTCGCCGGACAGCAACGCTTCGGTGGCACGACGCTGGGCCTCGGCGGCGAGGTTCCGGAGGTCCTGTTCCGCGTCGGATACCGCGTTCTCGTCCTCCTCGGACTCGGCGAGTTCCAGCAGTTCGACGGTATCCGACAACTCTTGCTCAAGGCCGGTCAACGCCTTCAGCTGTGCTTCCAAGCTGGCCCGCTGCCGCATCACGCGACGGGCGTAGTCGGGATCGTCCCACAGTGTCCCGGCCTCGGCGGCGGCGTTCAGCTCTGCCAGGCGCGCCTCAGCTTCATCCTTGTCAAAGATGCCTCCCGAGCAGCGCTAGGGAGGTATGAATTTCATGCACAAGATCCTCGAACTCTGCTCGCATCGCCACGCTCCCATCTGGTAGTCAAACGGTCGTTACACGGAACCGCACCTTGCACACTCGCCCGGGGGTCAGCGGATTCGACGCTAGCGTGTGGAGGTGCCATTGCAAGAGGCTGTACCCGGAGGCCGACGGGCCGCCCCCGGATACGGCTGATCGTTGGACGGGACCACTGGCCGGCTGCAGCAGATTCTTCCGGCACCGGGGGGGGGGAGCCAAGAGCGCCAGTGGTGTCCGTGGACCAACCGGGAGCGGTCGCGGACCACGGCGGTTCAGACGTTCAGCCCGTGCGGCCGACGACGATCAAGGAATGGACACCGTGACGCGACGCCTGTTCGCCCGGATCCCGCCGGCAAAGATGTCCGGCCGTGGCGGCGGGGTTCCTGCTTCGGCGGTCCGTTTCCCCGCGATTTGAAGAAAATCACCAGCCGAAACGAAGCTCGGGAATCCGTCAGCCAGATTCTCGCGTCTGATCCCGCCCCTGGCACACCGGGATCTGCCGATGAGCACTCGTCAGCCAATCCAGCCCGATACGAGAAGAGCGACTCTCGCCACAACGCGCCGGACAGCGGCCGTCCCATCGGCTCAATGCTGTCGTGATGAAAACTTCCCGGGCAGCTCCGCGAGGCTGGCAATCGCAAGATGCGGCCCGAAACCCAGCAGCTCCGGCTGCGTTTCTTCCGTCCGGTTGACCCAGAGCGTCTGGAACCGGGCGAGCGTCGCTCCTGCCAAGTCCCACGGATGTGCCGAGATGAAGACGATCTCGTGCGGCTCCACCCCGAGGGCCTTTGGCGCCATCGCATACATCGCCGGATCGGGTTTGAACGTGCGTACATCGTCAGCACACATGACCTCCTCGATCCGGTCTCCCAAGCCGGATGAGGCCAGCGCGCTTTCGGTCATGTCGCGACTCCCATTGGTAAGGACCGTCGCGCGCACGCCCTGTTCCCCGAGGGCAGTCAGCGCCGGCTCCGAGTCCGGATACGGCTCAATGCGCAAGTACGCATCCAGCAGCCGTTCACGAAGCTCCAGGTCCGCTGCCCGATCGAACTCCTGGAGGGTCACGTCCAGTGCGTCCCGCGTCAGCTGCCAGAACGGCACGTAGCGCTTCATCCCTGCCCGCAGCCAGGAGTACTCCAACTGTCGTTGCCGCCATCGAGCGCTGAAGTCGGTTCCCTCCGGCCCGAAGTTTTCCTGACACGCAGCCACGCAGGAATGGACATCAAACAAAGTTCCGAACATATCGAATACGCATGCTTTCGCCGTTTCAGGCTTAAAGATCACGGCAACCTCCCAGGCGCTGCACGGCAAATCACCAACCGGCGCGGCCCACATTGAACAAACTCTTAGGAAACACAAGTCAGGCGCTGCTCCTCAGCCCTAGACCGGCCGGCGCCCTCGCGCCTGAGGCCACCACCCCTAACAGCCATCGGGGAAGACGCGCACCTGCAGCCATCGATCGCGGCAATGCCGCGGGGCTACCCGCTGCAGGAGTTCCTTCGGATCCATTGGTGGTATCGTTCACGCCCGCCGGCGGCATCCATGCGAAAACCCGTCGGGCCGACTGCGGCGGCCTCGTGCATGCCATGGTCGCGAGACCCTTCGCCAGGCAGGCGGCCCGTCGAAGTTGCCGCCGACCGCGTCTCCTCCTAGCCCCCTCCTGCGGAATTCGGCCATGCGGCCATCGACAGAACCCCAAGCCCGTACACCTGGACGACTCGCTCGACGCCTTGTGCGGTCAGGTTCGAAGGTAGCGTTGGCGACGTCGCTGACGGCGGATCAGAAGCGACCGCATAGTTCGCTCGCCCTCGCTGCCAGCACCATGGAGGGAGAGCCACTCCTGCTCCTGTCCGATCTCGCGGTCCACACGCAGAACCTTGCCGCCGACCCCAGGATCGCTGTGTTGTACGATGCCGACGACGGCGGCGACGAGCCGCTGTCGGGAAACCGTGTAAGCGTGATGGGAACGGCGATCGCGGAATCGGAGCGAACCGTCGGCGAACGGTTTCTGCGGCGTTACCCGCACGCACGCCGCTACGCGGAACTAGCGGACTTCAAGCTCTATCGCGTTCGGGTCGAGGCGGCGCATCTGATCGGCGGTTTCGGCGCCATCCACTGGTTAAGTGCTAAAGACATGGTGGTTCCCGACCATGCCGGATACGGCGAGGACGAGCCGCAGCTGCTGGAAGCGCTCAATGCCGATCATCAGCCCTGGACCCTGCCCGGGTCACCGGGTTCGCTAGCCGAATGGACGCTGATCGGAATCGATGCCGAAGGAGCGGATTTCCTGTGTGAAGGCCGACTGGAGCGGTTCTCGTTCGCGAATCCCCTCGAGAACCTCCAGCAGGCAGGTGTCTATTTGCGGCACCTTGGTCGTCCGGAGTGACTTCGTGCCGGTGGCAATACCACCGGCACGGTCACCAAGCCCTGTTTTACCTCGGCCGCGGACGGTATCCGTCCGTGCTCAGCCCCGACGTCCGGGCCCTACTTCCGAAAACTGGGAATCTGCCGCGGATCGATTCCCAGTACGGCACGTGCGCTGACGGTTTTCCCCCCTGTCCAAGCCGCCCCCGAGCTAACGCTCGAGTCACGCCCGGACGTCACGTCGGAAACAGACGAACGTGCGTTGCCGGACGCGCCCTCTCGCACTCCCGGCGAATGCAGCTGCAGCGAAGGTTCCTGACGACCTTTTCCGGACTTCCGGCGAACCGGGAGCAGGCCGAACAGCTTCGTCCACGACGACGCCTGGCCCGTCTCCGAGTCAACGTGCACTGCCGGACGCAATTGTGGCGTGGCGACGGAACCGCGGGCTACGGCGGCACCCGCCATCCGGTCGGGAGCTGGCGTGCTGCCCAAACCCAGACCGTTGGTTTCCGAATCCCGCGCAGTGCGCGTCCGCTCTCGTCCGACAGCGGCCCGTCGCAAGTCTCCTGGAAGCGGGTCCTGAATCGGACCGTCGCGATCGACGACACGCGGCGTCGGACGGATGGGCTCGGCCGAGGAGCCGCCCAGTCCGCCACCGAGCTCACTCTGCGGCTTCCGGGCGCGGTGGGCGGACATCGGACGCACCGGCCCTAACTCCGCCGCTGGGACGGCCCGGCGACCGGCGCCGTTTCCCATGGAAGCGGCAGACGGTTCCGAGCGCGACGCGCGGGTTTCACTCCCGGAGACTCGCGTCTCCGGCGGACCGCTCCGGCCTTGGTCGGCGGCCTGTACGACGTCGCCGCCGTGGTCCGTCGATCGCTGCTCCATCGTCTCCCTGCGGCTGGAACCATTGCCAACCGACTCCGAACACGGCGTCATCGACGGCCCCGCCGGATCCAGGCCGTTCGAGGCCGTTCTCGAGCCCGCCGAATCGTCGAAAGTCGGACGTGACCGTGGGCTGTCGGCGAGCGCCGACGGATGACCGAACACTCCCGGGACCTCGAGATGTCCCTGACGTGCCGGGGCCTCCTGGCCACCGGGTGGCTCCGACCTGGATGGCTTCGATGATTTCTCGGGGTGACCCAGGATCCGTGGCGGGGTCGCTTCGAGGCCCGATCCGTGCTCCCGGTCGAGCCCGGCCATGACGACGGATACCCGGATCGTATCGCCCATATTGTCATCGATGGCCACGCCTACCTTGAGGTTGACGCGCTCATGGGTCCGTCCGCGAATAATCTCCATGATCCGTTCAGTCTGCGTGAGGCTCACGTTGGCGCTGCTCGTGATGTTCACCAGCAGGTTTGTCGCCTGGTCCATCTCCAGACCCTGGTAGC
Source organism: Rhodospirillales bacterium (assembly GCA_028824295.1). Classification (NCBI taxonomy): domain Bacteria; kingdom Pseudomonadati; phylum Pseudomonadota; class Alphaproteobacteria; order Rhodospirillales; species Rhodospirillales bacterium. The sequence goes on along the minus strand of JAPPED010000003.1, from coordinate 62,670 downwards.
TCAGAAGCGGGTTGCTGATGGCCGCGTTGGTTGCCTCTTCGATTCTGTCTTCGCCTGTGGCCTCGCCGGTACCCATGAGGGCCGCGCCCGCGTCCTTCATGGCCGACCGGACGTCCGCGAAATCCAGATTGATCAGGCCGGGACACATGAGAAGGTCGGTGATTCCCCTGACCCCGTCATAGAGAACGTTGTCAACCAGTCTGAACGAGTCCAAGAGACTCATCCCGTCGGTTTGCACGTCAAACAGTTTCTGGTTGGCAATCACCACAAACGTGTCGATGGCATTGCGCAGGTCTTGCAAGCCTGCCTGGGCCACTTCCGTCCGGTTGACCGCCTCAAACGTGAATGGGGTCGTCACGACGGCGACCGTCAGGATGCCCCGCTCGTGGGCGGCCCGGGCGATCACGGGGACAGCCCCGGTACCGGTGCCGCCGCCGAAGCCGGCCACGATGAACAGCATGTGCGTGTCGCCGATGGCATCCATCACCTCGTCCAAGGACTCTTCAGCCGCTTCACGGCCGATGACCGGATTGGACCCGGCCCCGAGACCCTGCGTGCTGTCCAATCCAAGACGGACTCGGACCGGGCAGGTGGAACGCCGGAGGGCCTGAAGATCGGTGTTACACGCCACGAACGACACACCTTCAAGCTTGCTTTCGATCATGTGATCGACGGCGTTGCATCCGCCGCCGCCTACACCGACGACCGTGATCCTCGGCTTAAAGTCAAGGTCCTCGGGGACACTGAGGCTGATTGGCATGGTGATCTCCGTATGCACTCGGACACTACGTCCGCGCTTGGTTAGAAATTCTCTCGGAGCCAGCGGAACGCGGCGCGAAGACCGCCGGCCCTAGGTGGCAATGCTCGGGAAAGAAACTCGCGGGGAGGATCCTCGGCGTATCGAAGGAGACCCACGAGCACAGCGAATTCAGGCTTGCGAAGCGCATCCGGCAGACCCGGAACGCCCTCCGGCTGACCAAGGCGCACCCGCCGCGCGAGAACCTTGCTGGCGGCGTCGGCGAGCCCACGGATCTGACTGCCGCCGCCAGTCAGCACGACCACACCGCCCATTTCTTGCGGGAAGCCGCTGCCGGCAAGCACGTCGGCGAGCTCCTCGAACATGGCCTTGGCTCGAGACGCGACGATCTGGTTCACGGCCTCAGCCGGGATCTCCACCCGCTCATCCTCGGTGTCCGCTTCGTGCGGCTGGACCGACACGGGGCCAAGCCCGTCTCCCAGAACCGTCGACGCGTGGAACTTCTTGATCCGCGTCGCTTCCTGAAGCGACACGCCAAGTCCACGCGCCAGGTCACGAGTGAAATAGTCGCCCCCGCCAGCGCAGGCCCACGTGTAGACCAGCGCGTTCTCATGGAAAATTCCGAGCGAAGTACGGCTGGCGCCGATGTCGACCACCACGGAGCCGATGCAGCGTTCCTCCTCGGTCATGACCGCCAGACCAGCGGCCAGCGCTGGAAACACCAAAGCTTTGACCTCAATCTGGGCGTCTGCCAGACAGGTTTCCAAGTTCCAGCCGACGGATCGTTCGGCGTGCACCAGATGGACGTTTATCCGCAGGAGGTTGCCGACCATATCGACTGGATCCGCCACCCTGCTGCCGTCAAGTTCGTAGCTGATCGGCAGTGCGTGGACGATCTTGTTGGCACCGGAATCGTCGTCATTGGGATCGTCCAGCCGCATCTCGCTGAAACTCTGCTCGGAAATCCGCCCCCCGTTGACCTGGAACGGCGGTAGTTCCTGGTGCGAAGACGTCGGCCGCGCACAGGGCAGGGTTGCGATGACCTGGGTGATCCGACCGTCGGCCATTTCCTCGGCCCGGCGAACTGCTTGACGAATGGCCGTGGGCAACGCGTACATGTCGGTCACGACCCCGTTGTCGAAGCCTTCGGAACGGGTGTGCCCGCTGCCGATCACGGTCAACGTGCGACCGGGCTCCCGCGCGGCAATCAAGCAGCAGATTTTCTCTGCGCCGACATCCAGCACCGAATAGACGTCCGTCACGATCAGACCCCGTCCGGCAATGAAGGGGGCACGGCGTCAGCCCGCATCCGCACCACAATGCGCTGAGGTATCCGCAGATCGACCGCACCGACGCTGGGGCTGAGCGACTCAATCCCGCCAACCGACCCCGTCAGCTTGGCCATCGCGGCGGACGGATCAGTTTCTGGTAGATGAACCAACAACCCGGTATCCATCTGCAGGGTCCAGCGGCGCCGTGACACCCGGATCGCCGCGTCCACCCGAGAGGCGAACTCGGGTTGAGCAGCAAACAGGTCCGCAAGATCGCCGAGCATCGTGTTGGCGCCTTCCCCAACCACCAGGGGCAGCTCCGGGAAGTCCCGGAACAGGACGGCGTCAATGACACGGCCTGACGCTTCAATCGCGTACAGCGTGCCACCGGTTTGCCACAGCGCGACCGCCGTACGCTCCTGCAACGACACCTGCAGGCGTCCCGGAAGCTGAACCCGTGCCTGGGCGTCCGCAACCCAGTCGAGTTCTCGTACCTCCTCGACAATTGCATCAACGTCGACGAACAAACTGGGCTGCCCCACTGGAGCTGCGAGTACACGGATGAGCGCGTTTCGCTCAGTCCGACTGCGGCCCTCGACCCACACCTCCGCAATTGTCAGCCCGGCACTTGTGCTCACGTCCTTGGCAGCAGCCGTCAGCCGCGCGAACGCGTCGCTCCAGACCAACAGGGCCGCCATTCCGCCGACCACGGCCGGCGCCATCAGCACCCAGCGCCAACGCCACCTCATCGCGGACATGAGGCGTCCTCCACCATCCACCGGCAAAGCTCCTCGAAGCTCATCCCGGCTTGTCGGGCAAGCTTTGGAACTAGCGACGTCCGGGTCAGTCCTGGCTGGGTGTTGACCTCCAGCAGGACCAGGCGGTACCCACCCGACGTATCGTCGAGACGGAAGTCCGACCGCGTGACTCCGCGACAGCCCAGCAGTTCATGGGCGCGCAGCGCAGCATGCAGTACCGCTTCCCGCACATCGTCAGGCAGATCGTCCGGCTCGAGGTATTCAGTGCGGTCGGATTTGTACTTGCTGTCGTAACTGTAGAATGATCCGTGAGCGCGGATTTCGAGCAACGACAGCGGTCGTCCGTCGAGAACCGCCGCCGTAATCTCGCGACCCGGCACGTACTCCTCCACCAAGACCGGGTCGCGTTCGCTCCCCGCCGACGGTTCCGGTGGGGCGTCTCCATCCCGCAGGATCTTGACCCCGATGCTGGATCCGCCCGCCAGAGGCTTCACCACATAGGGCCTAGGCATCGGGTCGCGCGCCGCCAGCTTGTCTCGACAGACGACGAGACCGTGGGCGACGTTCAGTCCGTGAGCAGCGAAGATGTCACGTGACGCAGGCTTGTACATCGCCAGCGCCGAGGCCCGTACCCCCGAATGCGTGTAGGGCACCTCCATCACCTCCAGCAGACCCTGAACGGAGCCGTTCTCGCCCGTACCACCGTGAAGGGCGTTGAATACGATGGTCCCTGACGGCTCGACAGCGCGCGCCAGCGCCTGCACACCGAAGCGCGGATCAAAGGTGTCGACCTGCAGACCGCTCGCATCCAGCGCGTCGACGACGGCAGCGCCGCTGCGGAGCGAAATCTCCCGCTCGTCCGAGGTCCCGCCATGGAGCACCACCACGCGCTTGCTGGCCATCATCCGACGGAGCCTCCAAGCGGACGGCCGATCCGGTGAATCTCCCACTCGAGCAGGATCCCGGTTTGCGCCTGCACCCGGCGACGAACATCCTCTGCAAGGGCTTCCAGGTCGGCAGCGCTCGCGGTCCCGTCGTTCACAAGAAAGTTCGCGTGCTTCTCGGAAACACTTGCGCCGTTCCGACGAAGGCCCCGGCATCCGGCCCGTTCGATCAGCTTCCAGGCCTTCAGGTCCGGTGGGTTTCGGAACGTGCTGCCGCCGGTGGCAACGCGCATGGGTTGCGTACGTTCGCGCTGATCGCGGAACTGCCGCATGCATGTCGCGATCACGGCCGGGTCGCCGTCGGCACCGGCAAATCGCCCGGACACGAAGATCCAGTCGGCAGGCACTGCGCAGCGGCGGTACTGGAGACCCAGATCAGCGAGCGTCAGGTCGTGCACGCGGCCAGCCCGATCGACGGCGCGAGCGGCCACCGTGACGTGACGCGTCTCTTTCCCGTGGCATCCTGCGTTCATCCGCAACGCGCCGCCGATGCTTCCCGGAATACCCTCAAGGAAACCGAAGCCGGCAATGCCCGCCGCCTGGGCTGCGCGCGCAACGTCCGCACTGGCGGTGGCTGCGCCCGCTTCCACGATCTTCCCCTCCACACGCGTAGTGGCAAAGGCCCGGCCCAATCGAATGACCACTCCCGGGACACCACCGTCACGGATCAGAACGTTTGAGGCGCGCCCCACGACCGTCACCGGGATATCCGGGTCGAGCGCGGCCAGGAATTCGGTGAGGTCCTCGAGGTCTGCCGGACTGAACAGTGCCTCCGCAGCCCCGCCTACGCGAAACCAGCTGGTCTTCGCCAACAGGGCGCCGGACCGCAGGCGGCCACGAACGGACGGCAGGCGCTGCGCCAGCGACGCGGTCACGATGCCGCCCTACCGGCACCGGCGAGCGCGTCGTCGAGCGCGACCGGCAGCTCGGCCGCCCAGTTGGTGATGTCGCCCGCGCCCAGACAAAGCACCGTGTCACCAGCCGACACCAGGGGGGCCAACACCGCCGGAAGGGCTGACGGCGCGGGCAGGGCGTGCACGCAAGGGTGACCGTGCGCTCGGATGCCGCTGACCAAAGCGTCCCGGTCGATGTTCTCGATGGGAAGCTCGCCGGCCGGATATACGTCGGCAACGATCACCGCACTGGCGTCGTCAAAGGCCTGGCAGAAGTCGTCAAACAGCGATTTCAGCCGCGAATACCGGTGCGGCTGAACGACCGCTACCACATTCCCCTGCGTGATCGCCCGGGCCGCGGACAGAACTGCACGGATTTCTACGGGGTGATGGCCGTAGTCATCGACGACGACCACACCGCGCGCTTCGCCTACCCGGGTATACCGCCGACGCACCCCGCCAAAATTGCGGATGCCGTTGCGGATGCCATCGGGAGCGACACCAATTGTGCGCCCCACTGCAACCGCCCCCAAGGCATTCTGAACGCTGTGTCGACCCGGCATGGAGAGCCACATTCCCTCGATGCGACTGGGGCCACTGCCGCGGTTTCCGAAAGCCTCTGATCGCAGCAGCACGTCAAACTGCATGCCGCCAACGTCGGCGCGGACATTGGTAGCCCGCACATCTGCATGTTCGGAGAAACCGTAGGTCACGATCCGGCGATCCGTCACCGCCGCGGCGAGTCTGCGGACCTCCGGATGATCCACGCAAAGCACGGCCACCCCGTAGAACGGCACCTGTTTGACGAAGTCTCGGAAGGCGTCTCGAAGCGCTTCAAACGTTCCGTAATGGTCGAGATGTTCACGGTCGATGTTGGTGACCACGGCCACGGTCGCCGGCAAGCGGGCAATCGAGCCGTCCGACTCGTCGGCCTCCACGACTGTCCAGGCACCGGTGCCCAACCGGGCGTTCGTTCCGTGGGCGTTGACGACTCCCCCGTTGACAAATGTCGGGTCCAGTCCAGCCTCATGAAGAACTGCCGCCACAAGCGAGGTGGTCGTCGTCTTGCCGTGCGTGCCGCCGATGGCCACGGAGGGCCGAAAGCGCATGAGTTCGGCAAGCATCTCGGCGCGGCCGACAACCGGGATGCGGGCCGACCTCGCCGCCTGCACTTCAGGGTTGTCATCCGGCAGCGCGGACGACACCACCACGACCGACGCGTCACCCAGATTGCGGGCGTGATGCCCAACGTTGATTTCGATGCCGAGCTCGCGCAGCCGGCTGACGTTGCTGTTTTCCGCCAGATCGCTGCCGCGCACCCGGTGGCCCAGATTGTGCATCACCTCCGCGATACCGCTCATGCCGATGCCGCCGATTCCGACAAAATGCACCGCGCCGAGAGGTAGTGGAAAGCCGCTCACCGGTTCGCTCCCGGCGCGGCGCCCTCAACGAGATCGGCGAGCCTTTCCGCGGCCCCAGAGGGCACGACGCACTGCGTGCTGGCGGCTGCCCCTGCCAAACGAGCGGGGTCGGCCAGCAAGCGTGTCACCAGGCCTGCCAGGGCAGGGGCGCCGTCAGCCTCGTCCACGATCCACGCTGCCCCGGTCGCGGCAGCGGCTCGCGCATTGGCTTCCTGGTGCCCGTCGATCGATGACGGCAGGGGGATGTAGATGGCGGGGCGACCCGCCACCGAATTTTCGGTCACCGTGGCCGCCCCTGCGCGTCCAACGACCAGGTGCGCCTGACGCAGGGCCCCTGCCATGTCGTCGATAAACGGCACCACCGTCGCCTGGATGCCGGCATCGCGGTAGGCGGTGCTGACCGCGTCAACCGTCTCCCTCCGCGCCTGCTGCAGGACTCGGAAACGGCCGCGGGTCGCGGCGGCGGCGGCCGCCAACGCCGCCGGCACGACAACACCCATGGCACGCGCGCCCTGACTCCCACCGGTCACCACGAGCCGCACCTCGCTGCCCTGACCAGGAGGCTCATAGTCGGTCGCACCGAGGCGTTCGAACTCGGGACGCACCGGCAAACCAACTTGCTTCGGCTGCAACCCGCGCGGAATCCGCGCAACGCTGCGAAACGTCGTCGCGAGGGTATGCGCCGTTGACGCCAGGAGTCGATTGGCCCGGCCCAGCACCGCATTGGCTTCATGCAGGATCAACGGGACCTGCCGGACCCGCGCCGCCAAGCCAGCCGGGACCGACGCGTAGCCGCCAAATCCCACGACGACGGCTGGCCGCCGGCGACGGAAGAGGCTGACGGCGCGAACGGCACCTAGCCCCAGGACTGGCACGGCGACGACCTGCGGCCAAAGCCCCCGCCCCGCAATGCCGGCGGCAGGCAGCACCGTGCACGGAACATCTTCGGTGTGCCTGATGTGATGAGCGCCGCGCCGGTCGGTCACCAGATGGGCCAGCCAGCCCCGTTCCAGCAGCACCTCAGCCAATGCGGTGGCCGGAAACAGATGACCTCCGGTACCGCCGGCAGCGAGCATGGCCACGCGACTCATCGGTGCCAGCCCATGGGCACGACCCGCCGCCGCGTCAGCGCCAGCATCAGACCCATCGAAATCCCGACCGCAAGCAGCGACGAGCCGCCCGTGGAGATGAAGGGCATGGTCACGCCGGTGGTCGGAGCCAGGTTCAGGGTCACCGCCACGTGGATCAGCGCCTGGAGGACGAACTGCAGCAGGAGACCACCGGCGGCCAGCATCGCGAACAGGTCCTGACTCCCGCGAAGCCGGCTGAACCCCCGGAACGTGATTCCAGCGACCAGGGCCAGTACAGCGAAGCAGGCCGCTACGCCAAACTCCTCGGCGATGACCGGAAAGATGAAATCGGTGTGTGCGTCCGGAATGCTCGCCTTGATCGTTCCTTCGCCCGGTCCCTGCCCGAGAAAGCCGCCTCGACCGTAGGCTTCCAGTCCCTTGGCGACCTGGTACCCGGCTTCCCCTTCCGGATTCAGGAATTGGTCGATGCGCATTTCCACGTGCGGCAGGGTCGTGTAGGCAATTCGGATGAAGCCAGCCCCCACGACGGCCACCAGCAGCATCAGCCGAAGGCGCAGACCTGCAAGGAACAGCTGGCCGCACCAGGCGATTCCGAAAATGATCGTCATGCCAAAGTCCGGCTGGGCGACCAGCAGCGCCCACAGGGCAAACAGCAGGCCGAGCGGTAGGAGCAGGTAGGACGGTCGCGAGCGAACCAACACCCCGAACGACGCATTGCGCCCCCGCGCCAGCAACCATCCCGTCACGACGGCGAAGAAGGGTTTGGCCAGTTCGGAGGCTTGCAGGGACAGGCCGCCGACTTGGAGCCATCGCTTGGCCCCATTGACAGGCTCGCCGAAGATGAGCGTCAGCACCATCAGCACCATCACGACGGCCAGCCCGCCGGCGGCAAAGCGAAACACCCCCACGGGCGACAGAAACGACAGGGCTACCATGACCGCAAGGGTCGGAACCAGCACACGCACGTGCCAGCTGAAGAAATGGAGTTCGTCCAGACCCCGGTGGATGGCGACCAGGTGGGTTGCCGTCATCACGGCCAAAACCCCGACACAAGCCAGCCCCACGAGCAACGCGAGGTTGATGCGATCAACGCTGCCCGCCCAACGGACGAACCAACCGCGCACTATCTCGCTCCCGGAAATCATGGCTCGGACCTTGCAAGCGCCTCGACCACATCGCGGAAAGCTTCCCCGCGCGCCTCGAAATCAACAAACTGGTCGTAGCTTGCACACGCCGGTGACAGGAGCACCGGCTGCGGCGGCATCCCACACCGAGCCTTCGCGAAGGCGGATGTCACGGCCGCGTCCAAGTGCTCGAACCGAAAGACCGGGACCCGGGCGGCAAATGCGGCTTCGAAGACCGGCCCGTCTTCGCCAAAGAAAAATCCGGCATCGACCCGGTGTGCCAGCTGAAGCAGCGGGTCGAGCTCTTCATTTTTCCCCCGGCCCCCGGCCACCCAGCAGACCTGCTCGAAGCAGGCCAGCGCCGCTGCCGCCGCCGCTACATTGGTCGCCTTGCTGTCATTGATGAAGGAGACGCCGGCGACCGACGCCAGCTGCTCCATTCGGTGCGGCAGGCCCCGAAAATTCGCCAAGGCGGGCATCAGGTCGTCAGGCCCGGCTCCGACCGACCTCGCGGCCGCCCACGCGGCAACCGCGTTCTGCCAGTTGTGCTTGCCGGCGACCCGGAGCAGCGATTCCATGGATCCGATGGCGCGGTGGCCACCGTCGAGATCCTCGTGCAACACGCCATCCTCAACCCAGACACCGCCTTTGCAGCGCTGGTGCGCAGAAACAGCGACGACCCGTGGCGCATCGGGACGGTCGGCCAGCCGGTTTCGTATGCGCAGGCCATCCGCATCGTCAATGCAGACGACAGCGATGTCGTCAGGACGCTGCGTTTGAAAGATCTTTTCCTTTGCCGCCACGTAGGCGTGCCGGGTCCCGTGCCAGTCCAGGTGATCGGTCCCGAGGTTCAACAGCAGCGCGACGTCCGGCCGAAATTCTCGACAGCGGGCCAATTGGAACGAGGACAGCTCGAGGACATACACTCCGTCGGCCAGGCGCGGCAGATCGAGCACGGGTGTCCCGAGGTTGCCACCCGCGGCACAGGTACGACCGGCTGCGCGCAGCAGGTGGTCGATCATGCCCACCACGCTGGATTTCCCGTTGGTACCCGTGACCCCGATTGTCAGCGTCGGTGCGTCCGGATCCCGTGCCAGTCGAATCGAAAACTCATCGATGTCACCGCACACCGGAATCCCCGCAGCCGCCGCCGCTCTCAGTTGCGGGTGCGTGGGCATGACACCTGGACTGGCCACGATTCGGGCGAGGGGTGGCGCCAGTTCCCTTACGGCAAATCCCGATGCGGCGGCGGCGGAACGGCCGGCCGCGCGGTCGTCCCACACCACGACTGCCTGGCCCGAGGCCATGAGGGCGCGCGCCGTGCTGGCCCCCGTGCGGCCGAATCCCAGAATGCCGGTGGGCGGTTCCGCCATTGCCATCACCGCAGCTTCAGCGTGGCCAGTCCGGCAAGCGCACAGATCGCAGCAATGATCCAGAAACGCACTACCACCGTGGCCTCCGGCCACCCTTTCTGCTCGAAGTGATGGTGGAGCGGGGCCATTCGGAAGATGCGCCGTCCGGTCAGCCGGAATGACAGCACCTGCAGAATGACCGAGACGGTCTCCGCCACGAACAGCCCGCCGATGACGGCGAGGACGATTTCGTGGCGGGTGATGAGCGCAATCGCGGCCAGCATCCCGCCGGTTGCCAGCGACCCGGTGTCGCCCATGAAAATGCGCGCCGGGTGCGCGTTGTACCAGAGGAAACCAAGGCCTGAGCCAATCAAGGCGCCGCAGAGTACTGCGAGTTCACCCGCGCCCGGCACGTAGTGGATCTGCAGATAGTCCGCAAAGAACGCGTTGCCGATCAGCCACGCAATCAGGCCGAAGGCACCGGCAGCGATCATGATGGGCACGATGGCCAATCCGTCCAGGCCGTCGGTCAGGTTTACGGCGTTGGACGTCCCCACCGAGACAAAGACGGCCAGCGCAATCCAAGCCAGTCCCAGGTTGGGAAGGAAGTCCTTGACGAACGGAACGGCCAAGCGGCCGGCGAGCCAGTCCGGGGCCAGCCAGAAGATGGCCAGGGCTGTCGGCAGGGCGACCGCGATCTGCAACAGGAACTTGACTGAAGACGAAATGCCTCCGGTCAGGCGGCGTCGAACCTTCCGGATATCGTCGAACAGGCCGATCAGGCCGAAACCCATACCGGAAAGGATCACCGTCCAGATGTACGGATTGGCGGGATCCGCCCAGATGATCGTTGCGCCGAGTCCTGCGATCAGGATGAGGAGGCCACCCATCGTGGGCGTTCCCTGCTTGGTCAACCAGTGCCGGTCGGGGCCGTCGTCGCGGATTGGCTGACCGCCCCCCTGCATGGCTCCGAGCCGTCGTATCAGCATCGGGCCGATGCAGAACGCGATCAGCATCGCGGTCACCATGGCGCCGCCTGTTCTAAAGGTGAGGTACCTGAACAGGTTGAGCGGGCCGAAGGACTCGGCGAGCGGAACCAGGAAATGGAACAGCATCAGTGCGCCTTCGACCCGGTGACCCGCGCCACCACGGTCTCGAGTGCGTTTGCCCGACTGCCCTTGACAAGCAGAACGTCCCCTGCGCGCAGTTCGGAAGCAGCCCGCTCGGCCGCCGTCTCGGCATCGACCAGCAGGTCGACGGCGGCATTGTCAGGAAGCTTTCGATGCAATGCCGCCATCTCGGGCCCGACGCACCACACCCGGTCCACGCCCTCGAGCGCAGGTGCGAGAGCCGCGTGGAGCTCTGCGGATGCCCGGCCCAACTCTTTCATTTCACCGAGGACGGCCAGCCGTCGGCCAGCCGCCGGCGTGCTGCGCAGTGCAGCCAGGGCGGCACACATAGAGGCAGGATTGGCGTTGTAGCTGTCGTCGATCACCCAGGCTTCCCCGTCCACGAGGCGGACGGCGTGCCGACGCCCGCGGCCGGCGAGCGGTTCGACCGTTTCCATGTGAGAACCGGACTCGGCAGGCGACACGCCCAGGAGCTTCGCCACGCAACCGGCGGCCACGGCATTCAACGCCCAATGGGCACCCGACAGCCGGAGCCGGCAGCGATGAACCTCCCCGGCAAACACCCAGCGGAACGTTGAGCCAGTGTCCGTCGGGGTCACTTCAAGCAGGCGCGCGTCGGCATCCTCACCTGTGCCGAAGGTGACAATGCGTGCCGCTCCGCTGGCCCGCGCCGCCCGAAGCAGCACTTCCGACCCCTGGGAGGCGGCAGGGATCAAGGCAATTCCACCTTGCTTGAGCCCCTCGAAGATCTCCGCCTTGGCCTCAGCAATCCGGTCCAGGCTTCCGAAGTGCTCGAGATGTGCGGGTGCGATGCGCGTCACCAGGGCGACATCCGGACGCACGAGGTCGACGAGCGAAGCGATTTCGCGCGCGCGGTTCATGCCGAGCTCGAATACAGCCGCCGAAGTGGCGGCCGGCATCCGCGCCAGACTCAACGGGACGCCGATCGCGTTGTTATGGCTCGATGCGCTGGCATGCACCGACCCCAACGGGGCCAGTGCGGCGCGGATCAGCTCCTTGGTACCGGTCTTGCCGACGCTCCCAGTGACCGCCACCACCTTTGATTCGGTCCGCTGGCGCGCCGCGCGACCCAAGGCCTGCAGCGCCTCCAGGGGATCGTCGACCTCAAGGTAACGGTCGTCGCGGACATCCTGCGGCCGCACGAGGGCGGCAGCCGCTCCGGCAGCAAACGCGGCATCAAGAAACGCGTGGCCATCGGTGTTGCGTCCCGGCAGGGCGACGAAGAGGTCGCCGACCGCCAGCTGACGGGTGTCGATCGACACGCCGTATGCACGCCATGATCCGTCGGTCCGGCCGCTGGTGGCGACGGCAGCTGCATCCGCTGCCCACAGCGCGGTCAAGCTCCACCTCGCCCGAGCAAACGCCGCACGACTGCGCGGTCGTCGAAGGGAGTCGCAACGCCACGCACGGTCTGAGTGGTCTCGTGCCCCTTCCCGGCAACCAAGAGTGCATCGCCGTCCCGAAGCGACCCGAGGACACCGCCGATGGCCTCGAACCGGTCGCCGACCTCGGCCGCGTCAGGCGCCCCCTGCAGCACCTCGGCACGAATCGTCGCTGGATCTTCGGATCGCGGGTTATCGTCCGTCACGGTTACGTGGTCCGCGTGCCGGGCAGCGACCTCGCCCATCAACCGGCGTTTACCCGAGTCGCGATCCCCGCCACAACCGAAGACGACGTGCAGCACGCCGCGCACGTGGGGCCGCAGGGCGTCGAGGGCAGCGGCCAGAGCGTCGGGGGTATGCGCGTAATCGACGAACACCGAGACTCCGCCCTTGGTCCCGATGCGTTCGAGCCGACCCGCTGGCGCGGTCATGGACGACAATCCGTTAACGGCATCATCCACGGGCACGTCAGACTCGACGGCTGCCACTACGGCAGCCAACGCGTTCTCGGCCTGGAACTGACCGAGCGGGCCAAACGGCACGATCCGTTCTCCACGCGGGGTCAGCAGTTGCAGGACCTGACCCTGGACGTCGGGTGTCACTGCCTTGAGTTGCCAGTCGGCTTCTTCCCCCCGCCCAAAGGTCACCACGTTGAGAGCACGACGCTCGGCGGCGGCGAGGGTGTCCTGGTCAACACTCGCCAAGTTGAAGATTGCGGTGCCGCCCGGAGTCACCAATTCGGCGAAGAGCCGCCGCTTCGCCGCCCGGTACGCGTGCTCGGTACCGTGGTAGTCGAGGTGGTCACGGCCGACAGTAGTCAGAATCCCCGTCGCAATGCGCACCCCGTCCAGTCGGTGCTGATCAAGGCCATGGGACGAGGCCTCGAGCACTGCGTGATTGAAGCCGGCCTCCGACAGTGATGCCAGTTCAGCGTGGAGCGTCACCGGGTCCGGGGTCGTCAGGTTCAATGCCGCCGAGGCGAGATCAGTGCCGGAACCCGCGCTGACGCCAAGCGTCCCGATCTCGGCAGCTTGCAATCCGGCCCCTCGCCACAGTTCCGCGAGGAAATGCGCCGTCGAAGTCTTCCCGTTCGTCCCGGTGACAGCGACCACCATTTCGGGTTGTGCGCCATAGAAAGCTGCAGCCATTCGGGCGAGACGGCGGCGCGGCACCACATCGGCGACTGCCGTGATTCCGAGCGCTTTGGCCCGGGAAGCTGCGGCCGGTGGGACCAGCGCGGCGGCAGCCCCACGATGCACAGCTTCCTCCAGAAATTCGATGCCGTCGATCTGGCCACCTGGAAGAGCGGCAAACAGGTACCCTGCGTGGAGTGACCGAGAATCTGAGCTGAGCCCGCGGATAACAGGGTCAGGCATACCCTCGGGAAGCGGCCGCCCCGTCCGAGCCGCAAGTTCGGCAAGCCGCATGCTCACCGCCTCTTAGCGTAAAGCCACCTGTGTGACCGCATCCCGCGCCGGCGGTTCCACCGGCACGGGCGGCACACCAAGAAGCGGCGCTACGCCGGCCACCACCGAACCCGCAAGCGGGGCCACGTTCCAGCCTGCGGTGGCAAAACCGTGGGTGCCCGGAGCTGCCTTGGGCTCGTCCAGCAGCACCACGACGACGTACCGCGGGGCACTCATGGGAAACGCCGCCACAAACGAGTTTGTCCGGGCGCCACGCCGGTACCTTCCGTCCACCACCTTCTGCGCGGTTCCGGTCTTGCCGCCGATTTCGTAGTTCCCGACGTCGGACAATCCGGCAGTTCCGTGCAACACGACCTGGCGCAGCAGCATGCGCATCTGCCGAACCGTCGACGGACGAAACGCCGCAGTGGAGGGTTCATGTGACCCTGACCGCAGCAGTCGAGGAACACGGTACTGTCCGTCTCCGACGACCGCCGCGACTGCGGCCGCCAGATGCATGGGTGACACCGCAATGCCGTGCCCGTACGACACAGTCGCGCGCTGGACCTTTCCCCAAGCATCGGGTAGGCGCGGATGCGAAGTCCGCAGCCCCGATCCATCAATGTCGCTCAGGAGCCCCAAGCGTCCCAGATAGTCCCAATGCTGCTCCTCGCCCAATGCTTCGGCAACCCGCACCATCCCGATGTTCGACGAATGCACGAATACTTCGGACAGCCGGAGCCAACGTTCCTCCGGGTGATAGTCGTTGATGGTGTAGCGGCCAATCTTGATCGGCTCGGTAGCATCAAAATTCGAGTTGACGCTTGCCTTGCCGGCATCCAGCGCCGCGGCAACCGTGAACGTCTTGAAAGTCGACCCCATCTCGAAGACGCCTTGCGTCCCGAGATCCAGCATTCCCGAATCGTCCACGTTTCGCACATCATTCGGGTCGAAATCCGGGAGCGAGACCTGGGCGAGGACATCGCCAGAATCAATTTCGAGCACCACTCCCGCCGCCGCCACCGCCTGGAATTTTTCCATCGCGGCCTGCAGGCGGTTTCGCAGGACATTCTGAACCCCGACGTCGAGCGTCAGTTGAAGCGGGCCTTTCCGAATGGATCGGTCACCGACGCGCTCGATGCCGGCCTGGGGATCACCGTCAATGTTGACATAGCCGACCACGTGGGATGTCAGCCGACCCTGCGGATAGACGCGACGCCTTTCCTCTTGGATGTACAGGCCGGGCGAACCGATGCGCATGGCAGCTTCGGCTCGCGAAGGAGGCGCGTGGCGCCGAATCCACAGGAACTGGCGGTTGCGACGCTTGTCAGCCGCCAACCGTCGCGCCAAGTCAGCCTGATCGAGTTCGGGAAACACCGCCGTTAGTTCCTCGGCAAGGGCAGCAGGGTCTCTGACGTCAGAAGGATTGACCCAGATCGACGGGACCAAGACCGTGGTGGCCAGCATCGTTCCGTGCCGGTCAAAGACCTCGCCCCGGAATGGAGCTTCCTCTGCTGGGTGCAGCGTCCCGGCATCGGTCTCGCCGGACAGCGCAACCTCACCGAGGCGGAGGCCAACGACGACGAAGGCAATCGCAATCATCGTCATGCCGGCGCGCAGCCGTTCTCCCGTTCGCTCCGAGCGGCTTCGTCCGCTCTGCCAGAGGCTGACGACGGGTTCGCGACGGTACTTTCGCCAGCGCCGGCTCACTGCCCTGTCCTCCCGGGCGATACGCCCTGCGACATCACCTCGACGAGTCGAGCCGGCGGGCTGATTGAAATCGGTCGGAGATCAAGATGACGTTGGGCCAAATCGGCCAGCTGCTCCGGCTGGTTCAGACGTGACCATTCCATGGCCAAACGATCCATCCCGGCACGGAGTTCTTCCTCTTTGGCATGTAGGGCTTCGAGCTGGGCCTCCCCGGCTCGAAGCTGATGGCGAAGCCAGATGGTGCTGCCGCCGAGCACCATGACCGAGACCATCGACAAGCACAGCCAGAAGCCCATCAGCCGGCCTACTCGGAGGGCCCACACCAGCATCAGGCAACTGCCGTGAGGACCGGAGCCGCGGTCCTGACCGCGGTCCGCAGCCGCGCCGACCTGGCCCGCGGATTGCGATGCAGTTCCGCCTGGCTTGGCCGAATCGCGCGCGTCCGCGACAACCGGAATGTCGGCTCGAACGGCGTACCGGCGGGAGGACTGTGACGGTGCGCTCGGGGAGCGCGGTTCGACCGTTCCACCATGAAGCGTTTGACCAGCCGATCCTCCAGCGAGTGAAATGCGACCACCGCCAAGATGGCGCCTTCGATCAGTAGCTGCTCCGCACTGTGCAGTGCCGCACGCAGTTCACCGAGTTCATCGTTGACGGCGATTCGGAGGGCCTGAAAGGTGCGCGTCGCAGGGTCGATCGTTTCCTGCCGGCCCGGAACCGCCGAGCGCACCACGTCCGCCAGCTCGACCGTGCGGGCAAACGGCCGGTCGGCCACGATCGCGCGCGCGATCCGGCGGGAGTGGCGTTCTTCGCCAAACGTCCGCAGAATCTCGGCAAGCGCCGGTTCGTCCATTGCGTTGACGATGTCGGCGGCCGTCTGCCCGCAACCGCCCATTCGCATGTCGAGCGGCCCGTCCCGTCGAAACGAGAACCCGCGCTCGGCATCGTCAAGCTGCGGAGACGATACGCCCAAGTCGAAGATGATCCCGCCGTTAACATGCTCCACGTCGAGCGAGGCCAGAACCTGATCCACGCCTCCGAAACACGCCTGCACAAACTGGAACCTGCTGGCGAACTGCTCCGCCAGCGAGGCGGCGGCCGGCTGCGCGGCCGGATCGCGGTCGATGGCGATCACGCGGCAGTCTGCCGTCTCAAGCAGCGCCCTCGCCACGCCGCCGCGGCCGAATGTGGCGTCAACGTAGAGCGCGTCGTCGACCGGTTGCAGCTGCGTGACGATCTCTGCAAGGAGAACCGGCACGTGGGCCATGGTTGGGATGCCATGTTGGAGGGAGGAAAGGCGAGTGCCCACGTGCCGGCGTTTCTAGAGCCCGGACCTGGAGTTGTGGTCGGCAGCTTCGGCTTCGGCCGACGCCTCGGCCAAGAACGGTCCGACCTGGTCCGGGTGGAGGATGTAGAACCGGTCGCCTGCGCCCATCAGGACGGCCGTCGGCGACCGCACGGTGTAGCTGCGTGTCTTGGTGCTGCCCTCGTCCGAATCGTCAAGGGCCAGATCGGCCGCAATCAGCGCTTCGGCGGGCAACTGAACACGGCCTTCGGGATCAATCAGCTGCGCGGTATATGCGTGGAAGTGGTGGAGTCCCAGCAATCCGCGCTGCCGCTGGGAAAGCTCGGTGCGGTCAGCCTGCTCGGAGTTGCGACGGCGCAGGTCCGACTGCATCACACATTCGATGGCGCAGGCCGCGTCACCGCTCGCCGTCGACGCGACGAACAGATGGGGAGACTCTTCCGACCGGAACTCCGAGCGCCAACGCGCCGGAATACTGATCCGCCCCTTCTTGTCAATCCGGTGCGTAAACGTGCCGGCGAAGAAGGCGCGGTTACCCACCTCCTGCATCGCTCGACCCTCCACACGACGACCCAGCAGCGCTGTCCACCCCATATGGGTGAACATGGGATTTTACGCCTATTCGTGGGCCACGTCAACGATAATCAACGATTCGACAAGTGCTTAGATGATCCTCTTTTGTTCTATGATAGCCCGCTGGAGCGTGGAATCGTGGCAGGTTCTCCCGAGGAACGAGTGGGGCCAGACAGCCTGTAAGCCGGGTTCTGTCAAGGATGACCATTCATCTGGGGCATGCGTTACCGCGCGCCTCACGCGACCGGCCCGGACGGAGGCGGAAACACCATCGGCCCGATCACGGGCCACGCCGTCCCTATTCGGTCTTGCTCCCGGTGGGGTTTACCGTGCCGTCTCCGTCGCCGAAGACGCGGTGCGCTCTTACCGCACCGTTTCACCCTTGCCGCCGCGAGTTCGCGCCGGCGGTTTGTTTTCTGCGGCACTATCCCTGGAGTCGCCTCCGCCGGGCGTTACCCGGCACCGTGTTTCCGTGGAGCCCGGACTTTCCTCCCCCGGAAACCCCGGGAGCAGTCATCCAGCCGTCTGGCCTCGGGATTCAATGGGATCGGGTGGGCCAGGTCAAGGCCCTCCGGCGCAGTTGGCCGGACAGTGGCTTCGCGACCGCGGCTGCGCGAACTGCGCTAGCGGGTTATCTGGGCGACCGCCTGAATCAGCGCACGCGTCTCGGAATCCGCGTATCCGTCCACCGTGCCGGGTCGGAACCGCCGCTGGAAGGCAGCCACGACAGCCTCCGTCTGAGCACCAAACACCCCGTTGGTTTCGATCCCGTATCCGATGGCCCGGAGATTCTCCTGGAGTTCCGAGACGCTCTCGCGCAGGCTAATGGAATCCAAGCCGAATTCGGTCCGACTTTCCTCGTCGCCGATGAAGTCCTCGGCGTCATCCATCACACCGAGCCCGCCGTCCGGATACTCCGACACCTCGTCCGGCCAGATGCTGAAGCCGGCTCGCGCCAGTCGTTCCCACGGAAACAACTCACCCGGGTCCTGCTTGCGTTCCGGCGCCACATCCGAATGTCCGATGAGGTCGCAGGGACGCAGTCCGTGGCATTTGAACGTGTCGGCCAGCAGGTCCTCCAACGCTTCGACCTGCAGGTCCGGGAACGGCCGATAGCCGTGATCGTGCCCAGGGTTCACCAGTTCGATCCCGATCGAGACCGCGTTCACATCGTGCCAGTGGTGCCAGGATCCCAGGCCGGCGTGCCAGGCGCGGCGCTCCTCGGGAACCAAGCGGTAGATGGTTCCGTCCTCGTCGATCATCCAGTGGGCGCTGACGCCGGAGCCCAACTGGGTGAGTTCGCGCAGGGCGGCATCGGCTGTTTCCATTCCCGTGAAATGAACCACCACGAGCTCAATGTCGGCGCTAGCCGGGCGGGCGTTGTAATTCGGAGACAGGACCTCTCGAATCGCGCGGTTCATTGGCGCGGCCGACTCTTCATGATCGCTTCGTAGGCGCTATTGATGGCGGCGAGTCGTTCGGTTGCGTGCTCAATCAGCTCGTCTGGCAATCCCTTGGACACCAGATGGTCGGGATGGAACTTTCGGACCAGGCTCCGGTGCGCTGTCTTGATCTCATCATCGGACGCCGTCGGCGCGATTCCCAGCACCTCGTAGTTCGAAGCATCGGTGGCAGCCTGCGTCCCGTTCCCGGCCGTCCCCTGATGCCGTGCCCGAACCGATGCCACCTCCGAATCGCTGAAGCCGAAGATGCGGCCGATTTCTCGAATGATCCGATCTTCGTTCGGATGAAACACGCCGTCGGCAGCAGCAATCGTGAACAGGCAGTCCAGAATCTGGGCGCACCGTTCGTCCCGTGACCCAAGGATCGCGGCCAACTGCTGGGCGTACTGCTCGAAACCGTCGGTCGACTGCCTAGCCTCGTTGTAAATCGCCGCCACTCTCGCTTCATCTTGCGACGGGAAATGAAAAACACGGCGAAACGCGCGTATTTCATCGGGCGTCACGCGTCCGTCGGCCTTGGCAACCTTCGCGGACAGCCCGATCAATCCGACGGAGAAGGCAACCTGAGCCTCCGCCTGGTTCCCCATCACCCCGGCGTCAGGACCTGCCAGCGTCCGCCGTTCGCTCTCCCGGAAGCGGTCGAACAAGTGCCCGCCGCCCGCTCCGATGAGAGCGCCGATCGGCCCCCCGATCGCGAAACCCAGAGTCCCGCCGAGCAACGTACCTAGAAATGCCATCGAATCATGTCGCGGGAGCCCTTTGGCGGCCACACCCTGAGGGCAGGAGTTGTCCGCTCCGGATGCGCTGGCATTCTATTGTCGGCGCATGTGTTGACAAACTAGGAGCCGTCGGCGCCTCGCCACAGACCCTATTGTTTGGCAGGTTGCGGGGCCATCAATGCGAACTTCGACACCGCCACCAACTGCAGGGACCGGTCGCGACCCGGATCTTGCCTCGGATCCGCGAATCGGGCGTCTCGTGCCGCCGTGGCTGTGCAGGGGCATCTCCGCCAGCCCCTAGCCGATATCATTAAAGGCAGGCCGTCGCTCGGCCGTCGATCTTGAGCTTCTAGGTCCGGTGTAGGGCGGCAAGGACCCGCGCACGTTCGGATATCTTCGACCTTTGTCTGCGGGCCCTGCCCGCACATGGCTTGCTGCATGACATGAGCACTTCCCACGGTTGGCAGTTCTGGATTGACCGTGGCGGCACGTTCACCGACGTGGTGGCACGCGCCCCGAACGGCGCACTGACGGCGAGGAAGCTGCTTTCCAACAATCCCGGACACTACCGGGACGCGGCCGTGGCTGGTATTCGCGCCGTGCTCAGCCTCGGTCCAGATGCGCCCATCCCCGGCCGCTCGGTCAGCTCCGTTCGCATGGGGACCACGGTAGCGACAAACGCGCTCCTAGAGCGCAAGGGTCAACCCGTAGTGTTGTGCGTCACGCGCGGCTTCGGCGACGCCCTGCAGATCGGCACCCAGGCGCGGCCCGACATCTTCGCCCGCCGCATCGAGCGACCAAAATTGCCCTATGCCAGGGTGATCGAAATCGACGAGCGCATCAGTGCGAGTGGAGAAGTACTGGTGCCGCTCGATGCCGTCTCAGCCGAACGGATGCTGCGGCGGGCCTCCGGTGACGGCTTCCAGTCGATCGCCATCGTTCTGATGCACGGGTATCGCTATACCGGGCACGAACGCATGCTCGCCGACATCGCCCACCGGGCCGGGTTCTCACAGGTGTCAGTTTCGCACGAAACCGTCCCGCTCATGAAGCTCGTGAGCCGAGGCGGGACAACCGTGGCAGACGCCTACCTATCGCCGGTCCTCGATCGCTACATCCGCGAACTCCAGCGTGAACTCGACGGAATTCCGCTGGCCTTCATGCAGTCCAACGGCGGACTGGCCTCGGCGGCACGTTTCCGGGGAAAGGACGCCATCCTTTCCGGTCCCGCAGGCGGCGTGGTCGGCGCGGCGCGGACAGCGCAGGCTGCAGACTTCACGCGGATCATCGGGTTCGACATGGGCGGCACGTCCACCGACGTCAGCTATTTCGGCGGCAGCCTCGAGCGGGTTGAAGAGGCGGAAGTCGCAGGCTTGCACTTGGCAACGCCGTCACTCCGGATTCAGACCGTTGCCGCCGGCGGCGGGTCGATCCTCCATTTCGACGGGGCGCGGTACACGGTTGGACCCGACAGCGCAGGCGCAGAGCCTGGCCCAGCCTGCTACCGGAACGGCGGTCCGCTCACCATCACGGATGCAAACCTGCTGCTGGGCCGGGTTCAAGCTGCTCACTTTCCGCACGTGTTTGGGCCCGATGCCGACCTGCCACTCGACGCCGCGGTCACCCGCCAGGCCTTCGAGGAACTGGCCATCAAGGTCGGAACCACGGCAGAAAGCGTGGCCGAAGGTTTCCTTGAGGTGGCGGTGGCAAACATGTCCGCCGCTATCAAGAAGATCTCCGTTCAGCGCGGCTACGACGTCACCACCTGCGCCCTGGCCGGTTTCGGTGCGGCCGCTGGACAGCTTGCCTGCCGCGTCGCCGAAAACCTCGGCATGGAAGCGATCCTATTGCACCCGCTCGCGGGCGTGCTGTCAGCATATGGCATGGGGCTGGCCAACCTGTCCGCAATTCGCCAGCAGCCGGTCGGGCGCCAGCTCGACGACGATGATCCGGAGCCGGCAGCGGCCGAGCTGAAGGCTGCCAGCAGCGCCGCCGCCAACGAGATTTCCTCAGACGACCCGGCGGCGGAGGTCGAATTGACCCGGCGCCTTCGGGTTCGGTACGAAGGAACGAATACGGCACTCCAAGTCCCTGCCGGCACGAGCGCTCGGGTTCGGCAGGACTTCGAAACGCACCATCGGCGACTGTTCGGCTTCCTGCACGAAGGCCGGGCCCTCCATATCGAAGCGGCCGAGGTTGAAGCTTCCACCCGGACCAGCCCCCTTCCGGTCTCACGACTGGCCGCCGAGGACACACCGCCAGAACCGATCGAGCGCGTTGTCCTGCATGACCGCGGCACTCGCCGGCGGGTACCGCTGTACCGCCGTTCCGACTTGGGCGCCGGTGGCTCGCTAAGCGGCCCGGCGATCATTGTCGAACCGACGGCCACGACCGTTGTCGACGCCGGCTGGCGGGCGCGGGTGCTGCCCGACGGGCAGCTGCTGCTGGAGCGTGGGTCACCCCAACAGCGGCGCCGTGGGGAAACGACCGACGTCGACCCCGTGCTGCTCGAAGTGTTCAACGGACTGTTCATGTCCGCCGCGGAGCAAATGGGGTCGGTTCTGCGCAATACCGCGCACTCGGTCAACATCAAGGAGCGGCTCGACTTCTCGTGCGCGGTCTTCGATCGATCCGGTGCACTGGTAGCGAACGCGCCGCACATCCCGGTGCATTTGGGTTCAATGGGCGAAGCGGTTGTCGCAGTCCGCGACGCCTGCGCCGGTGCACTGCGCCCTGGGGACGCCTTCCTGCACAACGCGCCGTACCGTGGCGGCACGCACCTGCCTGACTTGACAGTGGTAACGCCGGTCTTCGACCGCGCTGGCGACCACATCCTGTTCTTTGTCGCCAGCCGGGCGCACCACGCTGACATCGGCGGCATCACGCCAGGCTCCATGCCGGCGAACAGTACGAACGTTTGCGAAGAGGGCATCCTGTTCGATGCGCTGCCAATTCTCTCCCAAGGCCGTCTGTTGGAAGAAGGGCTGCGCCGGCACCTCGGGGCGGGACGCTGGCCGGCCCGCAATCCCGACCAGAATCTCGCCGACCTGTCCGCTCAGCTGGCTGCCAGCGAGCGCGGGATCCAGGAATTGCACGCCATGATCGAGGAGTTTGGCCTGGCGACGGTGCACGCCTACATGGGGCACGTCCAGCGGCACGCCGAGGAACAGGTCCGGCGCCTGTTGACTCGACTGCAGCCCGGGGCGGCCGAGGTACAGCTCGATGACGGGGCCGTCATTCGCGTTCAGATCACCGTGAATCGTGAACAGCGCACGGCGCTCATCGACTTTGCCGGGACGTCGCCGCAGCTTGCCAACAACTTCAATGCACCGAGCGCGGTTGCCCGCTCAGCCGTCCTGTACGTGCTGCGCGTCCTGATCGAGCGACAGATTCCGCTCAACCACGGCTGCCTTGTTCCCGTGGAAATCCGTATTCCGGATCGATCGCTGCTCGCTCCGTCCCATCCCGCCGCCGTCGCTGCCGGCAACGTGGAAACCAGTCAGGCCATTGTCGACGTCCTGTTTGCGGCGCTGGGCGTGCAGGCACACAGCTACGGCACTGTCAGCAACTTCACGTTCGGCACGCAGGCATTCGGGTACTATGAGACGATCTGCGGAGGCGGAGGCGCCGGGCCCGATCATCGCGGTGCCGACGCCGTTCATTGCCACATGACGAACACCCGCCTGACCGACCCCGAGGTGCTCGAGAACCGGTTCCCGGTGCAACTCGAATCGTTCGCGGTCCGGCGGGGCAGCGGTGGCAGCGGGTGCTACCGAGGCGGGGACGGCACTGTCCGACGAATTCGCTTTCTGGCCCCCATGACGGCCGGGATCCTGTCCAATCGACGGCGGGTGCCCCCGCGCGGTCTGGCCGGTGGCGGCGATGGTGCACTCGGTATCAATTCGCTGTTGCGGAGCGATGGTACGGTCGAACGACTGCCTGGCAGCGCTTCCCGCGAAGTACACCCGGGCGACGTCATGGTGATCGAGACCCCGGGCGGAGGCGGTTTCGGTCGTGCGTGAGACGCCGAGGCGCCGGCTGCGGTATGTGCGGATGGTGGGCGCCTTCCTGGTTGGCATCGGGAGTTCCTTTCCGGCGTCCGCCGGCGCGCCGGCGGACCCGCTCGAGCCGCTGAACCGGGCGATCTTCGAGGTCAACCGCGAACTTGACCACTACGTGCTCCGGCCGACGACCGTGGTCTACCGGTTCGCGGTCCCAAATGCGGCGCGACGAGGCATCGGCCAGTTCTTGGACAACCTGCTGGAACCTGTCTACGCGCTGAATGCGCTTCTCCAAGGGGACGCCGCCGGCCTCGAGGTTGCGATCTCGCGGTTTCTGCTCAACACCTTCGTTGGCCTCGGCGGGCTGATCGACGTCGCGGCGGAGGCCGGAATCCATGGCGACTCGCACGGCTTCGGCCAAACGCTGGCCCACTGGGGCGTCGAGCCCGGACCGTATCTCGTGCTACCCCTGTTGGGCCCATCGACGGTGCGGGAGCTGGCGGGCACGGGTCTCGACGCATTTTCGACGCCGCACTACTACCTGGTTCGGACCTCGGGGATGAGCGCCACGTTCCAGGCCGCGGAAACCGGCTTGCGGGCGGTGACGTTTCGCGACCGGCACTTCGAGCAGGTCGACGCCGGATTCGCGGGATCACTCGACGCCTATGCGTCCGCACGGAGTGTGTACCTGCAAGTGCTTCGTGCCCGCAGCGGCACGGACGAAGACTTGACGGGCGAGTCGGAGCTGGACTTCGACGCATTCGAGGAGTAGTGCGCGGCGACACGGCGCTACCGTCATGCCGTCGTGGCAATCGCTGTCGCCGCGACGGACGCGGAAGTGGCCAGCTGAACGGCGCGCCCGGCGCCTGACAACGTCTCACTGGGCACGGCGGTCCCGGCATCGGTGATCCAATGCCGGCTGAGCGGCGGCGCCTGTTCGGAAGCATTGCCAAGGCGATGCAAGGCGTCTCAGTAGACGGCGTTCGACACCAGCTATCGCTATTTCGGTGCGGGCATGAGGAGCACGCGAGAGCGGTGGTCGCCCTCGGTATGACTGCGGGCCGAAGGCATGGACACCGGGGGATCTTCTGGACGCTGGGCGGTCGCCCCGGCCGGCACCCCTGCGCCGGCCGCCCGAGTCTCAGCGTCCCTGGAAACGAGGCTCCCGCTTTTCCATGAAGGCCTGCCGACCCTCCACGTAGTCAGCACTTGCGAAGCATTCGGCGACGAGGCGTTCGCAGAGGGCCCGGTCGCGCTGGTCGGAGTCTTTGAGAACCTCTGTAACGATCTGCTTCGAGGCACGAACGGTCAGCGGCGCGTTTGCAGCGATCATGCGGGCGCAGTCGGCGACGGCCGGTTCCAGCTCTTCCGGAACCACCACGCGGTTCACGAGGCCAAGGGCGGCGGCCTCGGCAGCGCCAAAACGTCTGGCCGTGAACATGATGTCCTTCGCCGCAGCGGGCCCCACGATGCTTACCAGGACCTTGAGACTGCTGTAGTCGTAACCAAGTCCGAGTCGGGCTGCAGGAATACCGAAACTGGAATGATCAGCGGCGACGCGAAGGTCGCACGCGAGCGCCAGACCAAGCCCGCCGCCGACGCAATGGCCGCCGATCTCGGCAATCGTGGGCTTCGGACAGTTGCCAAGGGCGCTGTGCGCAGCGGCCGTGGCATGGTTGTAGCTGTCGGCCGTGTCCCGCTGCCGCTTGCGCTCGAATTCCGAGATGTCGGCACCGGCGGAAAACGCTTTGCCGCCCGCGCCACTGACGACGACCACCCGGACGGCCTCGTCCGCCGAAAAGGCCTGCATTACCGAAGCGATTCCGCGCCACATTTCATAGTCGATGACGTTGTGTTTCTCCGGCCGATTCAGGATGAGCCGGGCGACGCCTTCAGACGTCTGCGCGATCAGGGAAGCTGGCAGTGCAATAGGCATCGATCGGTTTCCTGCAAAAGAAAATTGTCGGTCTGAAACTACCCGCTAAGCGCAGGACGCCCGCGCGATCGCGCTGTAATTCGGCCGGTGCTCAGATAATCCCTTGGTCCTGAAGGGTGCGTAACTCGTCTTGGCCGATGCCAAGTTGGCCAAACACCTCAGCGTTGTGCTGCCCCCGCTCAGGAGCGGGCTGAAACGGCGAATCAGGGGCGCGACTAAGCTGGATCGGTTGGTTGACCAGGGCCAGATCACCCAACCGCGGATGCGAGACCGGACGGGCCATACCGAGATGTTCGACCTGCGGATCGGCGAACGTCTCGTCGATCCGGTAGATGGGGCCGCAAGGAACGCCGGCTTCATTGAGGACCCGGATCCAATGGCCGCTGGTTTCAATGCCAAGGCAAGCCTCGAGCTCGCGATGCAAGTCATCGCGGTTGTCGGAGCGCCCCTCCGCAGACGCGAAGCGCCGGTCTTCCACCAAATGCTCGGCGTCGAGCGCTTGGCACAGTCGCCGCCAGATGACCTCACCCGACGCTGCGATATTGATATGCCCGTCTGCCGTCCGGAACACACCGGTCGGCATGCTGGTCGGGTGATTGTTGCCGGCCTGCGGCGGTACTTCCTGATCCATAAGCCAGCGCGCCGCCTGGAAGTCGAGCATCGCGACCTGAGCCTGGAGGAGTGAGGTGCCCACCCACTGCCCCTCGCCGGTTTGCTCGCGCTCCAGCAGCGCCATCACAATCCCGAACGCGCAATAGATACCGGCGCTGAGGTCCGCGACCGGTATGCCGGCCCGCACCGGCCCCTGGCCAGGAAGACCCGTGACGGACATGAGGCCGCCCATGCCTTGCGCAATCTGATCAAACCCTGGCCGTCCGGCATACGGGCCATCCGCGCCGAAACCGGAGATGCTCGCGTAAATCAGCCCGGCGTTGATCCGGCTGAGCGTCGGGTAGTCAATGCCCAGGCGACCCTTCACATCCGGTCGGTAATTCTCCACCAGGACATCGGCCTTGGACACGAGCCCGTGAAACAGCGCCAGGCCACGCGCGTCTTTCAGGTTGAGCGTGATGGCGCGCTTGTTGCGCTGCAGGTTCTGAAAATCCGAACCATCCCGCCTGCCGCCCAGGCCAGCCGAGGTGTCGACAGGTTCGGGCGGCTCGATCTTGATCACGTCGGCGCCCCAGTCGGCCAGCTGGCGCACCGCGGTTGGGCCTGCCCGCACTCGCGTCAGATCCAGCACGGTGAATCGGGACAGTGGGCCTTCTCGGAGCGGCATCGCGGTTCCCGCCTGTAGTGTTGGGTAGTCCGGTCGCGCCGCATTGTGCCCGATTCTGGCGCTCGCGCGCCAACCCGACCGCTGCAGGACCCGGAAGCGCCAGCGCGATGCGCGCCGGGGGGGCCGGGCCGCCGTGCCCCCGGGCTGGAACGTCGGAAATTGACGCACCGAGTTCCACTCGCCGGAAGCACCCGGCAAACGTCGCGTGCCGCCCCGAACCTCGGCATAAACGATTGAATCGGCGTTGACGCAGCGATACATTCCACGGGTTGCTTGGCACGGTCGACGCTACCGGCCTACCCACTGGTCCGCGTTATCGTACGGATAAATTTGGCGGGGGCGCCGAAGCGCATGGCGCGATCATCATCCTGAGTTCCGCCACATTGCGCCTCGGCCTCATCGGGCTCGGAAGCCTTGTCGTGGCCACCGCATCGGCGTCAGCAGACACCGAAGCGGACCATCCGGCCGCAGTCCTGCTGACCAATTTGGCTCAGGATGTTGCGCCGCTGGTGTCATTCCCTGAGGAACGCCAGGAGGAGCGTGCCCGCGCGGTGCGGCGCATGCTTCACGATTACTTCAATCTTCCCCTGATCGGGCGGGCCGTCCTCGGGCGACATTGGCGCACGATCTCCGACGCACAGAAACAAGCGTACCAACACGCGTTCGAGGACCACACGGTGCAGCTGGTGGACACGCAGTTGGATCGCATCGCGGGCGGCTCTCTCACGATTCTGCGCACGATTCCCAGGAATGATCGTGAAACCTTCGTATACACGCTCTTTCGACGCGACGGCGAAGAGCCGCTGGAAGTGCGCTGGCGATTTCGGAATCGGAAACAGGACGGCCAGCCGCGCATCGTCGAGGTGGCGGTCGAAGGCGTAAGCCTGTTCGCCACCAAGCGACAAGATTTTGCCGCCATCGTGGAAGCCGAAGGCATTGATGGATTGGTCGAAGCGCTTCGATCGATGAACGAGGCTTCGCCCTGACCCCGCCCGCCCCTAGCGCCCACGCCGTCGGAAGCGAACCCGAGCGTGGGCGTTTCGCAAAGATTGGGTTCACGCTGGGCGTACTGGCGGTCCTGCTGACGCTAATCACGGAGCCGCCGGAAGGGCTCGCGGTTCCCGCCTGGCGGCTGGTGGGCGTTGCCGTGTTGATGGCCTGCTGGTGGATCACGGAAGCGATCCCGATTCCCGCAACCGCGATGGTCCCTCTCGCCCTGTTTCCGCTGCTGGACATCGCGTCGATCCGGGAGGCCGGCGAACCGTACGGTCACCGTGTGGTCTTCCTGCTGCTGGGCGGCTTCATGATTGCGCTGGCCATGCAGCGATGGGGCCTCCATCGCCGCATCGCGCTGAACGTGGTGTCGCGGGTCGGCGGCGGTCCACGACGCGTAATCGCGGGCTTCATGCTGCCTGCGGCCTTCCTCAGCATGTGGATCAGCAACACGGCCGCAGCCACGATGATGGTGCCGATCGGACTGTCCGTGTTGGCGCTGTTCCAGCAGGACGAGCACATGAGCGACCGGGGGAAGTCGGCCTTTGCCTGCGCACTCATGCTCAGCATTGCCTTCGCCGCCAACGTGGGCGGCATGTCCACTCTGATCGGCACTCCCCCGAACGCCGTGCTCGCTGGCGTTCTGCAGGAGACATTCGGATACGAGATCAGCTTCGCCGAATGGCTGGCGATCGGGCTGCCGATGACGATCGTGTTCCTGCCCCTGATCTGGATCGTCCTGACGCGGGTCTGCTTTGCGGTGCCGGCGGGCAGCGCCCCGCATCATCAGAAGCGCATTCTGGCCGACGTCCGCGCCCTTGGTCCGCTCTCGCGCGCCGAGATCACCGTCCTGCTGGTGTTGCTGGTCACGGCGTCGCTCTGGCTTGCCCGCCGCACGCTGAACGACCTCGCTCCGGGTCTCGCCATCAACGACACCAGCATCGCCGTGTGGGGGGCGCTCGCGCTGTTCCTCCTTCCGGTGGGTCGTGATCCGGAAGGCCACCGGGAGTTCGCCCTGGACTGGGCGACCGCGATGCGGCTGCCCTGGGGAGTGCTCGTGCTCCTGGGAGGTGGATTCTCGCTCGCGGCGGCCATCAAGGCGACCGGACTTGCAGCCTGGATCGGCGACAGCACGGCGGTGGTGGCCGTCCTGCCGATCCTCGGCCTCCTGTTCCTCGTCACGCTGTTGATCGTGCTGCTGACCGAGATCAATTCGAACACGGCAACGACGGCGACCTTCATTCCCGTTCTGGCGGCGGTGGCGGTAAGCATCGGCGAGAATCCGCTGCTGCTGTGCATACCGGCGACGTTCGCAGCGTCGGCCGCCTTTATGCTGCCGATCGCCACGGCACCCAACGCCGTCGTCTTCGCGTCGGGTCACGTGCCCAGTTCCGCGATGCTGCGGGCAGGGCTGGTGCTCAATCCGATCGCCGCCCTCGTCATCGTCGCGCTTACGTGGTTCCTGCTCGGACCGGCGCTTGGCGTGGTTCCCGGTGATTTTCCGGACTGGGCCGTCAATTCCGGTTGATGCTACGGTTCCGTTTACAGCCTATGTTTGGGACTTCTATCGAATAGTTGACAAGCTCACGTTGCCAGCTTCCGATCCGTTTCGCGGGTCACCGGAGTCAGCTGAACCGAACGTTCGCCGCGCAGCTGCGCCCGCCCCCGACGCCCGTCGTTCCGTGCAAATCGAACAACACAGGAACAATAAGAGGTCACCGTGGGTCTGTCAGCTATTCGACATAAGCCCCCATGTTTCCTGGCGA
Source organism: Rhodospirillales bacterium (assembly GCA_028824295.1). Taxonomy (NCBI): domain Bacteria; kingdom Pseudomonadati; phylum Pseudomonadota; class Alphaproteobacteria; order Rhodospirillales; species Rhodospirillales bacterium. Next base: position 33,374 of record JAPPED010000003.1, on the reverse strand, counting down.
CTGAGGTTGCCCTTGCTCGGGAGGAGTTGAGTTGATCGCATGCGCATAGCCGTCCTGAAAGAATTGCGAGCGGGCGAGGACCGCGTCGCCGCTACGCCGGATTCGGTGAAACGCTTCTGCGCCAAGGGCGCCACGGTGGCCATCGAGACGGAAGCCGGCCTCTCGTCGGGGCACGACGACAAGTCCTACGAAGCGGCAGGCGCCAGCCTGGCCCCGTCTCCAGCGGGCGCATTGGAAGGTGCGGACGTCGTTCTCAAGGTTCGGTGCCCCATGACAACCGCGGAAGGGACCGACGAGGTTGTGCAACTGCCGGCCGGCTCGATGCTCGTGGGCTTCCTCAATCCGCACGGCAATCCCGACAACGTGCAAGCGCTCGCCGAGCAACAGGTCACGTCATTCGCAGTGGAATTCCTGCCCCGCATCAGCCGGGCGCAGTCCATGGACGCGCTGTCGTCGCAGTCCAACCTCGCAGGTTACAAGGCCGTGATCGACGCGGCGGCCATGCTGCCGAAGGCAATGCCGATGATGATGACGGCCGCGGGTACCGTGGCTCCGGCAAAGGTTCTCGTGCTCGGCGCCGGTGTCGCGGGCCTGCAGGCGATTGCGACAGCGAAGCGGCTGGGGGCCGTCGTGTCCGCCTTCGACGTGCGGCCAGCCGTGCGCGAGCAGGTCGAGAGCCTGGGGGGGCGGTTCATCGAGGTCGACGCGGCGGGCGAGGACGCCGAGACCGAAGGCGGCTATGCCCGCGAAATGGGCGAGGACTACCGCCGCCGCCAGCAGGAACTCATCCACGACGCCGCCGCCGCCAGCGACGTCGTGATTACCACCGCCCTGATTCTCGGTCGACCGGCCCCGGTGTTGCTTCCGGAAGCCACGGTTGACGGCATGCGGCCGGGCTCGGTAATCGTCGATCTGGCAGTCGAAGCAGGCGGCAACTGTCCGCTGTCCCGAACCGGCGAGACGATCGTACGCAACGGCGTGCGGGTGGTGGGGCCCAGAAACCTTCCGGGCACGTTGAGCCACGATACCAGCGCACTCTATGCGCGGAATCTGTATGCATTCATGGAACCTCTGATCGCCGAAGGCGGCGAACTCCACGTCCCCTGGGACGACCCGATCATTGCCGCCAGCGTCGTGACCCGGGATGGCGCCGTCGTGCACGACGCACTGAAGGATCAAGCGAATGGCTGACCCAACCATCATCAACATCACGATTTTCGTGCTGGCCGTGTTCGTCGGTTACTACGTCGTGTGGTCCGTGACGCCGGCACTGCACACCCCGTTGATGTCGGTCACCAATGCCATTTCCGGGATCATCGTGGTGGGCGCCCTCATCGCGCTGGGAATCGCCCCGCAGGATGCGAGCGGCGGCGGGTCGCTGTCGACCGCGCAATGGCTCGGTGTCGCGGCCACGGGACTGGCGGCCGTCAACATCTTCGGCGGCTTCATCGTCACCCAGCGCATGCTGGGCATGTTCCGGCGCAAGGAACCGCGGGGTCGCTCGTGAGCGCCGATCTCGCTGCGCTGCTCTATCTGGGCGCTGCCGTCTGCTTCATTCTCGCCCTGAAGGGCCTGTCCTCGCCGGACAGCGCCCGGCGCGGAAACCTCTTCGGCATGGCCGGCATGGCCGTCGCCATCGTCACCACCCTCCTGCAGCCCGGCATGGGCCAGTTGGGATGGACCGTGGTGGCCGGGGGATGTGGAGCCGTGGTAGGCGCGGTCATCGCCCTCCGGATCGAAATGAAGGCGATGCCGCAGCTGGTTGCGGCGTTCCACAGTCTCGTCGGCATCGCCGCGGTACTGGTCGCCTGGGCGGCCCTCCTTGCGCCTGACGCGTACGGGATCGGCAGCGCGGGCGCGATCCACCTTGCCAGCCGTGTCGAAATGGCGCTGGGAGTCGTCATCGGGGCCATCACGTTCACCGGTTCCGTGGTCGCTTTCCTGAAGCTGCAAGGCCTGGTCAGCGGCTCACCCACCGTGTTCCCGCTGCAGCATCCGCTCAATCTGCTGATCGGAATCGTGATCGTCGCGTTGATCGCACTGTTCGTCGGCGACGAGAACGTGGTCTGGTTCGCCGTCATGACCGCGCTGGCGCTGGCGATCGGGGTGCTGCTGATCATCCCCATCGGCGGTGCGGACATGCCCGTCGTCGTCTCCATGCTGAACTCGTATTCCGGCTGGGCGGCAGCAGGCATCGGCTTCACCCTGCAGAACACCGCGTTGATCATCGTCGGGGCGCTGGTCGGCAGTTCCGGTGCCATCCTGTCCTACATCATGTGCCGAGCCATGAACCGGCCGTTCCTGTCGGTCATCCTGGGCGGGTTCGGCCAGGAAGGCGACGCCGCCGCGGCCGACCAAGGCGACCGCTCGGCGAAGGGGGGAAATGCGGACGACGCCGCCTTCATCATGGGCAATGCCTCGGGCGTGATCATCGTGCCCGGGTACGGCATGGCCGTGGCGCAGGCCCAGCACGCGCTCCGCGAGATGGCGGATCTCCTGAAGGACAAGGGTGTGACCATCCGGTATGCGATCCACCCGGTGGCCGGCCGCATGCCGGGTCACATGAACGTCCTGCTGGCCGAGGCCACCGTTCCCTACGAGGACGTGTTCGAGCTCGAGGAGATCAACAGCGATTTCTCGGCGACCGACGTCGCCTTCGTAATCGGCGCCAACGACATCACCAATCCGGCCGCAAGGACCGACCCGAGCAGCCCGATCGCCGGCATGCCTATCCTCGACGTCGAGCAGGCGAAGACCGTGTTGTTCGTGAAGCGGAGCCTGGCACCCGGCTACGCCGGCATCGATAACGCCGTCTTCTATGGAGAGAACACGCTGATGCTGTTCGGGGACGCCAAGAAAATGGTGGAGGATATCGTCCGGGCACTCCGTTAGGAGCGATTGTGCTGCCGGTGGGCGGTAGCCCAAGGCGCTATGAGCATCGCTTGGCGCTGATCCCGTGTCGACGGACGATCCGCCAGATCAAGACCCTGCTCGGCGCCGCTCCGGGCCGCATACTCGACCCCGCGGTCCGTTCCATCGCGGGGATCGGGGGAGCAGAGGCTTCGCCGTCGAAACACCGGGCGTCGGGCGCAGCTCAAGTCAGTGGCGATCCTGACCGTCCCGTAGCAATCAACAGGTGACAAGTTGTGGCAAGTGGTCGAAGTGGCGATCGGAGGTGCACAGAACCAGGTCGTGCTGCACCGTGAGGGAGGCGATCCAGAGATCGTTCGTCGGAATGGCAGCACCCTTGGTCCGGAGTTGAAGGTGGAGCTGCGCATAGTGGTGGGCGGTCTGCTCGTCCGGCAAGAGGACTGACACCCGCGAGCTCGCCAGAAACCGCTGCAGGTTGGCCGCGTTGGCCGACTCACGGTCGGCGGCGGCGAAGCCCGCGCGAAGCTCGCCGAGCACGATGAGGGGCAGCGCAATCGAACGCGCCGCGCGGACGACCCGGACCCGTTCATCCTTGCCGCGCATGAAGTCGCTGTACGCGTTGGTGTCGAGTGCGACGTTCACTTCCAGGCGTCGCCGTCGACGCGCTCGAAGTCGGCGATGGCGTGATCGAACGCCGGGTCTTCCTGCCAAGTGCCGACTAGATGATCAAGGTCCGTGTACTCGGTGGCGCCGGAGTCAAGCTGCAGGCCGCGAGCGAGCGCCTCGACAACCACAGCGTTGATGCTCTTGTCTTCGCGTCTGGCGCGGTGGCGCACGGCGCGGTCGACCGCCTCGGGGACGGAACGGATCGTGTACTGCATTCCCATGATGCAGGCAATGTACTCAAGAATTGCAGGCAGTCAACGTCTCGCCCTCGACCGCGTCGCCTGGGTCGACGGGTGATGCACCGGGGTTCATTCAGGTGGTGCCGGCAAGCTCGGTGGCGAGCGCCGTGATGTCGGTTCACTGCGCAACCGCCGGCACGCGCCTCATCCGTCGAGACAACCCAATGCGGCCTGGAGCTTGCCTGGCTGCGAAAAAGCTTCCGAGCCGGCCTCAAGGTGCGCAAGCAGCCGCGTCACGACACTCGGCTCGATGCGCTTGAAACTTGCGCCAGCGGGGCGGAACTCGGGCCGGGAGAACGGAAAGGGCCAATGAGGGCCACTAGGCTGACCGCCAACCTGCGCACTCTCGACAGCACGCTACCCCGGAAGGCGTGGACTCGAGCCCGAAGAGCCGGACGCCCGGCCCATTCGTCACCAGGAGTTGCGCAAGTCGCGCAGCGCAAGGAACACTGCTTCTTCATCGAGGCCGGTCGCCGAGCCGGCTTCTCCGTCGAGCAATCGGGCCATCACTTCCGGCTGGTCGAGGCGCAGGAAGACGTTGATCTCTCGTTCGAGACCGAGGCTGGTGGGAACTGCCTGGTGGGGATCCCGTCCACGTACTTCCTCAAGCAAGGACTGCGCCCGCACATTGCTGGGTTCGCGGTCGAGCGTGAAACCGAGGTTGTGTTCCAGGTAGTCGTGTCCCGGATACACGGTCACGTCGTCGGATAGCTTCGCGATGATCCTGCGAAAAGTTTGATACAGCTCCTTGGGGTGACCGCCGTTGTGGCAATTGCCGGCGCCAGCGTTGAACAGGGTATCGCCAGAGAACAGCGACGGTTGGTCCGCATGTGCGAGCAGGCAGACATGGCTCATCGTATGGCCGGGCGTATCCAGAGCTTCCAATTCCACCGTTCGGCCGACCCGGATGGAATCCCCCGCCTTAAGCGCCACATCGATGCCTTCGATGGAAGCTCCGGCACCCGCATGGGCATACAGCGTGGCCCCGGTGGCCTCCCGCATGCGTGCGTTGCCCCCGGTATGGTCCAAGTGCTCATGCGTGTTGACGAATTTCGTAATGGTCCAACCGCGGCGTTTGGCCTCGGCCAGGCAGAGGTCTGCGGCCAGCGGGTCCACCGCGAGCGCCTCGCCGGTTTCCTCACAGGCGATCAGGTAGTTGAAATTGCGGTAGTCATTGTCGGTGTAGATTTGCGCAACCTGCATGTCAGCTCCGAACGACAGACGCGGGTACCACCCCAAATTATACGGCACTCTGCCGCGCGCGGCCGGGGAAGACCACGCGCCACCGGACACCCGTTCCTGCGGTTGCCGCCCCGGACTTTGGCCGGTACGTTCCTCCCTCCGATCCACGCGGAAGCAGACCATGCGCATCAAGGGAAACGAAGCCAGCCCCGGCATGGTGATTGAACACTTGGGCAGCATCTGGCGCGTGGTACGGAAGCAGGCGGTCCGGACAGGCAAGGGTGGCGCCTATGCCCAGCTGGAACTGCGCAACCTCGAAAACGGCAGCAAGTTGAACGAGCGGTTTCGCGCCGCGGAAAACCTGGAACGGCTGTACATTGAAGGCCGCGCATATCAGTACCTTTTCGGCGACGGGAGCACCGTCACGCTCATGGACACGACGACCTATGACCAGACGGAGTTTCCAGCAGCCATGGTCGGCGATGCCCTGCCTTTCCTGCAGGACGGCATGGATGTCACGGTCGAGTACGCGGGGGACAAGCCGGTCGCGATCCGGCTCCCGGACACTGCGGTTGCGGTCGTCACGGAGACCGAAGCCGTTGTCAAGGGCCAGACCGCCTCGAGCTCATTCAAACCTGCCGTGCTTGACAACGGTGTTCGGACCATGGTGCCGCCGCACGTGGAAACCGGCACCCGCGTCGTGGTCAACACGCTCGACGGGGCATACGTAGAACGAGCCAAGTCGTAGGACGCGTGGCCGCCAGCCGTGCCCTATCCGACTGCCATCATCAACGTCATGTCAGGCGCTGCCGAGAAGGCGGCCCGCCCGCTCCGCCGTGATTTCGGCGAAATCGAAAACCTCCAGGTCTCTCTCAAGGGGCCCGACAACTTCGTTACATCCGCAGACATACGAACCCAGGAAATCTTGCACCGCGAACTTTCGCGCGCGCGGCCCGGCTACGGTTTTCTCATGGAGGAAGGCCTGGAGGAGGCGGGCGACGGCGAACACCGGTGGATCGTCGACCCGGTTGACGGAACCCTGAATTTCCTGCGGGGGATACCGCACTTCGCAATTTCGATCGCCCTGGAACGAGCGGGCACAATCGTCGGTGCATTCGTACTCGATCCCATCAAGCACGAAGCCTACTGGGCAGAAAAAGGCCGCGGCGCCTACGTGAACGACCGCCGTCTCCGCATCACGCCGCGCTCCACCCTTGACGGAGCGGTGATCGCACTTGGTCTGCCGCACAGGAGTCGCGGGGCACACGACCTGCATCTTTCCCGCCAGCGTCAGATCATGCAGCGAGTGGCCGGACTTCGCCGGTTCGGTGCCGCTGCGCTCGACCTGTGCTACGTAGCGTCCGGCCGGATCGACGGGTACTGGGAGACTGGCCTGAACCCTTGGGACATCGCAGGGGGCATGCTGTGTGTGACCGAAGCAGGCGGTTCAGTCGTCGGGCTGCGCAGGAATTCCTGTCCGCTGATCACGGGAGATGTGGTGGCCGGTACTCCCGACATCGCGATTGCTCTTCAAGACTGCTTGGCGGAGGCTGACCGACAAGTCTGACGATGACACCAAGCGCGCAGGGGTTCAGTCCGATCGTGTTCGCCCCAGGACACCGGGTCGATGGACGTCAGACGGAGGCCTGCGGCGGCGATCCAGGGAGAGTTGCCGCGCCGCCCCCTCGGCACCTGCCACCAGCGGCGTATCCGTCGGGCAAATCATACCGCCGACGGACCCCGCTCAGCTTGATCTTTCCAAATTTTTCTGCCATTTCGTCAGGTACTGTTCGCGTTGGACATGCTGGGCCGATCGCGGCCGCGCGCGCTATCTGGCAGCGAGACTGTTGTCCGCCAGATGTGTCCCGCCTCATTCGCGGGTCGACCACTGTCGGGTCGGCCTCAGCCCAACTAGCGGGAATCAACCGTGCATAGCCCCCACCGATTCCTGATTCGCATGGTCGTGTTCGTCGTGGTGTCCGGCGGCCTGGCATCGCTGCTGCTGCCTACGCTCAGGGAGGCGTTTAACGCCAATCCGGCGCTCAACGGGCTTATCGCAGGCGTGCTGGTAATCGGAATTGCGTACTCGTTTCGCCAGGTCCTGGCGCTGGTTCCCGAAATCCGCTGGCTGGAGCGCTACGCGTCTGGCATGAGTGTCAGTATCGCCAACGCGCGGCCGCCAAATCTGCTTGCCCCGATTGCGCGCACGTTCACCGAACAGACCAAGACGTCGCGACCGCTGATCTCCGCGCTCTCCATGCGCTCGCTGCTCGACCAGGTGAACTTTCGGCTGGACGAGACCCGCGACATTTCCCGCTACATGATCGGGCTACTGATCTTCCTGGGGTTGTTGGGGACGTTCTGGGGGCTGCTCCAGACGGTTAGCTCGTTCGGCGCCGTCATCGGCAATCTCTCGATCAGTGAAGGCGGGGACGTCGCGTCGATCTTCGGATCATTGAAGGCGGGGCTGACCGAGCCTCTGGCTGGCATGGGTACTGCGTTCAGCTCGTCGCTGTTCGGACTTGCGGGCTCGCTGGTCCTTGGTTTCCTCGACCTGCAGGTTGCCCAGGCACAGAATCGCTTCTACCTAGATCTTGAAGAGTGGCTTGCTCGCCGGGCACACGTTTCTGCAGGGAGCGGCAGCGAGTTGGAGCTGGGACACACTCCGGTTCCGGTCTACGTGCAGGCGCTGCTTGAGCAGACTGCGGAAAGCATCGATGAACTCCAGAAAGCGCTGGTCAGGGGAGAGAATGAACGTCGCAACGTCAGCGAGTCGATGTCCTCGATCGCCACCCAGATTGCGGCCCTCGGAGATCAGCTGCGAAGCGATCAGTCGTCCATTGTTCGGCAGATTGAACGCATCGCCGACACTGGCGGCAATCTTGACGAACACTCCTTGGCGCATCTGCGCAGCATGGATTCCAACCTCAAGCGCTTGGTCGAAGCGAACGCCGCCGGTCAGGAGGCTTTTCTCCAAGGCGTGCGCGGCGAAATCAAGCTGCTCGCACGCACCCTGAGTACTTCCGTGCCGGAGTCCAAACCGACCAGGGTTACTTCGAAAACGACGCGACGCACTTCCTCGGCAGCAGCCAAGCCCGAGGCAAAGTCGCGCAGTACCGATCAGGCGCGGTCCAAGCGCTGAGCCTGCGGCGTGCCCACGCGACGCCAATCTCCCAACATCTGGCCGGGCTTTGTCGACGGTATCTCAACATTACTGCTCGTCCTCGTTTTTCTGCTTGCGATCTATGTCCTGTCCGAGTTTGTGCTGGGGTTGCTGCTAAAGGGGCGGGATGCGGAACTGCAGTCACTGACCTCACAGATGGATGCGCTGACAGCGCAACTTGCCCGGGAGGAAACCCAGAACGCCGAATTGTCCGAGAATGTCCTCGATCTCACCCAATCGCTCAATGACTCCAAGGCTCAAGTCAGCAACCTGCGTGGAGCCAACGTTCGCCTCAGCGATGAAGTCCGACTCCTCACCGAGTCGCTTCAGGCTGCTGAAGCCCTCGGGCAAGACCTGGAGACGAGAAACGAGCAGCTGACTCTCCAGGTCCGCGAGCTCACACAGTCGCTCGCGGCAGCCGAAACCGTTGCTGCAAATCGACAAGCCCAGAATGACGCGCTTGCGGCAGATGTCCGACGACTCACACAGCTGGTACAGGAAACCGAGACGCTCGCTGCAGACCTGAAGAACCAAAACGATTCTCTTTCCGAAGATGTGACGCAGCTCACGCAGAAACTGGCGACAGCACAGACCCGCGGCGATGACCTCCAGGCCCGGAATCAGGCCCTCGACACCGACGTTCAACGGCTGACACGAGACTTGGCGACGGCACAGACCCGCGGCGATGATCTCCAAGCCCGGAATCAGGCCTTGGATGCCGACGTTCAGCGATTGACGCAAGACCTCGCGACGGCCCGCACCAGGGGCGATGACCTTCAGACCCGGGGCGAGGCTCTCGATACGCAGGTCGAACAGCTCACACAGGAACTGGCGGCGGCGCGGATGCGCGGCGACGAGCTGCAGACGGAAAGCGAATCCCTCGATGCCGAGGTCCAACGGTTGGCACAAGCGCTGATGAGCGCCGAGACCCGTGGTGACGACCTTCTGGTCCAGAACGAAACCCTTGTTGTGGACGTTCGTCAGCTCTCACAGTCACTCGGGGAGGCCGAAGCTCGCGGCAATGAACTTCGAAACGAGAACGAGGGCCTCAACGCCAACATCCGGCAGTTGACCGCTGCGCTGGAAGCAGCACAGCGCCACGGCAACGAGTTACAGAACACAAACGAGCTACTGGCTCGCGACATCCTGCAGCTTCGGCGCGCCCTGGAAACGGCCAACACGCACGGCGAGGACCTGCAAGCGCGGAATCAATCGCTTGAGGACAACGTCAGGCAGCTTACCGAGGCTTTCGCCGCCGCCGAAACTCGCGGCAACGACCTCCAAGCAGAAAACGAAGACCTCCACGCCAGCATCCAGCGACTGGCGCAGGCTCTGGCTGCGGCCGAAACTCGTGGCGACGACCTCCAGACGGAAAACGAAGGCCTCAATGCCGACGTCACGCGCCTGTCGCAGTCTCTCGCCGCCGCGGAAACCCGTGGCGACGACCTGCAGGCCGCCAATGAAGCTCTCGACGTCGACATCCAGCGGCTCTCGCGCGCTCTGGCCGAAACCCGGAGTCGCGGAGACGAGCTCCGGACCCAGAACGAATCGCTGTCCGCCGAACTTCTGGAACTCACGCGGGCACTTGAGATTGCTGAGGCGCGCAGCAGTGAACTAAGGGGCGAGAACGATGTGCTGAGTGCAGATTTTCAGGAGCTCACGCTCTCGCTCGAGGCCGCTGAAGCGCTGGGATTGAACCTCCAGACGACGAATGAGCAATTGACCACCGACCTCCAGCAACTTACCCGGGAACTTGAAGAAGCGGGCACCCTGGAAACCGGCCTGCAGACACGCAACCGGGACCTGTCATCCGAGGTCAGGACGCTGCGGCGGTCGCTCGGTGAGGCGCAGGCACAGGAAACAGAACTACGGGACGAGATCGAACGGCTGCGTGGCAGCGAGCAGGCACTGCGTGCGAACCTCAGCCGCGTTCGGTCTTCGGAGCAAGGCCTGTCTGACCAGGCCAGAAACCTGGAGCTCGACAAGGAACGGCTGGAAGAACGACTGGCCGAACTCGCGGCGGCGGCAGCAGCAGCCCGAACGGACCTATTGCAGACGGAAGCAGACCTGGAACAGGAGCGCGCGCTTTCGGTCGCAGCAAGGGAGCAGGCGACCTTGCTGAACCGCCAGTTGGCCGACGTACGCGCCAGGCTGGATGAACTCGGACGGCTTCTGGACGCGGCCGAGGCCGACCGTGAAGCCAAGGGAATCCAGATTGTCGAGCTCGGCAAGCGCCTCAATGCGGCCTTGGCCACCAGGGTCAGTGAGCTGGCGCGTTATCGGTCCGAATTCTTCGGACGACTCCGCGACATCCTTGGCGACCGCTCGGATGTAAGGATCGTGGGCGATCGCTTCATCTTTCAGTCCGAAGTGCTGTTCGCCAGCGGTTCCGCGGAAATTGGGCCGAACGGTCGGCGCGAAATCACCCAGGTCTCTGACGCTTTGAAGGTCCTCGCTGGGGAAATTCCCGACGACGTACCATGGGTTCTTCAAATCGAGGGACATACCGACACTGACCCGATTGCTACCGACCAGTTTCCCTCCAATTGGGAGTTGTCGGTCGCACGGGCCACTGCGGTCGCCCGTATCCTCCTTGACAATGGGATGCCTCCCGAGAGGCTTTCGATTGCGGGTTTCGCGGAGTTCCAACCGATAGACCCGGAAACCAATCCGGCGGCACTCCGTCGTAACCGGCGGATCGAACTAAAACTTACCCGGCCATGACCGCATTGGCGGCCGAAGACATCGATGGACATCTGTTAGCATGGCGGCAGCAGCGAACAGGTAGTCTGTTCCGTCGGTTTGGCACCGTCTGCCCAAGCATCGATCACGGGGGCAATCGTTGCGAACCTGATTTCGCCTGATTGCCGCTAGCCTCCACCCCGGCGACATCCCTCGCTAGATTGCCATGCAAGACGTTCTACGAACTCTCCAGAAGAAACGCCGTGACGCCCATTTGGGCGGCGGCAAGGCGCGCATAAAGAAGCAGCACGCCAAGGGAAAGCTGACCGCACGGGAACGTCTCTCCGCGCTCTTGGATCCAGGATCATTCGAGGAGTTCGACATGTTTGTCGAGCACCGGAGCGGCGATTTCGGCATGCAGCGGCAAACCATCCCCGGCGACGGAGTCGTCACCGGCTGGGGCGAAATCGGAGCTCGCCCGGTGTTTGTGTTCAGCCAGGACTTCACCGTGTTTGGTGGATCACTGTCGGAGGCCCATGCAGAGAAGATCTGCAAAGTCATGGATCAGGCCATGAAGGTAGGGGCGCCGGTAATCGGCCTGAATGATTCCGGAGGTGCGCGGATCCAGGAAGGCGTCGCATCGCTCGGCGGCTACGCCGAGGTGTTTCAACGCAACGTGCTGGCCTCGGGTGTCATCCCGCAGATCTCGGTAATCATGGGCCCGTGCGCGGGCGGTGCCGTCTATTCGCCGGCGATGACCGACTTCATCTGCATGGTGCGCGACACAAGCTACATGTTCGTTACCGGGCCAGACGTCGTGAAGACTGTGATTCAAGAAGAGGTCTCGCACGAGGAGCTCGGTGGCGCACGAACCCACACCGCGACGTCAGGTGTCGCGGATCTCGCCTTCGACAATGATCTCGAAACCCTCACGCAAATACGGCGCCTGTTCCATTTCCTGCCGCTTTCAAATCGTGACCAGGTGCCGATCCGCGAGACCGCAGATCCTGCTGGTCGCATGGAGCCCTCGCTGGACTCGCTGGTCCCTGCACATCCCAACAAGCCGTACGACATGCGAGAGGTTCTCGAGAAAGTCCTGGATGAGGGCGATTTCTTCGAAATCCAGCCCGACTTCGCCGGCAACATCTTGATCGGCTTCGGCCGAGTCGAGGGACGGACGGTAGGAGTGGTAGCCAACCAGCCAATGGAGCTCGCTGGCTGTCTGGACATCAACTCGAGCCGGAAAGCTGCTCGATTTGTGCGTTTCTGCGACTGCTTCCACATTCCCATCGTGACCTTCGTCGATGTCCCCGGCTTCTTGCCCGGAACCGACCAGGAGTACGGCGGCCTGATCAAGCATGGGGCCAAGCTCCTGTTTGCCTACGCGGAAACCACTTCTCCAAAGATTACCGTGATCACGCGTAAGGCGTACGGGGGAGCCTATGACGTGATGGCGTCAAAGCATCTTCGAGGCGATATCAACCTGGCCTGGCCGACTGCAGAAATTGCCGTCATGGGACCAAAGGGCGCCGTGGAAATTATCTTCCGGGGGGACATCGGCGACCCCGAGAAAATCCAGCAGCGCACCGACGACTATCGCCGCAAGTTTGCGAACCCGTTCGTGGCGGCCAGTCGAGGTTACATCGACGACATTATTCTCCCGCGTGAAACCCGGACCCGGATTGCCCGTTCGCTGAAAATGCTTCGCAACAAGCAGCTGACGAATCCATCGAAGAAGCACGGAAACATCCCGCTGTGAAGCCTCGACGGCGGACCCGGCCGTTCCGGAAGGTCCTGATCGCCAATCGGGGCGAAATCGCTTGTCGCATCATCCGCACATGTCGGCGGATGCGAATCAAGACCGTCGCCGTATTTTCTGAGGCCGACGAGGGCGCGCTCCACGCGGAGGCTGCCGATGAAGCGGTCGCGATCGGCCCAGCGCCGGCAAGCCAGAGCTATCTTCGAATCGCAACACTGCTGGAAGCAGCCCGCGCGACCAAGGCCGACGCCATCCATCCTGGCTACGGGTTCCTGTCGGAGAACGCGGCATTTGCCCGCGCGGTTGAAGAAGCCGGCATTACCTTTGTGGGTCCGCCGGCGGATGCCATCGACATCATGGGCGACAAGCTGGCCGCAAAGGAATTGGCCACCAAGGCTGGTGTCAATGTCGTTCCCGGCAACACCAGACCGGCGGGAACCGCCGTCGAGGCAGCTTCCATGGCCGACGGCATCGGCTATCCCGTCATGCTGAAGGCTGCTGCAGGCGGCGGTGGCAAGGGAATGCGCATCGCGGGTAGCAATGCGGCTGTCCGAGAACTGTTTCCACTGGCATCCGGCGAGGCCAAGTCAAGTTTCGGTGACGCGCGGGTATTCGTCGAACGCTATTTCCCAAGTCCCCGCCACATTGAAGTGCAAATTCTCGCTGACGCACACGGGCAGTGTATTTCGCTCGGTGAGCGCGAGTGTTCCATCCAGCGCCGCCATCAGAAGGTTTTCGAGGAGGCCCCGGCGCCTCGGTTCGAGCCCGAAGTTCGTCGACGGATGGAGAAGCAAGCTGTCGCGCTGGCCAAAGCGGTGGGGTACCGCTCAGCCGGCACCGTCGAGTTCATTGTCGATTCGGAAGGGGAGTTCCACTTCCTTGAAATGAACACGCGCCTGCAGGTCGAACACCCGGTAACGGAGCAGGTCACGGACGTTGACCTTGTGGAGGAAATGCTGCGGGTCGCGGCGGGCGAACCGCTTCGCCTGCGCCAGCAGGACGTGCCACGCAATGCTGGATGGGCCATCGAAGCCAGGGTCTACGCAGAGGATGCCGAACGTGGCTTTGTGCCATCGGTTGGCCGAATTCGACGATTGACGACACCGCCGACGCTGGCCGGAAACGGCGTCCGCATCGATACAGGGGTAGTCGAGGGTTCGGAAATCACCCCGCACTACGACCCGATGATCGCCAAGGTGATCACCTACGGCAAGGACCGGCAGACTGCGGTACGTTCGATGCAAGCAGCGTTGGACGGATTCTACATTCGAGGTCCACGAACAAACGTCGCCTTTCTCGCCGGCGTGGCCCGAACCAGGAGATTCGAGCAAGGGGACCTCGATACAGGCTTTCTCGATGCCGAGTACCCTGACGGCTACCGACCGCCCCTTCCCGAAGGAGAGACCAGGGATGCGCTGATCGCAGTGGCTGCATTCGTCCAGCAGACCGAGGAATCTCGGGTAGGGCCGCCAGCGGAGCGGCAGGCATGGCAAGCCGTGGTCATGCTGGGTGAAGAAGCTGTCCCCTGCACGGTCCGTGCTGCCGATGGCGGATGCGACGTGGAAGTCGGCGATCGGCAATTGGCAGTAAGGAGTACGTGGTGTCCCGGCCAAGTCGTGTTCCACGGCCGAGTGAACGCGAAGTCGGTGGTCATCCAGATCGACCCGGCGGTGGAGGGATGGACGTTCACTCATGCTGGCGTGACGACCAGGACCTTGGTCCGGACTCCCGAAATTGCCGCACTCGCCGTCCACATGCCAAAGAAGACTCTGCCGGACCACTCAAATCGGTTATGCAGCCCCATGCCTGGCTTGGTGATTTCGATTGCAGTGGCAGAGGGCGATGAGGTACGGGCAGGCCAGGTGATCGCAGTGGTGGAGGCAATGAAGGCGGAGAATCAACTTCGGGCAGAGCGCGACGGCGTTATCCGGAAAATCGGCGTAAGGGCGGGCGACAATATCGCCGCTGAAGAGGTGATCGCGGAATTCGCTTGACGGGCGCCGCTACACGACCCGGCATTCCAACAAACTTCCGCCTGACCGCCTGGCGTGATTCGATTGGTCGCAGGTTGCTCGCAGCGCGCCTGTCTCCCCTTCAGCGCGCCGCCGAACTTGGCCCGAGCATGCGGAGACAGTCATCGTCCAGGGGCCCGACGGCGGACCAGTCGCGGGTGCAGAGATGCTCCGGGCGGTCGAACTTGGTGGGCGGATTGTCGACTGCGGCGACATTCAGGTAAAAGATGCGCCTCGGCCAGGGGGTGATGTTGCCGGCCGACCCGTGAACCATGTTGGCATGGGTGATCAACACGGAACCGGGTGGTCCGACGAACAACTCGATGCCACCAGTCCGGACAATCTGCGCGAGACGCTCCTCGCCGATCTCGAACACCGTGTAGCTGGACGACTCCTGGTTGTCCACGGCATCGGCAATCAGTCCGCAACGGTGAGAACCCGGCACCAGCATGAGCGGTCCGTTGCTGGTACTGGCCTGGTCCAGCAGGATCGCGACCATAAAGGCGCGCGGTTCCAGGAGCCCGTCGCGGTTCGACCAGGTGGCATAGTCCTGATGCCACGTCCAGGGGCCGCCGTGAAATGCGGCTTTGGTGTTGAGGCGCGACTGGTGGATGTAGACCGGACCGCCCATCAGAGCCTGGACCGGTTCCAGCCAGCGGGGGTGCCTCGCGAGACGACCGAAGGCCTCGTTGAAGCGGTGTGCGCCGTAAACCATTCTGACGACGTCTGAATCCGGTTCGTGGATCACCTCGGGGCCTTTCCGTGCCGCGACCGCCGCGACCGCGGAACGCACGTGAGCGATCTCATCCTCCGAAAAGAGGCTGGGCAGCAAGAGGAACCCGCGGTGCTGGAACTGCCGCCGCATGGATTCATTGAGTACCGTCATGGCCCAGCCTCCCCGATGGCGTCTGGTTGCCGTAGCGCAGTCAATCCGCGCTCATTGCTCTTGAGTCTACGCCGGGCACCCGCGTCAGCACCTGGCCCACGAAGTCGCTTCTGTACCAACAGTCCCAACGCCCGCAATATGGGACCCGAGATCTCAAGCGACCACTCCGTATTCGCCGAACTGGATCGATCGTCAGCGACCCCATCAGGCTCCATCAAGCGGCTCGAGGAACAGGATCCACCGACCGAAACGAAGCCGCCACAACGAGCGTCGGGGCGAGGTTGCGGTACGGCACGCTTCACGACCGCCGTTCGCTGCCGGAATACTGTTCCCATCGTTGTGGACACCCTACTTTTCTTTTATCGTACTGAATGCTCAGTCGAGTCCCTCGAACCGGCGGCTGATTTTGTACGCCTGTTCGTCCGTACTCTCGGCGGCTGCCTCATCTGTTATCTGGAACACAGTAATGCATCGGCCTATCCACATTCTTGCGGCCCTCGGCATCGCGCTGGCACTTTCGGCCTGCGGCAGCCCCCCCGAACAAGATCCCACCGCCGAACCGGCGGAGGTCGTGGAGGGAACTGGACTCGCCGATATCACTGACGGCGGCATCGACGTCGAAACCGATGAGACCGCGGGGGTGACGCAATTGACTCCCGCCGAGCAAGCCGAAGTCGACCTGATCGAAGCCGGCGACCGAGTCTATTTTGACTACGACAAGAGTTCCTTTGGTGCTGAGGGTGAGGCAATTCTCCGTGCGCAGAGCGAACTCTTGCTGGGTGCGCCGGCTGTGACCGTCACGATCGAGGGGCATTGTGATGAACGCGGTACCCGGGAATACAACATTGCGCTTGGCGAACGTCGGGCCGAAGCCGTCAAGACCTACCTCGTATCACTCGGAGTAGAGGCGACCCGAATTTCGACGATCTCCTATGGCAAGGAGCGACCGGAAGTCGAGGGCCACAACGAACAGGCTTGGCGCCAAAACCGGGTGGCAATCACCGTAATCAATCCGTGATCGGGCGTGCTGCAGCATTTGTAACCGCGGCCCTGTGCGGCAGCATTGTTGCGATTCCTGCCGTTGCACAGGAGGCCGGTGACGAACGGCTTGGCGCACTGGAAACCAGGCTCGAGGCCCTCTCACGGCAGACCGAGGCGATCGCGCGCCAAGAGCGGCGACTCCAGGAGCTTGAAGACTCTTTGCGCACCGTGACCGGCAGGATGGAAGAAAACCGGCACTTGCTCGATCAGCTTCACCGGCAGCTTCGACAATTGGAGGAGACACAGGCGGCATCCAGTGACGTGCTGCCCCCGCCGGTGTCGGCACCGACGGCCGACACCGTACCTCCAGTGCCAGTTGTCGGCGCGGGGCCCGAAACCGAGAACACGGTGGCGCAGGAGCCACCGTCAGGATCGCCTACGGCAGGGGCCGGACCTGTGACGGCCACGCAGTTTGATGACGAGGAAATCAGTTACAGGCAGGCCTACGAATTGCTGGTCAGGGCGGATTATCCGGCCGCAGAGACAGCCTTCCGGGACTTCATTCGCAGATACCCAAACGGCACCTTGACCGACAACGCGTATTACTGGCTTGGCGAGAGCCACTATGTTCGTGAACAGTACGCGGAGGCTGCCGCCGAGTTCGCGCGCGGGTTTCGAAGTGCCCCAGACAAGCAGAAGGCACCTGACATCCTTCTCAAGCTGGGGCTTTCGTTAATCGCTCTGGGCAAGAACGACGACGCGTGCGAAGCGTTCCGCCGCCTTGGTTTGGACTTTCCAGACGCGTCAAAGCGAATCCTCGACCGAGCGGCCATTGGCAGTGAGCGCGCTGGCTGCACCTGATGTGCCGGCGGCTTCCGAGCCGGTAACTCCAGCAGAATTTCGGCTCCTCGCCGCAGAGGCCGACCTCTCGCCCGACCAGTGCTGTTCCCTCGCCATCGGCGTTTCCGGTGGTACCGACAGCATGGCGCTTGCCAACTTGGTGGCGGAATGGGCAGGTGGAGGACGGGCATCCGTCACCGCACTGACCGTGGACCACCGGCTTCGCCATGAGTCCGCGTCCGAGGCCGCCACGGTTTCACGGTGGATCCGAGAACTCGGAATGCAGCACGAAACCCTGGTCTGGCATCACGGGAATGTTACGCGCGGAATACAAGCAAGCGCGCGCGCAGCACGTTTTCGATTGATGGGCGCGTGGTGCATGCGTGCTGGCGTCGCCGATCTATTGCTGGCGCATCATCTCGAGGACCAGGCTGAAACGTTTCTCATGCGTCTGGCAGCAGGAAGCGGCATCCCGGGGCTCGGGTGCATGCACGTGCGCACCCCGATGGCGACGGTGGAACTCGTACGGCCGCTTCTCGGAATTCCGAAGTCCCGCCTCCGCGCAACTGTGGTGCAGAGCGGCGGCAACTTCGTGGAGGACCCGTCGAATCAGGATCTCCGGTATACGCGGACTCGGCTTCGCAGGCTCCTGCGTCATCCTGCCTCCAACCTCCCTAAGACCGCCACGCTGGCCCGTGCGACCCGAACGTTCAGACGATTGGACGCGCTTGCTGAACGCGCGACCGCAGCCCGACTGCACGATTCGATGCACGTATCACCTCTGGGCTTCGTGACGGTCGACCTGGGGCCTTTCGCGGCCCTTCCCGAACTGCTGGCGCTTCGATGCATTGCCGCAGTCGTGCAGGCAGTAGCGGGCCGAGATTATCCGCCACGCACCCGGTCGCTTTGGCGGGTCCTGGAGCGCATTCGCAACCAAGAGCTTCACACATCCACGCTTGGGGGGGCTGTCCTCACGGTGACCGCGAAACGGCTCGCATTCACCCGTGAAGCCCGGGCCGTCTCCGACCCTGCCCGTCTCCGGTCTCCGAAGTTGCTATGGGACAATCGCTTCCAGATTGAAACCGACTTCCCGGCCGACGATCTAGTCGTCGGCGCACTTGGAACGCGGGATCTCCGCAAGCTTCCCGTCGCGCCGCCCGGTCCCGGCGTGCGCCGTGATCATCTTGCTACACTGCCGGCATTCCGTGATCTTGACGGATTGGTCGCAGTGCCCCACCTAAATTGGTGGCGAGACGACCGTCTCCGCACGAGAATACGGGTCGTTTTCGAACCCCGGTCCGGCCTGTTGGCCGGCGTATCGTCGTCACCGGGAAACAGGAACGGGACCGGTCGGAACACCGGCTGCCGAGGACACGCATGAACGGTTTTGCCCGCAACCTCGCCCTTTGGATTGTGATCGGGTTGGTCGTGGTGACCGCGTACAACCTGTTCAATAGCAACACGCAGCAGAATGCTGCCGAGATCGACTACTCGACGTTCGTCGAGAACGTGGAAACGGGTCAGGTCAAGTCCATCACCGTGAGCGGCCGCGTGATCGACGGTCTCTACCGGAATGGCCAGCGTTTCACGACATACGGCCTTGACGACGCGAGCCTGCTTCCTCTGTTGCGCGAACACGACGTTGCCGTGCGGGCAGCGCCGGAAGAGAGCAGCGTCTCGCCGGTAGTCGGGCTGCTGCTCAACTGGTTGCCGATGCTGCTGTTCATCGGCATCTGGATCTTCTTCATGCGCCAGATGCAATCCGGCAATGGCAAGGCATTCGGATTTGGCAAATCCAGGGCGCGCCTCCTTACCGAGAATCAGCAGCGCGTCACCTTCGAGAACGTCGCGGGGGTCGACGAGGCGAAGGAAGAACTGCAAGAAATTGTGGAGTTCCTGAAGAGCCCTCAAAAGTTCCAGCGACTGGGGGGTTCCATTCCGAAGGGCGTGCTGCTGGTGGGCCCGCCAGGAACGGGGAAAACGCTGCTCGCCCGCGCCGTCGCTGGTGAGGCGAACGTGCCCTTCTTCACGATCTCAGGCTCGGATTTCGTCGAGATGTTCGTCGGCGTCGGGGCCAGCCGGGTCCGTGACATGTTCGGACAGGCGAAGAAAAACGCTCCATGCATCGTGTTTGTGGACGAAATCGATGCCGTCGGAAGGCAGCGCGGTGCCGGTCTTGGCGGCGGCAACGACGAACGGGAGCAGACCCTCAACCAGCTGTTGGTGGAGATGGACGGCTTCGAGGCCAACGAAGGCGTGATCATGATCGCCGCGACCAACCGGCCCGACGTCCTCGACCCGGCGCTGCTGCGTCCCGGCCGCTTCGACCGCCAGGTGGTGGTCTCCAATCCGGACATCGTCGGGCGCGAAAAGATCCTCCGCGTACACATGCGCAAGGTTCCAGTCGGAAACGACGTCAACATCCGGACCATCGCGCGCGGGACCCCCGGTTTCTCGGGCGCGGATCTCGCAAATCTCGTTAATGAAGCCGCGCTGCTTGCCGCCCGAAAGGGCCGCCGATCCGTCGGCATGGCCGAATTCGAACAGGCGAAAGACAAGGTCATGATGGGCGCCGAGCGACGCTCGATGGTGATGACGGAAGACGAGCGCAAGATGACCGCGTATCACGAATCCGGACACGCGATCGTGATGCTGAACGTCGAAGGCCACGAGCCCCTCCACAAGGTCACGATCATCCCGCGCGGCCGTGCACTCGGAGTCACGATGTGGCTGCCGGAGCGCGACAAGTACGCGCACACGCAAATTGAACTGGAAGCACAGATCGCTGGCCTGTTTGGCGGTCGCATTGCCGAGGAGCTCATCTACGGCAAGCGCCACATCACCACCGGTGCCGGCAACGATATCCAGCAGGCCACCAATTTGGCCCGCCGTATGGTGATGGAGTTCGGATTCAGCGATCGACTCGGCCCGATCCGTCTGCAAAGCAATCAGGAAGAAGTGTTCCTCGGGCACTCCGTAGCCGAACAGCGCAACATGTCGGATCAGACCGCTCGCATGATCGACGAAGAAATTCGGAGAATCGTCGAGGACGGAGAAAGCACGGCACGGACGATTCTTGAAGCTCGCGTCGACCAGCTTCATGCCCTGGCCGGCAGCCTTCTCGAGTACGAAACGTTGACGGCAGATGAGGTGGATGCCGTGTTGGGCGGGCGGTCCATCCATCGCGACGACGATGACGAAGCGGCACCGGAGACGGGCCGACGTTCATCGGTCCCGCAAAGCGGTGCGTCCCAAGAACAAGGCGACGGCTCGGCGCAGCCGGAGAACGCTTGATGCACCCGGTGGGCGGCTGACCGCAGGAGCCAACCCCGTCCTGCTGCGGCCACGAAAGCTCTCGCGCTTCGCTCATCCTGCCGCCGACCGTCTGCCCCTGGCAGGCGGCCCCATGGGCTTTGCCGCCGTGGACGAAATCGTCCTTGGTCACCCTGCACCCGAGGTGCGCCCCCTGCCACTGACGTCACTGGTGGATGACCGCCATCAGGTGGCACGCCATGCCCTTACCGCTGCTCGGGCTCCGTTTGCCGGAATGGCGCTCGACCGCACCCGCATCGTGGGCGTGATCAATGTGACGCCGGACAGCTTCTCGGATGGCGGCCGCTACCTCACGCCCGAAAAGGCGATCGCGCTGGGTTTCTCCATGGTCAAGGCGGGAGCCGATGTCCTCGATGTAGGAGGGGAATCCACGCGCCCCGGGGCCACGACGGTGGCGCCGGCCGAAGAAATCCGGCGCGTCGTCCCCGTCATCGAAGCGTTGCGGCCAACTGGCGCTGTGATATCTGTCGACACCCGCAATCCCGAGACCATGCTTGCGGCGGCGGCGGCCGGTGCCTCCATCGTCAATGACGTCACTGCACTGTCGCATTCGCCGAACAGCGCCCGCGTCGTTGCTGAAGCGGGGTTAGCCGTCGTGCTCATGCACATGCGCGGGAACCCGCAAACGATGCAGGTGCGGCCCTACTACGATCACGCCCCCAGCGAGGTCTATGCGGATCTTGCCGTCGCAGTGGAGCGGGCTCGCGCCGCTGGCATTCCGCCTCACCAGATCATCGTCGACCCGGGTCTCGGATTCGGAAAGAACCGGAAGCACAATCTGCAGCTCCTCGCATGGCTGCCCATGTTCCACTGCCTCGGGCACGGCCTGATGGTAGGCGCGTCCCGCAAATCCCTCATCGGGCATCTGGACGGCGATGCTCCTGTTTCCGACCGAATCGGAGGTTCGCTGGCGATTGCGCTGCACGCCGTGAGTCAGGGCGCAAACCTCGTCCGGGTGCACGACGTCGCCGAGACGCGGCAGGCGCTGCGAGTGTGGGCGGCTCTTGGCCGGTCGATGGCCGATTCGGTCCCGGACTCAAGCAGGTATCCAAGCTGACGTTGGCGATAACCCGACCGACGCGGTAGCTGTACGCAGGCAGCGGGGGTGCCGGCCGAGCGCCGGTTCAACCCTCCTGCAACCGGGTCAACCGGTCGTGCCGTCGGCGTCGGTCCTGCGAGTCCGGCAGTCAGGATCCTCGAGAAAGTCGGGCCGGAGGCGTAGCCCGAGCCCCGGCCCTTCCAGCGGACGGAGAAAACCGTTCTCGAGTGGCGGCAACTCGGTCACGATTTCTTGGAACCAGCCGTAGTAGAAAGCGCGAACCACCTCCTGCACCAGTGCGTTCGTCGCATTCATCACGTGGTGAACCGAAACGGCAAAGATGACGGGTCCGGTGCAATCGTGCGGAGCAACCGGGCGGTGCCAGGCTTCGGCCATTGCGGCGATCTTGCGGGCTTCCGAAAGCCCTCCAACCCAGCCGATATCGTACATAACGTAGTCGCAGGCTCCGAGCTCAAGGAGTTCCCGAAACTGCCCCCGGCTTCCCAGGGTTTCGCTTGCCGTCGTCGGGACCCGTGTGGAATCCCGAAAGTCCTTGAGGCTGCGAAGGCTGTCCATGCGGATCGGATCTTCGAACCAGAATGGGCTGCAGGGCTCCAGCGCCGCCGCGATGCGTTTCGCCTGAGGTAGATCCCACATAGCGTGAAGCTCGACCATCACATCCATGGTGTCACCCACGGCGTCACGGATCTTCTGGAACGGTTCCACTGCGCGCGCTAGGTCGGAAGGCGAGATGTAATGTCCCCCGGAAGCTTCCGCCGCATAGTCGAAGGGCCAGATCTTCATCCCCGTGATGCCCATTTCCCGCAAGCTCTTGGCCAGCGCTCCAGCGTCCGTCAGGAACGCCTGAAGATCTTCGTACGGCCCCTCTGGCTGGTCGCCCGGCAGGTTGAAGCTGTCGGTGGACTGCTTGGAGTGCGTTCGGACGTACTGGTAGCCGGCGCAGGTGTTGTACACGCGGATAGAGTCCCGACTCCGTCCGCCGAGGAGCTGGTAGATCGGCTGCCCGGTCACCTGCCCCCAGATATCCCAAAGCGCCACATCCAGCGCCGAGTTGCCCCGCACCTCTGCGCCCGTCCCCGAGTGGCCGATGTAGGTCGTCAACCGCTTGCTGTGCCGGTCAATCTGGAGCGGATCCTCCTCCAAGAGGAGCTTGGCTGCGTACGAGTGGATGTGCCCCTCCGAAGACCCGGTCCCGTAAAAGGTCTCTCCCAATCCGGTGATTCCCTCGTCGGTGTGCACGTGAACCCAGAGGAGGTTGGGAAAACGCGCGTGCGAGACGGTCTCGATCGCAGTAATTTTCATTCCTGATCTCCTGGGTCCCGTTTACGGGTAACGGTACCGGTTGTAGAAAGGCGCCACAGTAGCGTTTCGGAAGGGACGATGGGACACATATTCGGCACCGATGGCATTCGTGGCCGCGCCAACGAGGCGCCGCTCACGCCAGAATTCGTCCAGCGAATCGGTGTTGCCGCTGGCGCGGAATTTACCCGCGGTGACCATCGCCATCACGTGGTTATCGGCAAGGACACGCGGCTGTCGGGCTACATGATGGAAACAGCCCTGACGAGCGGCTTCTTATCGATCGGCATGAACGTGTTCCTCGTCGGGCCGATCCCGACTGCCGCCATCCCCATGCTGGTTCGCTCCATGCGATGTGACCTGGGGGTCATGATCTCCGGTTCGCACAATGCCTGGCAGGACAACGGCATCAAGCTGTTTGGCCAGGATGGCCGCAAACTCTCTGAAGAAGTCGAGCGTTCGCTGGAGGAGCGCCTGCAAGCGCATCCGATGTCCCACACCCTGGCAGACGCCCCAGACGTCGGACGCGCCAAACGAATCGACGATGCCGTCGGTCGCTACAACGAGTGGGTCAAGGCCACCGTCCCCGCTCACCTCAGACTTGATGGCCTAAAGATCGTGGTCGATTGCGCCAACGGCGCGGCCTGGCGAGTCACGCCACAAGTACTGTGGGAACTTGGCGCCGACGTCGTGGCCATGGGCGTCGCACCCGATGGCACGAACATCAACCGAGACTGCGGTTCGACAGCGCCCCACGCGATGGCAGCGCGGGTCCGGGAGTCCGGGGCAGATCTCGGTATCGCACTGGACGGAGACGCCGACCGGTGCGTACTCGCCGACGAGCAGGGCCAGGTCGTGGACGGCGATCGGCTGATCGCGCTGATCGCGCGCGAATGGCTCGAGAGCGGAAAGCTTACCGGCAGCGCAGTGGTCGGCACGCCGTTCTCGAACTACGGCTTCGAACGCTACCTGGGCACCCTTCAACTGGGCCTTCTACGCGCTCCCGTCGGCGACCGTCACGTCTCGCAGTGGATGCGGTTGCATGGATGCAACGTTGGCGGCGAACCGTCCGGTCACATCATTTTGGCGAACCACAGCGAGACGGGGGACGGACTGGCCTCGGCGTTACAGGCGCTGGCTGTCATGGCCCGTACGGGCAATCCCCTGTCAGAATTGCTGCCCCGCTACGAAGCAGTTCCGCAGCATCAATCCAATGTTCGTCTTCCGAACGGCCGTGACGTCGACCCCCTCCTCGACCAGTCCGTCCGGGCGGTTGTCAAGGAGGCAGAACAACGCCTCTGGGGAAAAGGCCGACTCATCGTCCGACCTTCGGGTACCGAGCCGCTGCTGCGCGTTCTGGTCGAGACTTCGGACGAACCGGCTGCCCGAGAAATCATCGAATCGATTGCAACCGCAGTGGCTACAGCCAGCCGGGACGCGGCTTGACGGAAATTGAGTCCGCTCGTCGACGCGGCCACTCGAGTGGTCGGTTGCTGATTGTTGCCGGTTCGGATTCGGGCGGCGGTGCCGGTCTTCAGGCAGACCTCAAGACCGCCATGGCAATGGGCGTGTACGCCATGTCGGCGGTGACAGCGGTCACGGCGCAAGACACGCATCGGGTCCATCGCGTGTTGCACACGCCCGCGGACCTCGTGGCCTTGCAGATGCAAACGGCCTTACGAGATATCGGGGCGGACGCAATCAAGACGGGAATGCTCTGTTCGAACGAGACGATCGACGCCATACTCGACACCTTGGCCACCTGCGCCGCCGGATTGCCGCTCATCGTCGACCCGGTGTTGACGGCAACGTCGGGCGAGCCTCTGTTGGAGCCGGCAGCGGAAGTGGCACTCCGTGATCGATTGATGCGACGCGCATACCTGGTAACGCCCAACACCCCCGAAGCAGAGAGGCTGACAGGACTTCCTGTCACCAATCGGGATGAAATGCTCCGCGCCGGTCAACACCTGATCGCAATGGGGGCGCGCGCAGCGTTGATTACCGGCGGGCACCTTGGGGGCACTGAGGTGACCGATCTACTCGTTTCCGATGCCGGAGTACGGGAGTTCGTTGCGATTCGGGTTGACACGCCCCACACCCACGGTACTGGCTGTACGCTGGCGAGTGCCATAGCCGCCGGGATTGCCAAGGGGGCCACACTGACCGACGCGACGGCGCGCGCGCACGCCTATGTTCA
Source organism: Rhodospirillales bacterium (assembly GCA_028824295.1). NCBI lineage: Bacteria > Pseudomonadati > Pseudomonadota > Alphaproteobacteria > Rhodospirillales > Rhodospirillales bacterium. The sequence continues at coordinate 8,204 of JAPPED010000003.1, read as the reverse complement.
GCGTGCGATTCGGACTGCTTCGGGACTGGGCGGCGGTCGCGGGCCGCTAAATCACCTTGCCTGAGTGGAACACTGTCGAGGTTGGCTGACAAACTAACTGCCCGGCCTCATCCCATTGGGACGCAGGTCCGGACAACGGTGACAGATGCTTGTTTCGGCTGTTTCGCGTGGCAACCGTAGAACTAGGTCAAATGTAGAGGCGACCCTGCTCGCCACCGGCCAGCACCAGCAGGATGACCTCAACCTTTCGGTCTGGAACCTCTCAAGCGCCCGCTATGAAAGCGACGCCAATCCGTCGCTCCGCGCTTCATGGATCTGAAAGATCGCGTTAAAGCCACTCACCTCGAATACTTCCTTCAAATAGTCTCGCATTGAGCACAGCTCGATCCGTCCAGATCGGGCCTTGACTTCCTTCGCAACCATTAGCAACACGCGCAAACCGGCGCTGGAAATAAAGTCGACTTCAGAGAAGTCGACGAGGATGACCAGTTCGCCGCCTCTCACCTTGTCGAGAAACGCAGTCTCAACGTCTCGGGCATTGGTTCCATCGATGCGGCCTTCAGGCTCGAAGATGAGCACGTCTCCTTCTTTAGTACTCTTCATTTCCACGGTGACTACTCCTTCTGGAGGCGCTCCGGCCCGACAGTGTCGGGCCACGCCACATCGTTGTCTTGAGTACCATGCTAGTCAAATTGCGTCAACGATCGATAGCGCAATCAAGCCCTTTGCATGTCCGGGCCGGTTGTCATGCCGGCTACCCGTTCACGTGGAAAGCGCGGCACAATGCGGCTTGGCCTAGCTCGCTCAGGATGGACCCGCGGGACCGAAGTGCAAGGCTCAGGCAGTCGCCGCCACTGCCCCGGTCGATGGCCGAGTGAACGCGTACTGGCACCGACCGCTACGCGGAGTGCGCATCTAATCCTGCAATGACAGGGGGCGCGTGAGCCCGCGCCCCCTGTCCTCGAAACGAACCCGCTAGATCGAGTTGGTCCGCATGGCTTCTGCCATGAGCTCGGCCTGCCGGATTGCCAACGCAACAATCGTCAGCGTCGGGTTTTCCGCCGCGCCGGTCGTGAACTGGCTACCGTCGGAAATGAACAGGTTCGGGATATCGTGCGTTGCTCCGGAGGGACCACACACGCCTTCATCCGCGTTCGCGCTCATCCGGCACGTACCGAGATTGTGCGTGCCCGGGAACGGCGGGAGCTCGTAGCTCTTGCTCCCCCCAGCTGCCTCGTAGACCGCACTTCCCATCCGGTAGGCGTGGTTCCGCATGGCCAGGTCATTCGGGTGCTCGTCGAAGTGCACCACCGGTACTGGCAGCCCGTACTGGTCCTTCTCCGTGTCGTGGAGAGTGACCCGGTTGTCCGCTTGCGGCATGTCTTCTCCGACCAGCCACATGCCTGCCATGTTGCGGTAGTTCTCGATCACCTCGCGGGTGTAGTCCCGTCCCCATGTTCCTGGGGTGTCGATCGACATGCCGCCGACGTTGCCGGCAATCGCGGCCACACCGAAGCCCGGCAGCGTCTCCATCAGGTAGCCGCCGGCAAATCCGCGACTGTCGTCATGCCGCACCTCGTCCATGACGATGCCGGCCATCTGGGTGCCGCGGTCGAAGTGGACGGGTCCGGGCATCACGGCGTACACGGTGGCGGTCAGGTGCCGCATGTAGTTGCGCCCGACCTGGCCGGAAGAGTTCGCCATACCGTCCGGGAACATGCTGCTGGCGGAGTTCAGCAGGAGCCGCGGTGTTTCGACCGAGTTTCCTGCTACGGCCACGATCCGCGCCTTCTGCATCTGCAGATTGCCGTCCGCATCCAGGTACTCGACGCCCGTAGCCTTGCCCGAGTCGTCGTGCACGATCCGCACCACCATCGAGTCGGGACGCAGCTCGAAGTGACCGGTGGCTTCCGCCTTCGGCACTTCCGAATACAGAATCGACCACTTGGCCCCGATTGCACATCCCGCCATGCAGAAGCCGAGTTGCAGGCAGCCTGGCCGCCCGTCGCGAGTCTCCGGGTTGATCGACATGTTGCCGGTGTGCACGGTCTGGTAGCCCAGCTTCTTCGCGCCGTACTCCATGACCTTGTAGTTGTTGTTGCCCGGGAGCCGCGGAATTCCGTGGGTACCCGTGGTTCCCATCTTGTCCTCGGCGCGGGAATAGTACGGATCCATCTCTGCGGCATCGATCGGCCAGTCCAGCAGGGTGGCACCCGCAATATCTCCGTAGGTCGTGCGGGCCTTCCATTCATGCTCCTGGAAGCGCAGGCTCGCGCCCGCCCAGTGCACCGTGGTGCCACCGACGGTCTTGCAAACCCACAGCGGGTATCCGGGGTTGAGCACCCCTGAGCCGATCCGCTTGTCGTTCCAACTGAGCTTGGCGCCCATCTCGCCCCAGTCGTTCACGATGTCGCCGAGGTCCAGTCGAGGACCAGCCTCCAGGCAGACGACATCAATGCCTTTTTCCGAAAGTTCGTGTCCCAGCGTGCCGCCGCCGGCTCCAGAACCGATGATGACGACGACGCTGTCGTCGCTCAGGTCGTATGTACGAGCCATTGTTTATCCCCCCTCTGCAGTCAGGAAGACTGCGGCAGCCAGTCGATGTCATCGAAGCCGCGGTCCAGGTAGCCACCGTGTTCGACCGCGGATCCCTCGAAGCCCAACGCCGCTGCGACTTCAGGATTGCCGTAGAGACCACCCAATGTCGCGCCGCGCACCGCCTCGAAGAACGCGTTGTTCGCTGCCTCTTCGCGCTTCAACGCCCTTAGTTGCAGCCCGCCGCTCTGCTCGTGGAAGGCCACAGGGGTAGAGGCGTCGCCAGACACCACTACGCCCAAGGCGCGCACCCCGTCGGTCAGCTGCGCCTGCAGGTCCGCGTCCTCGGCTGCGCTGGCATCCAGGCCGGCAACCACTTGCACGTACGGCCCGTCATCCAGAAAGTCGTGCGGATAGAGCTGGCGCGCCATCGCGATGAGGCCACGGATCGTAGTTTCGTCCAAGGCCTTCGGTTCGAAGGCCCAAGACGCGTCTTCTGCGATCGCGATGCCACCCGCACCGAGAGTACCCGTGATCGCGACGCCAGCCGCGGTGGTACCCGTACCTTGCAGGAACTTACGCCTGCTCAGGTGACTGAAGTCCATGTGTCTCCTCCGTTGCCAGCTCCGGAAGCCCCGGAGCCGCTGAGTTGCCGCGCCGGGAGGAGCCGGACCGAAACATCATACCAGCCATGCACAAAACGCACGCGCAGTGCCGCCGCTTGGACCCAGCGTTACCTCACGCAACCTGAGGCAGGTTCGAGCGTTGACTCGGGAACGGCACGATCTTCCCCGGATTCATGATGTTGTGGGGATCCAAGGACTGCTTGAGCGCCTGCATGACGCCGACTCCCTCCCCTCGCTCAATCTCCAGGTACTCCATCTTGCCGTAGCCGATCCCGTGTTCACCCGTGCAGGTTCCGCCCATGTCCAATGCCCGGCGGACCAGACGATCGTGCAGCACTGCGGCTTCCCGAATTTCCTCAGGGCTGTCAGGATCCACCATGAAGGCGATATGGAAGTTGCCATCGCCTACATGCCCGGCAACCGGAGCCGGGATCGACGAGTTTGCCGCGATGTCGGCATTCGTCTCCGAAATGCACGCTGCCAGTCGCGAAATCGGGACGCATACGTCGGTCGTCAGCGACTTGCGGCCCGGCCATCGGGCCATCAGCGCATACAGCAAATCATGACGCGCGCGCCAAAGCTGATTTCGCTCTTCCTGGTTGGCGCTCCAGGCAAAGTCACGGCCACCGAATTCCTGCGCCAGTTGTGAGACGGTTTCCGCCTGTTCCGCCGTGGTCGCCGGCGTGCCGTGAAACTCCAGAAACAGCGCAGGTGTCTCGGCGTAGCTCGTCTTGCCCCAACGGTTGAAGCATTCCATTGACAAGGCGTCCATCAGTTCCACGCGAGCCACCGGCACACCCGAGTGCGTGGTGGCGATCACAGTCCGGACCGCCGCGTCGACCGTCGGGAATGAGCAAACCGCGGAAACGATGGATTCCGGGTGCCCGAACAGCCTGAGCGTTACCTCAGTCGCGATGCCCAACGTTCCTTCGGATCCGACGAACAGACGGGTGAGATCGTAGCCGGCCGACGATTTGCGACTCCGTGTCCCTGTCTGAATGACGCGGCCGTCCGCGAGGACGATCTTTAGATCGAGTACCAGTTCGCGCATGGTCCCGTAGCGAACCGCATTGGTACCGGACGCCCGGGTAGCGGCCATTCCTCCCAGGCTCGCATCTGCTCCAGGATCGACGGGGAAAAACAGGCCCGTGTCGCGCAGGTGCTCGTTCAGCCGGCGCCGCGTTACACCGGCCTCCACCGTGCAGTCGAGGTCTTCCGGATTGACGGCAAGTACCCGATCCATTCTGCTCAGGTCGATGCATACCCCTCCTTCAAGAGCCGCAACGTGTCCCTCGAGGGATGTACCGGTCCCGAACGGGATCACGGGAATATGGTCGCGCGCGCAGAGAGCCACGGTACGTGACACTTCCTCGGTGGTTTCGCAAAACACGACCACGTCCGGGCGATGTCCCGCGTGGTACGATTCATCCCGGCCGTGCTGATCCAGGATCGCCGGCGCCGTCGAGACACGGTCACCAAGAAACTCCTTGAGTTCTCCGACCACGCTCGACTTCGGCGGGAACCGCCGCCGGGAGGCAACTGCGCTGGTTGGCATCGATGACGTTCTCACATTGCTGCTGTACCCAATCCTAGCGGAGATGAACGTGCCCGACCGTGAGGCGCGTGCATTGGATTGGCCAACGGAGCGAAGAATTGCTGGCCAACGATCGCGACTTTGGAATTTCCTGACCAATTGCGCAGAATGGGCGTGTCGCGGCAGCTGCCAGGAGATCGCCATGCCTGCGGACCCGCCCGTAGTGCTAGGACCTGAGCAGCCGTGGAAACGGCTGCTTGCCATGATCGCGTTCGGCGCAATTGGCTATGTCCTGCTTCCTCTATTGCTGCTGCTCGCCGTGGTCCAATTCGGATTTCATCTGTGGGCTGACCGCAGCAATGAGCGCATCACGCAGCTCGCGGATGCAATGAAGGCGCTGCTGGGCGCGATCCTCGACTTCCTGCTCTATCGGAGCGATCACCTGCCGTTCCCATTCAATCCCTTTCCGGAATCGTCGGTGCCGGGAGAGCGGTTCGCATTCTCTCCGGATATCGGCGCAGCCGACGCCGCCACGGAAGTACCGTCCGCCTGGCAGGCATGTCTTCGCCACCTCGGCGGGTGTCGAGCCGGCGAACACACTGAATTGCGCGTCGCCGATGCCGTCCGGGCGGATGACACAGAGGCGCTGGTTGCGATCGGAATTCGCCCCTGGGTGCTGGAAGGCGAGGCACACATCGCGTTCGCGGCCCGCCACGCCGAATTGAACGGACTGTTTGTAGGCACCCGGTGGCAGGGGCGTGCGTGGCTCTCCGCCCTGAAGGGCGCGCCGGGTGCCGTCAACCGTCGGATTCGAATCCAGGCCCACGCCAATCCCCGGCATGCAGTCTTGATTCCGCTGCGCGTGGTCGTCGCCGCCTTCGACAGCTGAGGCCACATGGCGCCACGCCCTCGCGCGTACCGGATGCGTTGCGGAGAACGGCACATCTGCTTACGATGGAAGGGTTTGCTGGCCGGAGCGGTTGACCCCGTCCGGCCAGCCGCCATCCTTGGGAGGAAATAGATGACCCTTTCCCGCATCGGCTCGGCCCTTGGGGCCGCTGCCACTGTGGCAATGGTCTCCGCGTTGTTTGCATCGTCGGGTTCGGCGATGGATCACGGGAACGAGATCGCCAGTTGCGCTGATGAAAACTGGTGCGCCTATCACCGCACCATCGACAAGGCCTATCGCCACTCGCCACTTACCGAGATCAACAAAGACAACCTTGGTGACCTCAACGTGGCTTGGCTCTTCCAGCCCGGTGGCGCGGAGCAATCGGCCGGTGGACTTCACAGTACACAGCTCGTGCTCGACGGCGCCATGTACGTTGCCTACAACCCATCTTCGGTGATGAAGCTCGACGCGGCTACCGGTCAGCGTCTGTGGGCCTACGTCCCTGAGATGAACCAGGCGGTGGTTGCCCGCTCGGCATTCGCACACACTCGCGGCACGGCCGTGGGCGGTGGACGTGTTTACATGGGTCTGGCAGACGGCCGGATCGTGGCGCTCAGCCAGGATGACGGATCTGTCCTTTGGGACCAGCAGATCGTCGATTCCGCCAAGATCACGGCGGGCTTCAGCGGCGCGGCCACCTACGTCAGCGAAAACATGATGGTGATCGGGCAGAACGGTGGTGAGTACCCGGTCGAAGGCCGGATTTTCGGCATCAACCCGCAGGACGGATCGGTTGTTTGGACCTTCTACACGACCGGCCGCGGCGACGACGCAGCGCTAGCGACCTGGGGTGGTGACTCATGGCTGTACGGCGGCGGCGGCTCTTGGCAGCCCGGTACCGTCGACTTCGACAACAACCAGATCATCATGGGTACGGGTAACCCGAACCCCGACTACGACTACTGTGGCGCCGACTGCCGCGACCCGAACGTGGATGCGCACCGGCCTGGCGACAACCTCTACACGTCGTCCACCGTAGCGCTTGACCTCGACACCGGCGCGCTCAACTGGTACTTCCAGGAAGCGCCCAGTGACCCGTACGACTACGACGCCTCACCCGGCGAGTACGTGATCTTCGAGAAGGACGGTCGCCGGATGGTCCTCCACCCGGGCAAGAGCGGGTTCAACCACGTTCACGATGCTGCGACCGGTCAGCCGCTGGCGGTCTACTCAGCGATGAACCACCAGAACTGGACGTCCGGGTTCAACCTGGAAACCGGCGAGTTCGAGAACATGCTCTGGCCGGTTGCCGGCGAGAAGACCCTGGTCTGCCCGGCCATCGACGGCGGCCACAGCTGGAACGCGGGTTCCTACAACCCGAACAACGGTATCTCCTACCGCACGGTCCAGGAATGGTGCATGTGGCTGACCATCGCCCACAAGGACGGTTCCGGCCCGATCAGCTTCGGTGAAGCCACGCGGATCACCGAACCGTACGCGCAGGTGTACATGGCCGCAGAGTGGATCCAGGCTGACCCGGAGGCCGACAAGGCCCACGGCCGTCTGGTCGCGCGTGAGCCGGTTTCCGGTGAGATCCTTTGGGAGAAGCGTTACGACATCATCCCGCACTCGGCCCTCTTGACGACGGGCAGCGGGCTGCTGTTCAACGCGGACTACACCGGCAACCTCGAAGCCATCGACGGGGACACGGGTGACATCCTCTGGACGTTCAACCTTGGTTCCGGCACGAACGGCGGGATCATTTCCTACGCCGTTGACGGCAAGCAGTACATTTCCGTGGCCACCGGTCACGGGACGTACGTCGGCATGGGTATGCTCGCTGGCGCCTTCGCCGGGGAGACCCTGGACTACCAGCGCAGCGCGCTCGTAGTCACCTTTGCCTTGAAGTAAAGGTTCGCACGTAGATTGGCGGGTGGCGGACACGGGTCCGCCACCCGCTTTTCTCTGATGTTGCACCGTTGGAAGGCCGGGTATTCCCGGCCTTGAACTTATATGAAACCGTTACTCTTCCGTTCCGTAGTGCTGGCAACAGCGCTCATCGCCGGCTCAATTACTCCCGCGGTTGCCGAGAGTGACGAAGTGCCCGACCCCATTGACATCGAATCCGCCAACCCCATGTCGGGAGATCCTGAAGCCATCGAGGCCGGAGCGTTCCTCTACGGTCGGTGGTGCGTGCAGTGCCACGGAGTCAAGGCCGACGGCGTGTCACCCCGATGGGGAAAGTGGGGATTCGACCTCCGTATGTGGTTCAGGGGCTACGAGAAGTTCATTGAGGTAGTTGCAGTGGGGAAACTGCCGAAGATGCCGCCATTCGGAGAGTACCTGGATTTCGATCAGATCAGCCAGATCGGAGCGTTTCTCGAAACGGTTTCGATCGAAGGAGCGAACTGGCAATGACCCTACTTCGGATGCTGGGATGCCTCGTCCTGCTGGGCGCGGCGTCCCCGGCTGTCGCGCAGAACACGTTCACCGATTACTTCACGTTCGGCAAACCGACCTGGATCTGTCGGACCGCCGACGCTTTCCGGAGCCTTGAAACCCGGCTCGCCGAGACCGACACGCCGGGCGACCTCCCCTGTGCCTTGATCACCCTCGA